>DATIAY010000082.1:0-7053 GCA_035457825.1 Candidatus Methylomirabilota bacterium
CAGAGAATGCGACATCGGTCCAGTGGCTGATCCGCCGGGCCGTAGAAAACCAAAACGGCCGTGCGCTCTACCATTCGAAGGAAGGCGCGGCGGCGCTCGGCAACCTGGATCTGGCGCCGACGCTGACGTTCGAATTTTAGCTGCGCGTGGGGGGAGGGCGGAGGGGCGGGACGTCCGAGAATGAGCGCTCCGTCGTTCCGTCAACTGGGCCTTTGTGCCGCCTATGCCCTCGTGATCGGCTGCCTGTGGATGGAGAAGATCATCGGGGGGCTGGAGGACGTCCGGGCGCTCGAGGTCTCCCCGGTGGACGGCCGCGCCGACGTCACCCTGGCCCGCCCGGTGACGCTGCCCACCGAGCGCATCCTGATCTCGGGGTGCGGGGGCGGCATCACCTTCCGCATCGACCACCGGCTGTTCCCGCGGCTCGAGTCCACGCTGCGCGTCCGGCCCGAGCAGCTCGCCGCGCGGATGAAGGACCTCTTCGCCGCCGCCGTGCACTACCAGGCCTCGCGCGGCATCCACGGCGCCGCGCTCAGCGACGGTGAGCGGCTGCTCGTGGTCGCCGAGGACGTGGGCCGGCACAACGCCGTCGACAAGATCAAGGGCGAGGCGCTGCTGCGCGGGATCCCCACGGACGACCGGATCCTGCTCTCGACCGGCCGCATCTCGTCGGAGATGCTGCTGAAGGCCGCCCGTATGGGCGTGCCCGTCGTGGCCTCGCGTACGTCGCCGACGGAGATGGCCGTCGCCCTGGCCGAGCAGCTCAACGTGACGGTGTGCGGCTACGTGCGCCCGGATGGCCTGAACCTCTACGCGGGGCAGGGGCTCGAGCTCGGGGCGGTGCTCGTCGGTGGCTGACGCGCCGGACCCGCCGGCGGACGCGGCCCGGCACCGGCGACGGCTGAAGTTCCGCCAGCGTGACGACCACGCGGTGGAGCTGTTCAAGGAGGCGCAGGAGCATCTCGACGATGCCGACCGGGTGGATCGGATCCTGATCTGGCTCGGGCGCTTCTACAACCCGTACATCAATGCGCCGATCGTCGATCCCGGCACGCGGCGGCGGATCCTCGAGGCCCTGGCCCGCGGCGATTCCGACGAGGCGCGCCACCTTCTGGAGGGTCGCCTGCGGTTGTACGCGCGGATCGACGACGCCGGCGAGCCCGGGCCCAAGAGCTGACCCCCAGCCCGCGAGCCCCGCTCCGCTCTGTGGCAGGCTCCAGGGGGGGCCGGCAGGCCTGACTGGCCTGACAGGTGTCGAACTTGACAACGCGGTCGGACCGCTCTAGCATTCCGCCACTATTCCAGCCAGCTAACGTCGCACACGGCCCGGGCACCCGGGAGCCGTCGGGTCGAGGAGGAACGGCGATGGCTGAAAGCCTGTTCGAGAACCTGCAGGCAGGCCGGCTCACCGTGGTCGAGATCCTCAAGGAAGCCGGTCGCCTGCGCGTGAAGGGTCCCGCCGAGGCCTGCACCGACGTCGCATGTGGCGCCGAGACCGTCGTCGAGGCCAGCGAGGGACCCACCGGCGGCCTCGAGGCGTTGCTGCCCGGTGACATCATCCGGCTGGAGCCGAGACCAAGCGGAGGACAGCGCATCGTCGTCGTCCGCCGCGTCTGGGACGAGCTCACGAGCCCCGAGTTCTAGGCCCGACGAGCGTGCACCACGCTGCGAGCTCTTCAGGGGCCGGCAGGCAACGCCGCCCCTACCATGGAGGCCTCCCATGAGCTTGTCGCGACGTGACTTCATCAAGTTCGGCACCACTAGCGCCGCCGGCGTCGCGGTCGGTGCGGGCGCCATCGATCTGGCGCCGGTCCAGGCCGCGGCGACCTCCCTCAAGATCAAGGAGGCGAAGGTCGCCCACAGCGTCTGCCCCTACTGCGCCGTCGGCTGCGGCCAGCTGATCTACAGCAAGGACGACAAGATCATCGACATCGAGGGCGACCCCGAGACGCCGCACACGCTCGGCCGGCTCTGCCCCAAGGGCGCGGCGACCATCCAGCTCTCCAACAATCCGCTCCGCCCGACCAAGGCGCTCTACCGGGCGCCGGGCTCGGACAAGTGGGAGGAGAAGCCGCTCGACTGGATGTACGAGGAGATCGCCAAGCGCTACTACGAGACCCGCGAGAAGCACTTCATCGAGCGGGAGCCGGGCAAGGACGGCAAGCCCGTCACCGTGAACCGGCTGGAGGCCGTCGCCTCGCTGGGCTCGGCGTGCATCGACAACGAGGAGTGCTACCTGCTCACGAAGTTCAACCGATTGCTGGGGCTGGTCTACCACGAGCATCAAGCTCGAGTCTGACACTCCGCCACGGTCCCAGCTTTGGGGACCACGTTCGGTCGCGGGGCGATGACGACCAACCTGATCGACATCCAGCACTCGGATGTCATCATGGTCACCTCGAACATGGCCGAGAATCACCCGGTGGGCTTCCAGTGGGTGATGAAGGCCAAGGAGCGGGGCGCCAAGGTCCTCCACGTCGATCCCCGGTTCACGCGCACCAGCGCCGCCGCGGACATGCACGTGCCGCTGCGCTCGGGGACGAACATCGTCTTCTTCGGCGGGCTGATCAAGTACGCCATCGACCACGACCTCTACTTCAAGGACTACGTCGTCCACTACACGAACGCCTCCTTCCTGCTCGACCCGGCCTTCAAGACGCCGACCGACCTGGAGGGGCTCTTCACCGGGTTCGACGACGGCAAGCACGGCTACGACCGGGCGTCGTGGAAGTACCAGCTCGACGCCGAGGGCAACCCCAAGCGTGACCTCACGCTCAGCGATCCCCGCACGGTCTTCCAGCACCTCCGGCGCCACTACAGCCGCTACACGGTGGAGATGGTGGAGCGCGTGTGCGGCATCCCCCGGGCGAAGTTCGAGGAGGCCGCCAAGCTCTTCTGCGGCAACAGCGGCCGCGAGAAGACGGGCGCCATCACCTACGCGCTGAACCTGACCCAGCACACCAACGGCGTCCAGAACATCCGGGCGCTGTGCATGCTGCAGATCCTGCTCGGCAACATCGGCCGCCCGGGCGGCGGCGTCGTCGCCCTCCGTGGCCACGCCAACGTGCAGGGCGCGACGGATCTGATGGTCCTCTACCACAACCTCCCCGGCTACATGGCCTGGCCGCTGCGCGACCCGCACCCGGATCTGAAGTCCTATCTGGAGAAGGAGACGCCGAAGGGCGGCTACTGGGTGAACAAGCCGAAGTTCCTGGTGAGCCTGCTCAAGGCCTGGTACGGCGACGCGGCGACGAAGGAGAACGACTTCGGGTACGACTGGCTGCCCAAGCGGGCCTCCGGCGACGCCTACAGCCACCAGCACATGTTCGTGGACATGTACAACGGCAAGATCAAGGGCTTCCTCGCCGATGGCCAGAACCCGGCCGTGGGGGGCCCGAACGCCAAGCTCGCCCGCGACGCCATGCGGCGGCTGGACTGGCTGGTGGTGGCCGACATCTTCCTCACCGAGACCGCCGACGTCTGGAAGGAGCCCGGCGTCGACCCCAAGGACGTCAAGACCGAGGTGTTCTTCCTGCCCATGGCGCCGGCCGCCGAGAAGGACGGCTCGCTCACCAACACCATGCGGCTCATCCAGTGGCACGAGGCGGCCGTCAAGCCGCCCGGGGACTGCACCTCGGACGCGGCCCTCATCGTGCGCCTCGCCCACCGGCTGCAGAAGCTCTACGCGGGCTCCAAGAAGTCCCGTGACCAGGGCTTCCTCGCCGCCAACTTCACCTACGGCAGCAACCCGGACGAGCCCGACATGGTGCAGGTCCTGAAGGAGGTCAACGGCTTCGCCACCCAGGACATCAAGGACAAGGACGGCAAGCTCCTCTACAAGAAGGGCCAGGCCGTCAGCACCTTCGGCCACCTCGCCGACGACGGGTCCACGGCCTCCGGGTGCTGGATCTACACCGGCGTCATCAACGAGACGCCCGACGGCAAGATCACCAACAAGGCGGCCGCCCGCAAGCCGGCCGACGAGAAGGACTACCTCGGCCACGGCTGGGGCTTCGCGTGGCCGGCCAACCGCCGCATCATCTACAACCGGGCCTCGGCGGACCTGCACGGCAAGCCGTGGAGCGAGAAGAAGAAGCTCATCTGGTGGGACCCGCAGGCGCCCAGCAACGCCCCCGACAAGAAGGGCAAGTGGGTCGGCATGGACGTCCCCGACTTCAACCCGTTCCTGGCGCCCGACGCCAAGAACGGCGACAAGCCGTTCATCATGCGGACGGACCTGGTCGGCGCGTTCTTCGGCCCGCTGGTGGACGGCCCCTTCCCCGAGCACTACGAGCCCATCGAGAGCCCCGTCAAGAACCTGCTCTCGAAGCGGCAGAACAACCCGGTTGCCAAGATCTGGACGGTCCCGGACAAGAAGAACGAGCTGGCGCCGGTGGGCTCGCCCGACTATCCCTACGTGATTACCACCTACCGGCTGACGGAGCACCACCTCTCCGGCGTCATGTCGCGCTACCTGCCCATGCTGGCCGAGCTGCACTTCGCGCACTTCGCGGAGATCAGCCACGAGCTGGCCAAGGAGATCGGCATCGCCAACGGCGACATGGTGACGGTGTCGTCGCCGCGCGGGAAGATCCACGTCAAGGCGATGGTCACCAGCCGGCTGAAGCCGTTCACGGTGGACGGCAAGACCATCCACCAGATCGGCGTGCCCTGGCACTGGGGCTTCAACGGCATCGACGCGCTGCCCGGCAGCAAGGGCGACATCACCAACGACCTGTCGGCCACCGTGGGGGATCCCACGGTCTTCATCCAGGAGACCAAGGCCTTCGTGTGCAACGTGAAGAAGGGGGTGGTGTAGCCATGGCCCGCACCCTCGCGATGTTCACGGACACCTCGCTCTGCATCGGCTGCCGGGCGTGCCAGGTGGCGTGCAAGCAGTGGAACGAGCTTGGCCTGGAGCCCCCGGAGTGGACGGGCACCTACCAGAACCAGTCGCACTTCACGGACCAGACCTTCCGGCTCGTGCGCTTCATCGAGGAGCCGCGGCCGAACGGGGACCTGGCGTGGCTGCTCATGTCCGACGTCTGCAAGCACTGCGTCGAGGCCGGCTGTCTCGACGCCTGCCCCACCGGCGCGATCTATCGCACCGAGTACGGCACCGTCAACATCAACCCTGACACCTGCAATGGGTGCCGGTACTGCGTGTCGTCGTGCCCCTTCGGCGTGGTGAGCTTCAACGAGCAGACCGGCACCGCCAAGAAGTGCACCTTCTGCAACGACCGCATCCACAACGGCCTGGGGCCGGCCTGCGCCAAGGCCTGTCCGACGGACTCCATCCAGTTCGGGTTCCGCGACGAGCTGGTGAAGAAGGCCGAGCAGCGCGTCGAGACCCTCAAGCGGATGGGCTTCAAGGACGCGTACCTGTACGGGGCCGACTCCAACGGGTTCCTGGGCGGCCTCAACGCCTTCTTCTTGCTGCTCGCCAAGCCGGCGACCTACGATCTCCCCGAGAACCCCAGGCGGCCGCAGCGCAACGTGGTCGTCGACTCGCTGCTGTCCATCGCCTCGGCGCTGGTCGTGGGTGTCGGCGCCGTGCTGGCCTTCCGCGATCGCGGGCGGGGCGACGGAGGCGGCCATGCTTAAGACGCCTCACTGGGAGATGCTGATCGTCTGGTACTTCTTCCTGGGCGGCATCGCCGGCGGCGCGTACTTCACCGCGGCCATCGCCGACTACTTCGGCGGCCCGCGGGACAGCCGGGTGGCGCGGATCGGCTACCTGCTGTCGCTGCCGCTGGTGCTCGCCTGCGGCGTCCTCCTCATCCTCGACCTGGGGGTGCCGCTGCGCTTCCTCAACATGCTCATGACGTTCAAGTTCTGGGATCCGATGTCCATCGGGTCCTGGGCACTAGGGGTGTTCGGCCTCTTCGCGTTCGTGTCGTCCGTGCTCAGCTTCTCGACGGATCCCGCGCGGGTGGCGCTGCGGCGGAAGATCGGCCTCGTGGGCACGCTGTTCGGCTTCTTCCTGGCGAGCTACACCGGCGTGCTCCTGAGCGCCACCGCGCTGCCCCCGTGGAGCGGGGGGCGCCTCATGGGGGCGCTGTTCCTGGCCTCCGGCGCCTCCACCGGGATGGCCGCGGTGTCCCTGATCCTGTTCCTCACCGGTGCCGTGGCCGGCGACGGATGGAGCAAGGTCAAGCGGGCCGATCGCTTCGCCATCATCTTCGAGCTGGTGATGCTGGCCGCGTTCCTGGCCGTGCTCGGTGCCGCCGCCCAGCCGTTCCTGAGCGGGGCCATGGCGCCGCTGTTCTGGGGCGGCCTCGTGATCGTGGGGCTGCTGGTGCCGCTGGTCCTGGAGTTCACCATGCACGGCGCCCGCGCCGTGTCCGCGGTCACCGCGGCGCTGGTGCTCGTGGGCGGCTTCATCCTCCGCTACGTGGTGGTCATGTCGGTCCACACGTGAGCGGGACCGCCCGGAGCGGGAATCGGGCGACGAGGGGCCTCCGGGCCCCTCGCGCTTTTTCGACCGGCCGCCGGCGCGCGACCCGGCGGCCGGGGCCGGATCGAGGTGGACAGCCGCGACCTGCGTGAGGCCTGGGCCGATCTGCTGCGGCGGCGGAGCGCCTTGGCGGAATCGCTCGCCGTGTACGGCCACCTCGTCGATCACTGGGCGACGGAACCGCCGGTCACGACCGCCCGGGACTGGCCGCCGCAGGCGTGTCAGGAGCCGTGGTCCCGCGGTCTGCCGGCGATCGTGACCGCCGCGCCCGATCTCGATCCCGGCGCCGTCGAGGAGTCGCTCGCGCGGGTCCTCGAGCTGGCCGGGTCCGTGCGTCCGGACGCGGCGCCGGGGCTGCAGCGATTCGCCGAGGCCTGGGATCGCGGCGACGTGACCGCGAGGTCGCTCTTTCCCGCCCGCGGGCGGTTCGGCACCCTCGACGACGCCATCGGGCTCGACGCCGATCTCGTCGCCTTCCTCGCCGTCGGCAGCCTGCGCCCGCTGCTGGACGCGTACTTCGCCGCCGGCCGCCGGCACCTGACCGATCACGACTGGTCGCTCGGCGTCTGCCCCTTCTGCGGAGCGCCGCCTGGATT
>DATIAY010000083.1:0-6290 GCA_035457825.1 Candidatus Methylomirabilota bacterium
GGGGGGGGGGGGGGGGGGGGGGTGGGGGGCCACGGGTCCGCCGACCTGTTCCCCGCACACGGAACCCCGCCCCATCCCGAAGATGGAAATACCGCGAGCTCGACGGCGCGCGAAGCATCAGGGGTCGCCGGACCCGCGCCCCCCAACGCCCCCGCCCCCACCCGGGCCTACGGTCGGCGAGCCGAGCGAGCCTCGGAGGAGGCCATCGAGACTCCCCGCGATGGGTTACATGCGCCCGTCCTGATACCAGGTGGAGTCGGCGCCGACGCCTTCCCGCGCGACGGTCACGTCGATCAGGTAAGGGCGGTTCTCGCGGATCCGCTCGAGGCCACGGCGGAGTGCCGGTTCCAGCTCCTTGAGCGTGGTGACGGCCTCGCCGTCCACTCCCTGCGAGCGGGCAAGCCCGACGTAGTCCGTCGTCGGGGCGCCGAGGAAGATCCCCGGGTACTTGCCGTCCCGCACCATCTTGCTGTCCGGGACCTCGCGCGCCCAGTTGTGCCGCACGATCTGGTAGCTGTCGTTGTTGGAGACGATGGTCAGGATCGCGGTGTTGTAGCGGGCCATCGTCCAGAAGCCCGCGGCGCTGTACGTCAGCGCGCCGTCACCGAGGTGGAGCACGACCGGGCGCTCGCGCCCGGCGGCGATCTTGGCGCCGATGGCGGCGCCCACGCCGAACCCGAGCGAGCCGCCGCCGCTGCGGGTCCAGCCCATCGCCTGATGTCCGAAGGACATCAGGCTCGTCCGGGCGGTCGAGCTCTCCTGGACCATCATCGAGTCGCGCGGCAGCAGCTCCGCCAGCTGCGCCTCGAGCACGCTCGGGTGGACGATCGGGTCGTTCTGGTGCTCTCGCACCAGGTCCTCCTCGCGCTCGATCAGCAGCCTGGCGTAGGCGCGCACCTTGGCGCGCTGGCGAGCCCAGGTCGCCACCCGGTCGGAGGTGTGCAGGCGCGTCACCGCGTCGCTGAGGGCCTGCAACGTCTCGCGCAGCTCGCACTGCGCGGCGACGTCGAGCGGGTAGTGGCGGCCCATGAGCAGCGGGTTCGGCCCGATCTGGATCACGCAGGGCTCGGCCACGCCGCCGTGCACGCCCTGGCAGCCCACCAGGAAGACCACGTCCGGCTTCAGGCCGGTGACCTTCTCGAACTCCCGGGAGACCGGATACATGCCGCAGAAGAGCGGATGCCGGGTGGGAAAGTTCGCAAAGATCTGGCGAGTGTTGAACACTGGCGCCTCGAGCGTTTCGGCCAGACGCACGGCCTCGGCCTGGGCTCCGTCGCGCCAGACGTCGTCCCCGAAGATGAGCACCGGGCACTGCGCCTCGCCGAGCCGGCGGGCGATCGCCTCGATCGTCTGCGGGCGCGCCGGGCCGGGACGCTCGATGCGATAGCTCGCCGCCTCGCCGATCCGCGCCTCGAGCCCCTCGCGAATCAGCAGCTCCGCGCTGATGGACAGGTACACGGGGCCCGTGGGCGGCGTGGTGGCTTCGCGGAGCGCGCGGGTCGTGGCCACGGTGATGGCCGCCGGGTTCGCGGCCACCTGATAGGCGCAGCGCGCCTCCTTGGTCAGCGGGCGCATCGACTCGGCCTGGGTCAGGCCCGGGAACGGCGCGAGCCCGCGGTAGTCCTGCAGCTCGGACGCCCAGTCGCCGGCGACCACCAGCAGCGACGAGCCCGCGACCTGCGCGTTGAAGAGCTGTCCGGCCAGCTGATACGAGCCGCCCATCACGTGGGCGATGACGACCCCGACCTTGCCGCTGACCCGGTGGTAGCCGTCGGCCATGGCCGCCACGAGCCCCTCGTGCTTGCCCACGACGAGCCGCTGATCACCGGTCTCGGCGAGCGCGGCGAAGATCCCGGTCTCCGCGGAGCCCGGGTTCGTGAAGAGGTACTCGACCCCCGCGTCCTTCAGGGTCTGGAGCAGCAACATCCCGCCGGTGCCGGTGATGATCTTGCGCATGGTTGACCCCGCTGTCGAAGCGTTCACTCGTTGGTTCCGCGACGCGGGGCCCCCAGGCGATACCGCGCCGGCCGGAGCACTATACCAGGAGCGGCTGACGCGAGTCCCCGTCGCGTAGGGGGTCGGGGCGCGCTCCAGATCCGACCGGCCTGCCGGCTGATCGACGAAGCCCTGCGGTCACCCTCGGAGACCTCATCCCGAGCCGGACAGCTTCAACAGCCTGACGGCGATCCCGAGATTCCGAGCAGCAGGTGTCCCGGGGACACGTGCGATCGTGGCGACGGAGCCGTCGTCCGCGGCCGCGATGACTCGGACACGCCACCAGCGGAGGCACGGCGGCGGCGGCGCCGGGCGGCAGGCCCGAGGGTCGCGCGGCGCGGGCGGGTGCGCGTTACTTCAGCCGCGGGTCGAGCGCGTCGCGGAGGCCGTCGCCGAAGAGGTTGAAGCCGAGCACGGTGACGAAAATCGCGAGGCCGGGGAAGAGCGAGAGCCAGGGGTTGGACTGGATGAAGGCCACGTTGGCCTTGAGGTCCCAGCCCCAGCTCGGTGTCGGCGGCTGGGTACCCAGCCCGAGAAAGCTCAGCGTGGCCTCCACGATGATCGAGGTAGCGATGCCGAGCGTGGTGGTCACGATGATCGGCGCCAGGCAGTTGGGGAGCACGTGGCGCAGGAGGATCGAGGGATCGCGCACTCCGAGGGCGCGACACGCCTCGACGAACTCCTTTTCCTTGAGCGACAGCACGCTGCCCCGTACCAGGCGGGCGTAGATGGGAATGCGGACGATGGCGATGGCCCCGGTGACCTTGAAGGCGCCGACCAGCCCCGCCGTCGGCGTGAAGATGATCATCAGAATGATGGCCAGCAGGTAGATCGGGAAGGCGAGGATCAGGTCCATCACTCGCATTATTCCGGTGTCGATCCGCCCGCCGTAGTAGCCGGCGATCATGCCCAGCGGAACACCGACGAAGAGCGCGAGCAGCACCGACGACACGCCCACGATCAGCGAGAGGCGGGTGCCGTGGATGATCCGGCTCAGCATGTCGCGCCCGATCTGGTCGGTTCCCAGCGGGTGGTCCCAGCTCGGTTGCTGGAAGGTCATCGTCTGGTCGGCATCGGTCGGGCTCTGAGGCGCCAGCACGTCCGCGAAGACCGCGACCAGGACCAGGGCCGTCACGACGGCCAGGCCGAAGAGGGCCGTCGCGCTGCGGCGAAGCCGGCGCACCCCCTCGACGAACGGCGACGCCGACCGCGCGGCCTGTGACGCCGGCCAGGCGACCGTCCTCCCGACCGACAGGTCGGCCTCGTTCACGCTGCCCCCGCTGATGACCCGGGGATGGATCTTGCGCTGCTCGCCGCCGTCGGTCATGGCGTCCTCATGCGTAGCGGATGCGGGGATCGAGGAACGTGTAGGTGAGATCGACGATCAGGTTGATCACGACGAACGTGATGGCCGTGATGAGGGCGAAGCCCTGCACCTGCTGGTAGTCTCGCGCGATGATCGCGTCGATGCCGAAGGTGCCGAGGCCTGGCATGGCGAAGAGCGACTCGACCACGATCGCGCCGCCGATCAGGAATCCGACCTGGAGGCCCATCACGGTGATCGTCGGGATCAGGGCGTTCTTCAGCGCGTGCTTGAAGATGACCGGCCGCTCGCTCAGGCCCTTGGCCCGCGCGGTGGTGACGTACTCCGTGCGGACGACCTCGAGCATGCTGGCCCGGAGCAGACGCGTCAGGAGGGCCGCGCGCCCCACCCCGAGCGCGATGGCGGGCATGAGGACGTGCTGCATGTTGCCCCAGAAACTCACGCCGCACACCATCGTCGGGCAGGTGCCGGGCAGATAGACCCAGCCCGAGCTGGGCAGGAGGCCCTGGAGCCCGACCGAGAACGTCATGAGGAGCAGGACGCCCAGGAAGAACTCGGGAATGGACACCCCGACCATGGCCGCCGACGTCGCCGTGTAGTCGGCCCAGGTGTTCTGGCGCAGGGCGCCGATGATCGCAGCCGGGATGGCGATGACCAGCGCCACCACCATCGACAGGATGACCAGCTCGATCGTCACCGGCAGCCGCACCAGCACGTCCTGGAGCACGGGGCGCCCCGTGAGGATGGAGGTGCCCCAGTCTCCCTGGACCATCTTGCCGAGCCAGATCAGGTACTGGACGAGGATCGGCTTGTTCAGCCCGTAGGCCTCGCGCACCCTGATCGCGTCCTCCTCGGTGTACGCGTCCCCGAGCAGGGCCACCACGGGATCGCCCGGGATGGACTGCATCATGACGAACACCACCAGGGTGATCATCAGCACTGTCGGCACGACTTGCAGCAGCCGTCTCAAGATGTACGTCTGCATTCGCGCGCTCCACGTTTCGCGGCGGCCGCCACCGGCTCGGTGGCGGCCGCCCCGCCGATCTGGTCGGTTACTTGTCCAGCCAGACCTGGTGGAAGTGCACCTGGAACTCGGCGTTGTACACGTAGTTCTTCACCCACGGCTGGGCGATCATGAAGAACGGCGAGCCGGAGACGTTGTTCCAGTACATCTTGTCGGCCATGTACTCCTGCAGCTCCTTGCCGATGGCCTGCCGCTTCACCGAATCCATCTCCCGGGCGTACCGCGCGTAGTAGTCGTCCACCTTCTTGTCGTTGTGGCGCGGGTGGCTCCAGGTCGACGTGGTGTTCGAGAGGTACCCGTTGCTATCGATCGTCAGCAGCGAGAGCAGGTCCTCGACGTACATGTCCCAGGGGCCGTCGTTCAGGGTGGTGTTCATCCAGGAGACCTTGTCCAGCACCCGGATGTTCGCCGTCACGCCGATCCGCGCCATCTGCTCCTTGATCACGGTGGCGATGACGCTGAACACGCTCTTTTCGGTGTCGGCCATGACCTCGAAGGTCAGGGGCTTGGACGGACCGTAGCCCGCCTCGGCCAGCAAGGCCTTGGCCTTGGCCTGATCGTAGGGACACATGTGGTTGACGTCCACCGTCTCCAGCGTGCCGGGCGCGGCCATTCCGAGCCAGGGCGTGGCCTGGCCCTTGAAGGCGATCTGCACGACCTCCTTGCGGTCGATCCCGTAGCAGCCCACGGCCTTGCGCACCCGGAGGTCACCGAAGATCGGGTGCGGCACGCGCTCCTTGGACATGGGCTTGCCGTCCTTGGGCACGGTGACCTTCATCGCCGCCACCATCGGGGTGGTTTCCTTCCCGGTCATGATCTGGGCGTTCGGGGTCTGGGCCTTCAGCGCGTCCACGTGCTCCGGCGAGAAGGATGCGATGAAGTCGACCTCCCCGGCCTTGAAGGCCGCCATCTGGGTGACCGGGTCCTTGATGGTACGGATCATAATTCGGTCGAGGTAGGGCTGGCCCTGCTTGAAGTACTTGTCGAAGCGGTCCATCACCAGGTGGCTGCCCTTGACCCACTCGACGAGCCGGAAGGGCCCGCAGCCCGGCAGCGCTTCGGGCTTGCCCTTCTTGCGGTCCTCGACGCTGTACTTCTGCGTGGCCGCCGGCGAGTAGATGACCAGGCCCGTGCGGTATGCCGCCAGCATGTGCAGCATGAAGGCGTACGGCTGCTTCATGCGGATCTGCACGGTGCGGGGGTCGAGCACCTCGACGCTGTGCACGGAGTCGTAGAAGGTCCGCATCCCCGACTTGGTCGCGGGGTCCATGAGGTGGTCGATGCTGAACTTGACGGCGGTGGCGTCCACCTTGGAGCCGTCGTGGAAGAGGACGTTGGGCCGGAGCTTGAAGGTGTAGAGGAGACCGTCCGGCGAGACCTGCCACGACTCGGCGGCGTCACCGACGAACTTGCCGTCGGGCGTCATGTTGATGAGGCCGCACCCGACGTTCATCGCGACCCACATCATTTCGTAGCCGGGCGCCGTATGAAAATCGAGATTGGCGATGTCGTTGCCGTAGGAGATGCGCAGGGTGCCGCCGCGCTTGGGCGCCTGGGCCTCGGCGACGGGCGCCAAGGGCACGCTGAGCCAGGCGAGGGCGAGGACGAGGACGAGTACGAGGCCCGACCGGTGACGTGAGCGCATAAAGTCTGCCCTCCCTCTTTATGGTGCCTGGAACGGTATGGTTTGAGGATCCTGGTACAGCTGAGCGGTACTTTACAAGAGTTCCTGCTTGTCAACAAGTACTTGCGCGGGCCGGCACGGAGGTAGTATGCCGCCCGAGAGAGGATGTCGTTCCTCGATTCGCGCACGCGTTCAGCACGAGAGGGCATCGGCAAGCCGGTTCGCCGGGCCGAGGACGCGCGCCTGGTCACCGGGCGCGGGTGCTACGGCGACGACTTCAACGCGCCGGGGCAGACCTACGCGTGCATGGTGCGCTCGCCGCA
>DATIAY010000084.1:0-5319 GCA_035457825.1 Candidatus Methylomirabilota bacterium
CGGCGCCGACGAGTTCCTGGCCGGGCTGGCGAACGACGATGCGGCCGATCAGGGGAGTGAGGACACGGGGCCCGATCGCGTCGCCCCCAAGCGCGGCAACCCGCGGCGGTCCTCCAAGCGCGCCCGGGCTGCCGGGCGCGCGCTCAAGCGTCTGCGCCCCCGCTGAGATCATTGTGCGCGGGCAGCCGACGGGCGGCCAGGGTGTATCCAGAAATTGACAGCAGGCGGGGCCTCGTGACACCGTCGCCGCATGTTCCGCCCGTCGCGGCCCTTCCTCTGGCCGCTAGTCCTCCTTGCCCTCACCGCCGTCGCGACCGGGGCCCAGCCCAGCACCTTCGAGGGCGCCGTCGAGCGTGTCGTCGACGGCGACACCATTCAGGTGCGGGTCGAGGGCCGGGTCGAGACGGTCCGCTACATCGGCGTGAATACCCCCGAGCTTCGCCATCCCATGCGCGGCGCCGAGCCAGGCGGTCGTGAGGCCTGGACGGTGAACCGAGAACTGGTGGCCGGCAAGCGCGTACGCCTCGAGATGGACGCGCGGCCGCGGGACCGCCACGGCCGCTTGCTCGCCTACGTGTGGGTCGAGGGGGTCATGGTGAACGCCGAGCTCGTCCGCCGGGGCTACGCCCAGGTGATGACGATCCCCCCGAACGTCCGCTACCAGAGGCTGTTCCTCGCCCTGCAGCGGGAGGCCCGCCAATCGGGCCGGGGGCTCTGGCGTGGGGTGTAGGACGCTGTATCATACGTGCGATACGGTGCGAGCGCAGGGAGGCTCATGATCACCAGGCGAGATTTCACCCTCGAGGCGAAGTTCCGCACAGAAGAGGGGACGATCTTCCTTTCCGGCATCCAGGCGCTGGTGCGTCTGCCGCTGGACCAGCATCGGGCCGACCGGCGTCGGGGTCTCAACACGGCGACGCTCGTCTCCGGATACCGGGGTTCGCCGCTCGGTGGGCTCGACCAGGCCCTCGAGCGCAACGCCCCGTTGCTGCGCGAGCACGACGTCGTCTTCGTGTCCGGCGTCAACGAGGACCTGGGGGCTACCCTGGTCTACGGCAGCCAGCTCGCCAACCTCTTCCCCCGGCCCAAGTACGACGGTGTCCTCGGCATGTGGTACGGCAAGGGGCCGGGCGTCGACCGCACCGGCGATGTCTTCAAGCATGCCAACTACGCCGGGGTGGGCCGCCACGGTGGCGTGCTGGCCCTGGGCGGTGACGACCCGCTCTCGAAGTCCTCGACCCTGCCCTCGCACTCCGAGGTGGCGTTCTACGACGCCCTCATGCCCGTGCTCTTCCCCGGCAGCGTGCAGGAGATCCTGGACATGGGCCGCCTGGGGTTCGAGCTCTCGCGCTACTCCGGGCTCTGGGTGGCTTTCAAGATCGTCACCAACGTGGCCGACGAGATCTCCAGCGCCGAGGTGTCCGCCGACCGCATCGCCGTGCGCGATCCCCGCTTCGTCTTCGAGGGCCGCCCCTGGCAGGCCCAGCAGGCGCCCATGCTGATGCCGCCGTTCGGGCTGGAGACCGAACGAGTGATCCAGTACGGACGGCTGGAGGCGGCCCGGGCCTTCGCGGCGGCGAACGGGATCAACCGCATCACGGTGCCCACCCCGGACGCCTGGCTCGGCATCGCCGCCCCCGGCAAGACCTACTACGACCTGCGCGAGGCCCTGCGCGACCTCGGCCTCGACGAGGCGGCGCTGCGGCGGTACGGAGTGCGGCTCCTCAAGATCGGCATGCTCTTCCCGCTGGAAGCCGGGATCGTGCGGGAGTTCGCCCGGGGCCTGGAAGAGCTCCTCGTTGTCGAGGAGAAGCGGGCCTTCACCGAGCTGTTCGTCCGCGACATCCTCTACAACCAGGCGGAGCGGCCTCGCGTGGTGGGGAAGTTCGACGCCGAAGGCCGGCTCCTGGTGCCCGCCAACGGTGAGCTCGATGCCGACCTTATCGCCCAGCTGGTGGCCTCGCGGCTCGAGCGGCGCGTCCACCTGGAGTCGGTGACCGCCCGTGTGGCGCTCCTGGAGGCGCTCCGGGAACGGCCGCAGCCGGTCACGCTGGCCCGCCAGCCCTATTTCTGCTCGGGCTGCCCGCACAACCGCTCCACCGTCGTACCCGAGGGCTCCATCGCCGGAGCCGGTATCGGATGCCATGGCATGGCCCTCTACATGGACCGCAACACGATGGGCCTCACGCACATGGGCGGCGAGGGCGGGCAGTGGGTGGGCATGGCGCCGTTCACCGAGACCCCGCACATCTTCCAGAACCTCGGGGACGGGACGCTCTTCCATTCGGGCTCGCTGGCGATCCGGCAGGCGGTGGCGGCCGGCACCACCATCACATTCAAGATCCTCTACAACTCGGCGGTGGCCATGACCGGCGGGCAGGACGCCGCCGGGGCCCTGCCCGTCCCGGACCTGACCCGAGCGCTCGAAGCCGAGGGCGTCAAGCGGATCCTGGTGCTCACCGATGAGCCCGACAAGTATCCGCGGGCCACGCGGTGGGCCACGGGCGTGGAAGTGTGGCACCGGGATCGCCTCGACGAGGCCCAGCGGATGCTCCGCCAGATCCCCGGCGTCAGCGCTCTGGTCTACGACCAGCGCTGCGCCGCCGAGAAGCGCCGGCTGCGCAAGCGCGGCCGACTGGCCGATCCCGCCTTGCGGGTCTATATCAACGAGGCCGTTTGCGAGGGCTGTGGCGACTGTGGCGTCAAGTCCAACTGCCTCAGCGTCCACCCCGTGGATACCGAGTTCGGGCGGAAGACCCAGATCCATCAGTCGTCGTGCAACAAAGACTATTCCTGCCTCAACGGCGACTGTCCGTCGTTCCTCACGGTCGTGCCGCGCGGGGCCCCGCGCAAGAAGGAACGGGCGGCCTTCACGGTGGAGCGCGAGCTGCCCGAACCGACCCTATGCGTCGACCGCCAGTGCAACGTCTTCATGATGGGCATCGGGGGAACGGGTGTCGTCACCGTGAACCAGATCCTCGGCACCGCCGCGCTGCTCGACGGCAAGCACGTACGCGGACTGGACCAGACCGGGCTCAGCCAGAAGGGGGGCCCGGTCGTCTCGCACCTGAAGATCTACGACCACCCCGAAGAGGTGTCCAACAAGGTCGGGGCGGGGGAGGCCGACACCTATCTCGGCTTCGACATCCTGGTGGCGACCTCGGCCCAGAACCTGGACCACGCCCGTCCTGACAAGACGGTGGCCGTGGTCTCCACGAGCAAGGTGCCCACCGGCGCCATGGTGACCTCCACCGAGGTGCACTTCCCCGAAACCGCCGGACTGCAGGCCACCATCAACCGCGTGAGCCGCAAGGACGAAAACGTCTACCTCGATGCCCTGGCCCTGGCCGAGCGCCTTTTCGACGACCACATGGCCGCCAACATGATCGTGCTGGGCGCGGCCTATCAGGCGGGCGCGCTCCCGGTGACCGCCGCGGCCATCGAGCAGGCGATCGCCCTGAACGGGGTCGCGGTGCCCATGAATACTCAGGCGTTCCGGGCCGGGCGGCTCGTCGTGGCGGACCCGGCGTGGGCCGGGGGCCTGATCCGGACGCGTCCCGGTGCCCTGCCGGTCGCGGCGCAGACCCTCACCGCCGAGGCCCGGGAGCTCGTGAGCGGTGTCGATGCCGGCGTCGAGTTGAAGCGGCTGCTGGAGATCCGCGTGCCCGAGCTGATCGCCTACCAGGACGCGGCGTACGCGCGGCGGTACGTGGAATTCGTGCGGCACGTGCGCGAGGCCGAGCAGCGGGCGATGCCCGGGGAGAGCCGACTCAGCGAGGCAGTGGCCCGCTACCTCTTCAAGCTCATGGCCTACAAGGACGAGTACGAGGTAGCCCGGTTGCACCTCAGAGACGATCTGTCCCGGCAGCTCGCTGCCGAGTTCCCGGACGGCGTGGACGTGCACTACAATCTCCACCCGCCGCTCCTGAGAGCGCTCGGACTGCGTGGCAAGCTCAAGTTGGGGAAGTGGTTCGACGCCGTCTTCCGTCTCCTCGTCGCCTTCCGTGGCTTGCGCGGCACCGCGCTCGACCCGTTCGGTCACGCCCACGTGCGGCGAGTCGAGCGGGAGCTGATCGGCGAATACCGGACTCTGGTCGACAAGGCGCTGGTGGATCTTTCGGAGGCCGGCTACGAGCGGGCTGTCACACTCGCCAACCTGCCCGACCTCATCCGTGGCTACGAGGAGATCAAGCTCGGCAACGTCAAGCGTTTTCGTGATGCGATCCGGACCCTGGGGTTCTAGCCGCTGATGGCCACCCGGAGGTGGTGCATGGTCCGTGGGGTGTTCGCCGTCGTGGTGGCTCTGGTCATCACCGGGGTCGCCCCAGGTGAGGCGCAATCTCCTCCGTCAGCGCGGGTCTGGACTCAGCTCAATGGAACCGTGGAGTCGATCGAGGCCACCCGGCTCACCCTCAAGACTAGTCAGGGATCTCGGGTCTACGTCGACATCTCGTCGATGAGCGCCGCCGACCGCAACGCCCTCACCCGTGGCCGGCGGGTCTCCCTGATCGGCTATGCCTCCTCGCAGCCCAACGAGTTCATCGCGTGGTTTGCGCCAGGGGAGCGCGAGGAGCCTGTCCAGGCCTCGCCGCCCACCACCCCTGCGACGACGCCACCGACCACGCCGGCGCCTATTCCCGTTCCCTCCAAATAGCCTCGCGGCACTTCAATCCTCGGGGGGGCGCGTCCGCCAGCGCTTCACGGTCGCGCGCCGCTTCTTGATGGCCAGGCGCGCCTCTCCGGCGGCGGCCGAGGGCCGCGTCGGCCGTCGCGGTCGTGGCTCGTGGAGCGCCGCGCTCACCAGTTCCCGCACGCGCTCGCGCGCCAACTCGAGGTTCCGGATCTGATCGCGCGTGGCCTGGCTCACCACGATGAGGTGACCCCGGGCGTCGAGCCGTCGGCCGGCGAGCATCCGCAGGCGCTGACGTGCGGGTTCACTCAGCCCTTCGATGGCGTCCAGGTCGACCCGGAGATCGACCTTGCTGGCCACCTTGTTGACGTTCTGGCCCCCGGGCCCGGACGCGCGAACGGCGCGCACGGTCAGGGCCCGGGCCGGGACGTGCACGGCATCGGTGACGACGATCGCGCGGCTCACGAAGTTTATTGTAACGGAGCCGCGTGCCCGGGTAACGCCGAGGGTGGCCTGTTCGAGGTGCGGCGTGGCTGCGTGTGTAACGAAGCCGCGAGCCCGGCTAGGGCCGAGGGTGGCCTGCTCCAGGTGGCTGTGGCTGCGTTCGCCTGGGTGATTCATCATCTGGCTATAATCGCTGCGAGATGACCTATCGCGGCGAGATGACCGCAGTCCAGCGAGGCAAGCTG
>DATIAY010000085.1:0-39820 GCA_035457825.1 Candidatus Methylomirabilota bacterium
GGGCCCGTTCGGTCACCTCCAGCTCGAGGGCGTCGCGGGCTTCCGACACCGCCTCGGTTCTGGCATGGCGCTGCTCCTCGAATCGCTCCGGGGCCACGTCGCCGCCGCCGGTGAGGACGAGACCGTCCAGCCGCTCCCACAGCGCCTGCAGCGTTGGACCATCGAGGTACGGGGGCAGGAGCACGGGGACGGCTCCGGCGCCCTGCACCGCCAGGACGTACGCGCGGTTCACGTGGGCGCGGTGCGGTCCGGACCCCGGATCGTCATCCGGTGTGACCGAGGTGGTGAGACCGATCAGTGGCGCGCGTGGCATGAGGTCAGCCTAGCACAACGCCACAATCGGCCAGCCCTGGCCCCGCCGACCGATGTATGATTGACGGGCCATGTCGCTCGACTCCGCCTCCGCCCAGCGGTCGGCAGCAGCCCACATGCCCACCCACACGGTGCAGGTGATCGGCCGGCGCTGGGCCGTCGCTGCCGGCCATCCGCTGGCTGCGGAAGCCGCCGCGCGGGTGTTGAGCGCGGGCGGCAACGCGATCGACGCCGGGGTCGCCGCCGGTCTCTGCCTGGGCGTCGTCCACCCTGATATGGTCTCGGTGGCCGGCGTGGCGCCCATCCTCGTGCACCTCGCGGGCAGTGGCCAGACCTGGCAGGTCGCCGGGGTCGGCCCGTACCCGCGCGCCTCGACCGTCGAGTATTTCCAATCGCGGCACGGCGGCCAGATCCCACCGGGCCTGCCCCGCACGGTGGTGCCGGCGGCGCCCGACGCCTGGTGCACGGCGCTGGAGCGCTGGGGCACGATGACGTTCGGCGAGGTGGCCGCCCCGGCGACGGAGCACGCGGAGCGCGGTTTCCCCGTCTCAGAATTCTCCGCGTACCAGATGGCGTCGAACGCGGAGAAGTACCGCCGGTGGCCGACCTCGACGGCGCTCTACCTGAAAGACGGGCGCGCCTACCGGGCCGGCGAAGTGCTGGTCCAGCGGGAGCTGGGCGAGACGCTGAGCCGGATGGCGGCGGCCGAGCGCCGGGCCGGGGGCAGCCGAGCCCAGGGGATCCGGGCCGCGCGCGACGAGTTCTACCGCGGCGAGACCGCGCGGCTGATCGCCGAGTTCCATCGTCGCGAGGACGGGCCGCTCACCCTGAGCGATCTCGCCGAGTTCGCCGTCGAGGTCGCCCCGGCCCCGCGGGGAACGTTCGAGACGTGGGAGGTGGCGACCTGCGGCTACTGGTGCCAGGGCCCCGTGCTGCTGCTCATGCTCAACATGCTCGAGGGCCTCGACCTCCGCTCCCTCGGCCACAACTCACCGGCGTACCTGCATCGGATCATCGAGACGGTCAAGCTGGCCTTCGCTGATCGGAACGCGTACTTCGCCGACCCCAAGTTCGCCGAGATCCCCGAATTCCTGCTCAGCAAGGCCTACGCTGCCCGGCGTCGTGAGCTGGTGGGTGAGCGTGCGTGGAGGGAGATGCCGCCGGCGGGACCGTGGGAAAGGCCCCGGGCCGTTGAGCCTGCGGCGCTGGCTTCGGGCGTGGCCGACAGCCTGGACACGAGCTATGTGGCGGTGGTGGACGCCGAGGGCAACGGGTTTTCCGCCACGCCGAGCGATCCGAACACGGACTCTCCGGTCGTGGCCGGCGTGGGCTGCGTCGTGTCGCCCCGGGGCTCCCAGGGCTGGCTCGATCCGGCGCATCCCGGCGTCGTGGCGCCGGGCAAGCGGCCCCGACTGACTCCCGCGCCGGCGATGGTGTTCGCCGACGGGCGGCTGGCGATGCCGTTCGGCACGCCCGGCGGCGACGTGCAGCAGCAGGCCATGCTCCAGGTCTTCCTCAACGTCGCCGTCTTCGGCATGCCGCCCCAGAAGGCGGTGGAGATGCCGCGGGTGGCCTCGCGAAGCTTCCCCGACTCGTTCTGGCCCCACGTGATGTCGCCTGGCAAGGTCGAGGTGGAGCAGCGGATCACCCCCGAGACGCGGGCGGCGCTCGCCGGGCTCGATCACGACGTGTCCGCCTGGCCGGAGTGGGAGTGGCGGGCGGGTGCGGTGTGCGCCGTGAAGGTCGGCGCCGACGGCACGCGCTGGGCCGCCGCCGATCCGCGCCGCGGCGCCCTCGCTATCGCCCGCTAACCGGTTCCTCCCCCGGACCCCGGGGGCAGGCTCGCTTCGGCCCCCCGGGCAACCGCGCCCGCCGTCGCTCACGCCGTGGGCGCGCTGCCGCCTCGTCGGGGTTCTGCCTCGCCGTCGAGCGCCTGTAAGGCAGCCAGGGGACGCCGCTCGACGCCGACCACGCCCTCGACCACGATGATCGACTTGGTGCGGAACACCAGGCCGGAATCATGGCGCCAGGCGCGCAGGATGTCCCGCACCTGCATCAACCGCGCGCGCTCCGCGCTCTTGGGAGGTGCGGTCTCCAGCTGATCGAGCACCGCCACCTCGAGATCGGCAAGCCCGCCGGCGTGATCGAAGGCGAGAAACGCGCGGCCGTCGGCGAGCGGAATCATGGACACGCCACGCAGCCGCGCGAACACCTCGGGCTGCACCACGATGAGCGCGCGCCGGCCGGGCAGGTGCACGAGCTCGATGAGCGGCGCGGGACCCGTTGCCCGTCGCCGGTGCCCGCCCTCGCCGAGGATCGGCTCGACCAGCTGGACGATCGCCCAGCCGGGATCCTGATGGAGCGTCCGGAGCGCCTCGAGCACCTCCTCCGGCAGCGTCAGCGCGACCACTTGTGAAGGCCGCCCGAACTTCGGGGGACGACCCCGCCGCGCGCGCCGTGGCGTCATCGCGTCAGCACTCCGCAACGGAGTCGGTTTCGCTACCGGTTTCTTTCCCTGCTGTCCCATCTCCACTCCGTGGCAGCCCGGCAGGGGCGTGGGCGTGGTCCGATAATTAACTTGACTAAAATAGGTTATTCATATATTATACGTAAAAAATTAACGGTGGCCCTGAGACGTGACGATGATGTCAGAATCCGACCGTATCCTCCACTTGGAGCACCGGTCGACGGCCGGGACCGGCTCATGACACTCTGGGCCCTGCTCTGGGAGCGCCGCTGGTTCTGGCTCGGCCCGCCGCTCGTGACCCTGGCGCTGTTCGCCGCGTTCGCCCTCCGCGCCGCCACTCACTAGCGCCGAGGGCCCAACGCCGGCCTCGGGGATTGCTGGGGTCTGCCGACACGGTCTCGTGAGCTCGGCGCGAGCGGCGGTTCAGCCGCTCAGGAGACGGCGGGCACCGTCGCCGGTGCCGGGGTCGGGCGGCGAGAGACCGGTTCCTCGCGGATCAGCAAGGTGAGACCGGCGGCGGCGATGGCCAGGACCGCGGCCGACACGAACGCGCCGCCGTAGCTGCCAGTCCACTCGAAGATCCAGCCGGCCAGGGCCGCTCCCAGGGCGGCTCCGACCTGATGCGAGAAGAAGATCCAGCCCGAGAGCTCGCCCACCGAGTAGCGGCCGAAGATGTTCGCGGTCAGGGTGGTGGTGGGGGGTACCGTCGAGATGTAGTTGAGCCCGAAGAGGGCCGCCCACAGGTGCAGCGACGGCACGTCCCAGACGTAGGGCAGGAAGAGCAGGGAGAGGCCACGGACGAAATAGTAGATGGCTAGCGGGCCGCGGCGGCCGAAGCGGTCACAGATCCAGCCCGAGCCGACCGTGCCCACAATGTTCAGCGCGCCCATGACGCCGAGCGCAGACGAGGCCTGCATCGGCGTGAAATTGTGCTCGAGAGTATGCGGCACGAAGTGGGTGAGAATCATGCCGCCCGTGGTGTAGCCGCAGACGAAGAACGTGGCCATCAGGAGCCAGAACTGCGGCCACTGCGCGGCCTCGGTCACCGAGACCCGGCCGGCCTGCTGGATGGTGGCGGCCTGGGCCGCGGTTTGCAGCGGTCCGCGGGCTCCATAAGGCCGGACGCCTCGATCCTCGGGGTCGTTGCGGATGAGCCAGGCGCCGATCGGGAGCACGAGCGCGAGGAGCCCCACGCCCAACCACAGGAAGCTCGACCGCCAACCGAACCACAGCGTGAGCACCGTAGCGAGCGGGATGACGACGAGCTGCCCGGCCGACATTCCCCCGGCCGCCACCCCCATGGCCAATCCGCGTCTGGTCTCGAACCATCGGCTCACGACCGTGGAGCCTGTGGTCATGGCCACGCCGCCTGAGCCCAGCGCCATCAGGACACCGGCGGTGAGATAGATGTGCCAGAGCTCTTGCACGAAGGCCGAGCCGATCGACCCGAGGCCGAGGAGGAGGAGGGAGAGGACGACGATCCGACGGGAGCCCCAGACGTCGGCGAGCCGGCCCACCCACGGACTGACCGCGCCCAGGAGGAGCAGGGAAACCGCGGCGGCGCCCGAGAGCGCGCCGCGGGTCCAGCCGAAGTCCGTCTCCATGGGCTTGATGTAGACGCCGAACACCGAGCGCAAGCCCGAGGCGGCCATCATGCACACGGTGAGCGCGCCGAGGATGACCCAGGCCGGGTGCAGAGAGCGGACGGGGCTCACAGGGTTAGGATGAGACAGCCTGCGGGCGGGATTCACAACCGTTGTCGCACCCCGCGTGAACGGGGAGGTTTGGAGGGGGGCGGTCTTCGTCCCCTCCACGCTAACGATGGGGTTTGGAGGGGGTGGCCTCGACCTCCTCCACGCTAACGACGAGCTTTGGAGGGGGCCGTCTTTGCCCCCGCCACGCGAAGAACGATCTGGTCCCCTTCGGCGTCCACGCTGACCGTGTCCCCCTCGGCAAACTCGCGCTCGAGCAGCTTGAGGGCCAGGGGATCCTGGACCAGCCGCTGGATGGTCCGCTTGAGGGGACGGGCGCCGAAGGTCGGGTCGTAACCTTCCCGCGCCAGGAGCGTCTTGGCCGCCTCGGTGACCTCCAGCTCGATCCGCTTGTCGCTGAGCCGCCGCCGCAGATGGCCGAGCTGGATGTCGACGATGCGGCTGAGCTCCCCGCGGCCGAGTGGGCGGAAGATCACCACCTCATCGACGCGGTTGAGAAACTCGGGCCGCAGCGTTTGCCGGAGCTCGGCCATGATCAGCGGACGGACCTTCTCGGGCTGCTCGTATTCCTTGAAGATGTGGGCCCCAAGATTCGACGTCATGATCACCACGGTGTTGCGGAAGTCTACAGTCCGGCCGTGGCCGTCGGTGAGCCGGCCGTCGTCCAGGAGCTGCAGGAGCACGTTGAAGACATCGCCGTGGGCCTTCTCGATCTCGTCGAACAGGATGACGGAATACGGCCGCCGCCGAGCGGCCTCGGTGAGCTGGCCGCCCTCTTCGTAGCCGACATACCCCGGCGGAGCCCCGATCAGGCGGGCCACCGTGTGCTTCTCCATGTACTCCGACATGTCCAGGCGAATCATGGCCCGCTCGTCGTCGAACAGGAATTCGGCCAGCGCTCGGGCCGTTTCCGTCTTGCCCACCCCGGTCGGCCCGAGGAAGAGGAACGAGCCGATCGGCCGGTTCGGGTCGCTGAGCCCCGAGCGGGCCCGGCGCACCGCGTTGGCGACCGCCCGGATAGCCTCGTCCTGTCCCACCACCCGCTGGCCCAGCCGCTGCTCCATCTGCAAGAGCTTCTGAGTCTCGCCCTCCAGGAGCCGGGTGACGGGGATTCCCGTCCACTTGGCCACGGTGGCTGCGATGTCTTCCTCGTCGACCTCGTTGCGCACCATCGGCCCGCCGTCCTGGGGCTGGCTGACGCGGGCCTCGAACTCGGCGCGCTCGCGCTCCAGGCGGGGCAGGGTGCTGTGCTGGATCTCTGCCGCGCGGCTCCACTCGGCGGCGCGCTGGGCCTGCGCCAACGCGTGCTGGGCGGCCTCGATGTCGGTCTTCACCTTCGTGAGCCGATCCATGTCGGTCTTCTCGGCGTCCCAGCGCGCCCTGAGCGCGGTGGCCCGCTCCTTGAGCTGGGCCAGCTCGGCGTCCAGGCGACCCAGCCGCTCCCGGGCAGCGGGATCATCCGTATCCCGGGCGACCGACACCCGGTCGATCTCCAGTTGCATGATGCGGCGCTCGACGTCGTCCAGCTCCTGGGGCTTGGACTCCATCTGCATGCGGATGCGGGCCGCGGCCTCGTCCACCAGGTCGATGGCCTTGTCGGGCAGGAAGCGATCGGCGATATAGCGCTGGGAGAGCACGGCCGCGGCCACCAGCGCGGCGTCCTTGATCTTGACGTTGTGGTGGCGCTCGTAGCGCTCCTTGAGCCCGCGCAGGATCGAGATGGTGTCCTCCACCGACGGCTCCCGCACCATGACCGGCTGGAAGCGGCGCTCCAGCGCCGGGTCCTTCTCGACGTGCTTGCGGTACTCGTCGAGGGTGGTGGCGCCCACGCAGCGCAGCTCCCCGCGCGCCAGCGCGGGCTTGAGCATGTTGGCGGCGTCCACCGCACCCTCGGCGGCTCCGGCCCCCACGATGGTGTGCAGCTCATCGATGAAGCAGATGATCTGGCCCGCGGCCTCGGTGATCTCGCGGAGCACCGCCTTCAGGCGGTCCTCGAACTCTCCGCGGTACTTGGAGCCGGCCACCATGGCACCGATGTCCAGCGAGATGAGGCGCTTGCCCTTGAGGCCCTCGGGAACATCCCCGGCCACGATGCGCTGGGCCAGGCCCTCCACGATGGCGGTCTTACCCACGCCGGGCTCGCCGATGAGGACCGGGTTGTTCTTGGTCCGGCGGGACAGGACCTGGATCACGCGCCGGACCTCCTCGTCGCGCCCGATCACCGGATCGAGCTTGCCCTTGCGGGCCAGCTCGGTGAGATCCCGGGAATAGCGCTGCAGCGCCTGGTACTTCTCCTCGGGGTTCTCGTCGGTGACCCTCTGGGTGCCCCGCACGTCACGCAGGGCCTGATAGATGTTCTCCGGCGTGACACCGCCGGCGGCCAGGGCCTGCCCGGCGGCGGCGCCGCGGTCGTGAACGATGCCGACGAGCAGGTGCTCGGTGGAAACGTACTCGTCCTGCAGCCGGGCGGCCTCGTCCTGGGCCCGCTCGAAGACCTTCTCCAGTCGGGGCCCCGCGTATTGGCCAGCGCCGCGCACCTTCGGCACGCGGCCGAGCTCCGTCTCCACGCGCCGTCGGAGAGTCTCGGGCTGGGCGCCGAGCTTGCCCAGGACGGGGCCGATGACCCCCTCCTGCTGGGCGAGCAGCGCCAGGAGGAGGTGCTCGGGCTCGATCACCTGATGCTCGTGCTCGGCGGCGATCGCCAGCGCCGCCTGCACCGCTTCCCGGGCCTTCACCGTGAACTTTTCGAATCGCGGTGGCATCGTGCTTACCCCAGATACGCCCGCGGGTTGTCGGCCCGGAGCGTCATGAGTTTCTGGTAGAGCTCGCGCTCCGCCGGCGTGAGCTCGGCAGGCACGACGATCTTGACTCGGACAAGCTGATCGCCGCGACCGCCGTCCTTGACGCGCGGCATCCCGTATCCGGGCAACCGGAAGCTGCGACCGCTCGGGGTGCCGGGCGGGATCTTCATGGAGATCTTTCCGCGAAGCGTGGGCACCTCGACGCTCGCGCCGAGCGCCGCCTCCGGCGCCGTGACCGGCAGCTCGAGCATCAGGTCGTCGCCCTTGCGCTCGTAGAGCGGGTGCGGAGAGACGGTGACGCCGAGATAGAGGTCGCCACGCCGGCCGGGTGCGCCCGTTCCCTCGCCAGCGACGCGCACGCGCTGGCCCGTCTTCACGCCGGCCGGGATTTTCACGTCGAGCTGACGGCGTCCCCGCTGCCAGCCCCGCCCCTGACACGTCGCGCAGGGCTTGCCGCCCACGTGACCGGAGCCGTGACAGGTCGGGCACGGATCGTCCAGCTCCAGCGTGAACGTCTTTTGACTACCCTGAAACGCTTCCTCCAGGGTGATCTCCACGTTGGCCTGGACGTCCTGTCCGGACGCCCGCCGGCGCCCCGCGCCACGCCCGCCGCCCAAAAGGTCCTCGACATCGAATTCGATGCCACCACGGGGACCCTGGCCGCCCCGGCCCATGCGCGCGCCGAGGTCACCGAAGATCGTGCGGAAAAAGTCGGAGAAGTCGCCGCCGTCGTCCCCGTACTCCACCCTGAACCCGCCGGGGCCGCCGGGCCCGCCCCCCGGCCGCTGGGCGTAGCGCTGCCAGTCCGGGCCGAGGCTGTCGTAGCGCTGGCGCTTCTCGGGATCCGACAGCACCTCGTAGGCCTCGTTGATCTCCTTGAAGCGCTCGCCGTCCTTGCCCTTGGCCACGTCGGGGTGGTACTTGCGGGCCAGCCGCCGGTAGGCAGACTTGATCGTCTTGTCGTCGGCCTTCCGGTCGACGCCGAGGATCTTGTAGTAGTCCTTGAATTCCACAGCCATATATCGAGGACGCCGGCCCTGAGCCGGCGCCGCTGAACTAAAGTGTAGCAGACGGCTTTGAAACCGCCGGTCCGCTCCGGATCTGGCAAGTTCGAGCGCGGGCCTTTGCCCGCGCAATCATGGGGGAGGATTCGGAGAGGGCCGTCGAGGCCCCCTCCGACCTAGTCGCGCCCCGCCGTGAACGCCACGTAGAGCGACATGGGGCCCCGCTGGAGCAGCAGCGTGAGCCGGTCACCCTCCTTGACATCCTTGGTGAGCCGCTCGAAGTCGGCGATCGATTGCACGCGTTTGCGGTTGATCTCCCGGATCACGTCCCCGCGCTGGATGCCGGCCTCGGACGCGGGCCCACCGTCCTCGACCCGGACCACCACGACGCCGTCCGCCGTCTTGAGATTGAGCTGACGGGCCATCTCGGGGGTGAGGGGCCGGACCTCGAGCCCGAGCACGGAGCGCGTCGGTCGTGCCCCCGGGACCCGCGCCTCGCGCTCCTCGGGAGCCTCGCCGATCTTGAGCTCGAGCGTGCGCTCGCCCTGGTCGCGCCAAACCTTGAGCTTGGCCGTCGTCCCCGGCGCGGTAAGGCCGACCGCGCGCTGGAGATCGCCGGGGCCTTCCAGCTTCTTGCCTTCGAACTCCAGGACGATATCGCCCGACTGCAGGCCGGCCCTGGCGGCGGGACTGTCGGGCACGACGTCGGAGATGAGCACGCCCTTGGGCTCCTTGGCCCCGAACGACTTGGCCAGCTCCGGCGTGAGCGGCTGGATGGCCACGCCCAGCCAGCCCCGGCTGATCTTGCCCTTGGCCAGCAGTTCCGTGTAGATGCGCTGGGCCATGTTCGAGGGGATGGCGAAGCCGATCCCGGAGCCGCCGGCCACGATGGCCGTGGCGATACCGATGATCTCACCCTGCATGTTGACCAGGGGTCCCCCGGAGTTGCCGGGGTTGATGGCGGCATCGGTCTGCAAGAAGTCGTCGAAGGGGCCCTGGCCGATCTGGCGGGCCTTGGCGCTGATGATGCCGGCCGTGACCGTGGCCTGTAGCCCGAAGGGCGAACCGACGGCGATCACCCAGTCCCCCACCTGGGTCTTGTCGGAGTCGCCCAGCCGGGCAGCGGGGAAGCGTCCCTTGCCGTCGTCGAGGCGGAGCACGGCAAGGTCGGTCTTCTTGTCCATGCCGACCACCTTCGCCCGGTGCTTGCTGCCGTCGAGGGTGATGACCTCGATCTCGGTGGCCCGTTCCACGACGTGGGCGTTGGTCAGGGCGATGCCGGTGGCGTCCACGATGACGCCCGAGCCCAGGCTGCGCTGGGGGATCCGTTCCGGCGTCTCGCCGAAGAAACGCCGGAAGAACTCCTCACCGAAGAACTCCTCGAATGGCGTGCGGCCCAGCATCCCGCCCCGGCTGACCGTGTTGATGTTGATGACGGCGGGTTTGATGGCCTCGGCCACCTTGGCGAAGGTGCCCGTCGTCAGGGGCATCTGCACCGTCAAGATCGGCGCCTCCAGCTGGGCCACGAGGGCCCCGGGACGCTCGGCCCGGCTCAGGGTGAAGGCACCGAGCCCTCCGCCCACCAGGAACGCCGCGACGAGCCCCGCCACGAACGTCCTCCATCTGACCTGCCTCATCCCTGCCCCTCCTCCTGCTTCTCGCCTGCCAGTACCCGACGCAGCCGCTCGCCATCCAGCGTCTCCACGCGCTTGAGCTCGGCGGCCGCCGCCATCAGCATCGCCTTCTTGGTGGTGAGGATGCCCCGGACTCGATCGTGGGTGCGGTCCAGGATCTCCCGCACCTCGGCATCGATGACCCTGGCCGTGTCCTCGCTCCAGTCGCGCTCCCCCGCCCACGGCATGCCGGGGCCCTTGAGGAAGATCGGCAGGCGATCACCGAAGGTGACCAGCCCCACCCGCTCTGACATGCCGTACTTCATGACCATGAGGCGGGCCAGATCGGTGGCCCGCTCCAGGTCGTTGTGAGCACCGGTAGAGACCTCGCCGTACACGAGCTCCTCGGCCACCCGACCACCCAGCAGGACGGCGATGCGGTCCTCCAGCTCGCTGCGGGTCAGGAGAAACCGGTCCTCGGTGGGGAGCTGGTAGGTCATGCCCAGCGCGGCGATGCCGCGGGGGATGATCGTGATCTTGTGGACGGGATCGGCGTGGACGACCGAGACCGCCACCAGGGCGTGGCCCATCTCGTGATGGGCCACGATGTCCCGTTCCTTGTCGGAGAGCACACGGCTCTTCTTCTCGAGCCCCGCCACCACGCGGTCGATGGCCTCCTCGAAGTCTGCCATCTCCACGGCGGCCTTGTCCTTGCGGGCGGCCAGCAGGGCCGCCTCGTTGACGATGTTGGCGAGGTCGGCGCCGGCGAAGCCCGGGGTGCGGGCGGCGATCACCCCAAGGGTGACGTCCGGACCCAGGACGACGGCGCGCGCGTGCAGCTTGAGGATGGCCTCACGCCCCCGGACGTCGGGCTTGTCGACCACGACCTGGCGGTCGAAGCGCCCGGGGCGCAGCAGCGCCTGGTCCAGCACCTCGGGGCGGTTGGTGGCGGCCATGATGATGACGCCCTTGGAGGAGTCGAAGCCGTCCATCTCGGCCAGGAGCTGGTTGAGCGTCTGCTCGCGCTCGTCATGGCCGCCCACGAAGCCCGTGCTGCCGGCCCGCGACTTGCCGATCGCGTCCAGCTCGTCGATGAAGACGATGCAGGGGGCCTTGTCCTTGGCCTGCTCGAAGAGGTCGCGCACGCGGGCGGCGCCCACGCCCACGAACATCTCCACGAACTCCGAGCCCGAGAGGGTGAAGAAGGGGACATCGGCCTCCCCGGCCACCGCCCGGGCCAGGAGCGTCTTGCCGGTGCCTGGCGGCCCGACGAGGAGCACGCCCTTGGGGATGCGACCGCCCAGCCGCTGGTACTTCTTGGGGTTTTTGAGGAAGTCGACGATCTCGATCAGCTCGGCCTTGGCCTCGTCCACGCCGGCAACGTCGTTGAACGTCGTCTTGAGCTCCTTGCGGTCGTAGATCTTGTGCTTGCTCCGACCAAACGATAGCGCCTGGGTCGGCCCGCCGCCCACGCGCCGCATGAGGAAGACCCAGATCCCGATCATGATCGCCAGCGGGATGATCCAGCCGAAGAGCAGGTCGCGCCAGAACGTCGTCTCGATGCGGCCGGCGAACTCCACCTGATGCTGCTCGAACTCGCGGAGGAGCCACTGATCGTCCACCCCGGGGATGCGCGTGACCGTGAAGACCCGAGGCTCCTCATCGCTGCCCAGCCACTGGCGCAGGCGATCGGAGGTCGGCGAGGCCTGTGGCGCGGGCAGGGCTCCCGGCTTGGCCACGCCGCGGATCTCGCGCTCGGTCAGGGCCACGCGCTCGATGTGCCCCTGGCGGAGGAGTTCCAGGAACTTCGACATCGACAGCTCGACCGTCCGCGGGGCGAGCAGCCAGGACTGCAGAAGCGACAGGACCAGGGCGCCGACGAGCAGATAGACGAGCGAAAACTGCAGGCGTTGGGATAGACGTGGCTTCATGGGCGGCCCTGGATGGATGCTAGCGCCGGGGGTACGGCGTGTCAACGCCGACGCGCCCGTTTCTGCTTGACACATCAAGGCGTTTGACCTAAAAGGTTCGCTGAAATGGCATGTGACCGGCGGAACAAGCTTGTCTGTCTCGCCCTCCTGCTCGTCCTCGCCGTCCTGGTCTTGGCTGCGCTGAGCGCGGAGGCTCAAGACACCGCCCGGGAGCCCGCCTATCGCAACTTTCCCCTGATCGGTTCCCGGCTCGCCGTGTGGGCGGTGGCGCAACTGCACCTCAACTTCGCGGCGTTCATCCTGGGCGTTCCCATCTTCGCCGTCATCATCGAGATCATCGGCTGGCGTACTCGGGACGCGCGCTACGACTGGCTCGCCCACGAGTTCGTCAAGCTCACCTTCGCGGCCTTCTCGACCACCGCGCTCCTCGGGGCCCTGCTGCTCTTCCTCTTCGTGGGCTACTACCCGCGGTTCTGGACGTACATGACGTCCATTTTCTTTCCGACCTACTGGGTCTACGCGTTGTTGTTCTTCGCCGAGACCTTCATCGTCTACCTCTGGTACTACGGCTGGGACTGGCTGAGCGGGCCCAAGAAGTGGATACACGTCGGCCTGGGCGTGCTGTCCAACCTGGTCGGCACCGCCATCCTCTTCGTGGCCAACTCCTGGGTCACCTTCATGATCTCGCCCGGCGGCGTCGACGAAGCGGGCCGGCTGACCTCGCTGGGCGCGGCCATCTACAACTTCACGTGGATGCCCATCAACATCCACCGGCTCATCGCCAACATCGTGTTCGGGGGAACCATCGCCGGAGCCTACGCGGCCTTCAAGTTCCTCTCCGCCGAGACCGACGAGGAGCGGGCCCGCTACGACTGGATGGGCTACGTGGGGAACTTCGTGGCCATCTCGGCCTTCATCGTGCTGCCCTTCGCCGGCTACTGGCTGGGCCGCGAGATTTACGCCTTCAATCAGACCATGGGCATCACGATGATGGGCGGCTTCATGTCCTGGCTATGGATCGTGCAGGCCATCCTCATCGGCATTCTGTTCCTGGGCTCCAACTATTACCTGTGGCTGGGGATGGAGCGCATTCCTGGCTCCGAGCGTTACCGCAAGTTCGTCCCCCCGATGCTCTTCGTGCTCGTCATCGGCTTCCTGATCTGGGCCACCCCACGCTCGATGGTGGTGACGCTGGACGAGGCCCGGGCAATGGGCGGCACCCACCACCCGGTGCTGGGATTCTTCGGCGTGATGTCGGCCAAGAACACCGTCGTCAACCTCATGATTCTGACCACGTTCCTGTCCTACATCCTCTACCGTCGGGCCAACCGCATCTCCTCCCGCCCCTGGGCGGGCACCGGTATGGCCGTGCAATGGTTGGCGTTCGCCGTGGCCGCCGTGATCGTCATCTTCTACGGCGTCTACGGCTACTTCGTGGAATCCATGGTGCGTATCGGGTTCTCGGTCTATCAGGTGGCCGCGGTGCTGGCCTGCATCGTGCTGGTCATGGCCATCGACGTCCCGCTGTTCCGGGGCGCCCGGTCCACCGGAGCCATTCGCTGGGGCACCATCGCGACCCGCTCGCAGTACGTGCTCATCATCCTGGCCGTGACCTTCACCTGGCTGATGGGGCTCATGGGCTTCGCCCGCTCCGGCATCCGCCAGCACTGGCACGTGTACGGCGTCCTCCGGGACTCCTCCCCGGAGGCGGTCACGCCGGCGTTGGGCTACGCCGCCAACGTCATCACCGTGATCACCATCGCCTTCTTCGCGCTGGTCATGTTCATATTCTGGCTGGGCGGGCTCGGCGAGAAGGGCAAGGCCAAGGCCCACGGCCCGGCGGCGGCGCCGGTCATCGCCGGCGGCAGTTCATCGGAGGGGGCCGCGACGGCCCCCTCCGAAACCTCCCCCAGGATCGGTCGCGGCGGCACAGCCGCCGCTCGAATCAGGTAGTGCGCGTCCCGGTTGGCGTGAAGGTCGGGGTCATCGGGCTGCTGGTGATGGGCTCGTACGCGGCCTTCAGCAACTCTATTCCCCAGATCGAGTCCCGGCCCCCTCAGGAGCTTAATCTGGAGACCGGCAACGTGACGCCGGCCCAGCTCGTCAAGGCCGGCGAGGAGATCTACAAGGGCAAGGGAACCTGCGAGGTCTGCCACCGCATCGGCCAGAAAGGTACGCGCGCCCCCGACCTGGCCGGCATCGGCGGCCGGGCCGCCCGCGCGAAGCCGGGCAGCACCGCCAAGCAGTACCTCATCGAGTCGCTGCTGAATCCCGGGGCCTTCGTGGTCGAAGGGTACCCGCCCATCATGCCCCACGTCGACAAGCCCCCCATCGCGCTGAACCGCTCGGAGGTCTGGGCCCTGACGGCATTTCTCGAGTCGCTCGGCGGTTCCGTTGACGTCACCCTCAACGACATCCCGGCGACCGTCGGCGCCGGGGGCGCGGCGGCCGGCGCGGCCGCCGAGGTCAAGCTGCCCGGTGACGCCAAGGCCGGCAAGGGCGTGTTCATGGGCAAGGGGGGCTGTCTGGCCTGCCACAAGGCCGGCGATATTCCGGGCACGCCGGTCGGTCCCGATCTGTCCCAGATCGCCAAGATCCAGACGCCCGACTACATCATGAAGAAGATTCTGGACCCCAAGGGCATGGGGACGGTCGCCGGCTATCCCCCCGGCGTCATGCCGCCGGTCTTCGGGCAGACACTGACGGCCAAGGAGTACACGGACCTGGTCGCCTTTCTCCTGACGCTCAAATGAGCGTCCTGCGCTCGCGCTTCGTCCAGGCGGTCATCATCCTGGTCCTGGCGGCCCTGCTGCTCCGCTACGGCATCCGGCCGGCCGCGCCCTGGAGCGTGTTCACGCTCTACATGGCCATCGTGTTCCTGGGCGTGCTGATCTTCGTTTCCTCGGACGCCGACTCCTGGCGCGGCTTCATCCGGCCGCTGTGGGCTGTGCTGGTCGATCCCGACAAGCGCTACGTCCGTTACGCCCTGCTGATCGTGATTCCGCTCCTGCTCGGTTACTACGCCTACACGCAGGCGGCGGCCAAGCCGCAGGCGCCGCCCGAGCTGCGGGCCGTGCATCCCGCGCCTCCCGACACGATCGACTTCCGCGGCAAGCCGTTCAACATCTCCGGCGCCGATAACCCGCTACGTAAGGACCAGGCGGCCTACGCCAGGCACGTGGCGGCAGGAGCGGCGATCTACGTGCGCAACTGCGTCTATTGCCACGGTGACAACCTGGACGGCCAGGGTCACTTCGCGTCGGGCTTCAACCCTCCGCCCGCCAACTTCCAGGACCCCGGCACGATCGCCATGCTCCAGGAAGCCTACCTGTTCTGGCGCATCGCCAAAGGGGGTCCCGGTCTGCCGAGGGAGTCAACGCCCTGGAACTCGGTTATGCCCGCCTGGGACGATCGGCTCAACGAGGAGCAGATCTGGCAGGTGATCATGTTCCTGTACGACTTCACAGGCCAGCAACCGCGGCGGTGGGAGCACTGATGGATCGTTGGAGTTGGGGGGGCTACTTGAGTTGGGGGGCCCCGATATGGCCCCCCAACCCCCCCCGTTCACGTAGCGATCGAGCCGGAGGCTCGATCGGGCTTGCGACGACCGGGCCCCCCAAGGCCCCCCGTTTGCGCAGCGATCGAGCTTGGGGCTCGATCGCGCTTGCAACGATCGTTCTCCTCGCGAGTCTGGTTGCCCTCGACAGCCCGGCTTCAGCGCAGCAGGGGGATGCGGCGGCCGGCAAGGTGGTCTACGAGCGCAAGTGCGCGGGCTGCCACGGCGACCGGGGGGACGGTAAGGGACCGGCGGCCGAGCTGCTCGACCCTCGCCCGCGCGACTTCACGTCGGGCGTCTACAAGATTCGCTCGACCCTCAATCGAGTACCCACCGACCAGGATATCTTCCAGGTCATCACCGCGGGGATGCCGGGGACCTCGATGCCGGGCTGGGCCGCGCTTGCCGAGCGCGAGCGCTGGAACCTCGTCGCCTACCTCAAGACCTTCGCCGGCGACAAGCTGAAGGAGCCGCCCAAGAAGGCCGAGCTCCCGAAGGACGTGGCGCCATCAGCCGCCTCGCTGGCGCGGGGCAAGGAGATGTTCGAGGCGATCGAGTGCCACAAATGTCACGGCATGGAGGGACGGGCGGACGGCCCGTCGCGGGCGGAGCTGAAAGACGACTGGGGCCAGCCCGTCAAGCCCGCCAACCTGAGCAAGCGCTGGACCTTCCGAGGCGGACGCGGACGGACTGACGTAGCGACGCGCATGGCGGTCGGCGTGCTGGGCACGCCGATGCCGGCCTTCCTCGACGCCGTCGAGAAGCCGGAGGACATCTGGCACGTGACCAACTATGTGCTCTCGCTGGGAGCGGAGGCGCCAAACTACGCGACCCTGGTCACGGTGGCGGCAGTGCAGGACGCGATCCCCGACGATCCCGCGGCCGAGCTGTGGCGCCAGATCGAGGGCCAGGCGATCCCGCTGATGGGACAGGTCATCATCGATCCCCGGAATTTCAATCCGGCCATCGACATGATCACCGTACGTGCCCTCTATAACGACCGGGAGATCGCGTTTCACCTCACCTGGGACGACCCGACGCCGTCCAAACCAGACGGCAAGCAGACCTTTGCCGACGCCGTGTCGTTGCAGTTTCCTCCGGTGGTGGACCCGGGCGGGGAGCGTCCCTACTTCCTCATGGGTAACGCGTCGGCGGCCGTCTACCTGCTGCGCTGGCAGAGTGATGGGGGCGTGCAGGAAGCGGCCGCCAACGGACCCGCGAAGATCCGTCCTCTCGCCGGCTCCGAAGCCGGCGGCCGGGCCGTCTTCGACAACGGCCAGTACCGGGTCGTGATCAAGCGGGCCCTGGCTGTCAAGGACACCGAGCGGATCACCTTCCGCCCGGCGGTGTTCACGCCTATCGCCTTTCAGGCCTGGGACGGCGGAGCGGGGGAGACGGGCGCCAGGATGTCGCTGACGTCGTGGTACTATCTGCGGCTGGAGGAGCCCCGGTCGAACGCTCGTTTCGTGGTACCACCCGTGGTCGCACTTCTCGCGCTGGGAGGGATGCTGCTCATCGTATGGGCGGCGAACCGGCGCGGTCAGATCGCATAGTGAGCCGAGTTCGTTCGTCGAAGACACGAAGGAGGTAAGGACGTGATGGGCAGAGTATTGGGAGCGTGCACGGTGCTGGCCCTGCTGGCCGGCGCGGCGATGGTCGGTGGGCGGATAGCCCCCGCCACCGCCCAGGGCGGGGGCACCCTCGAGGTCGAGGTGAAATACAACGGTGCCCCCGTGGTCGAGAAGTTGAAGATCAACAAGGACACCGCAGCGTGCGGGACCGACGCCACCCTGGAAAAAGTGGTGGTGGGGTCCGGCAAGGGGCTGGCCTACGCGGTGGTCTCGGTGCCTACGGCCAAGGGGCCGGCCAAGGCCGTCAAGGGCGAGATCGACCAGAAGGGGTGCAAGTTCGTGCCCCACGTCGTGGCCATGATGCCGGGGGAGATCGACGTCAAGAACTCCGACGGGGTCCTGCACAACATCCACACCTACTCGACGGCCAACCCGTCCATCAACAAGGCCCAGCCCAAGTTCAAGAAGGTGATGACCGAGAAGTTCGAGAAGCCCGAGGTCATCAAGGTCACCTGCGATGTGCACAGCTGGATGTTGGGATGGGTGGCCGTGGTGCCCACGCCGTTCTTCGGGGTCACCACCGACAGCGGGGTGGCCAAGATCGAGAACGTGCCGGCGGGCAAGCACAAGGTCGAGGTGTGGCACGAGACCCTCGGCCAGCAGTCCAAGGACGTCGAGGTGAAGGCCGGGCAGGCGACCAAGGTCAGCTTCGAGATGAAGAAGTAGACAACGGGGAGAACGCATGCTGAGCTGGTGGCTGCCGGAAAACGTCGCGACCTACGGCGAGGAGATCGACTGGCTGTTCCACCTCATCTACTACATCACCGGGATCACCTTCATCCTGGTGACCGTCGCCTTCCTCAGCTTCATCGTCATCTACCGGGACCGACCGGGGCGCCGGGCCCGCTACACTCACGGCAACACGCCCCTGGAGATCGTGTGGACGGTGGTGCCATCGCTGATCCTGGTGGTGCTGACGTTCCTCAGCGTGCCGGCGTGGTCCAAGATCAAGATGACCCTGCCCCAGACCGATTTCGTATTGCAGGTCACGGGCAAGCAGTTCAACTGGCAGGTGACTTACCCGGGCCCGGACGGCCGGTTCGGCACGCCCGATGACAAGACACTGCTTGACGAGATGCACGTCCCGGTCGGCAAGCCCATCCGGGTGAATCTGCGGGCCCAGGACGTGATCCACAGCTTCTTCGTGCCGAGCTTCCGCTTCAAGCAGGATGCCGTCCCTGGCCGCGAGATCGCCACCTGGTTCGAGATCACCAAGCCGGGCAAGTACGAGGCCCCCTGTGCCGAGCTGTGCGGCTTCGGCCACTCCGGGATGCGGGCCTGGGTCTACGTGCACACCGCCGAAGAGTACGCGAAGTGGGCGGCCGCCAATCTCAGCGGGGACGCCCCGGCCACCCAATCGGCCCAGGCCGAGCCGGCGCCGGAAAAGGCCGCCGCCAAGGGGGAGAGAGGGAAACGATGAGCGCTACCACTGCTCACCCGCACGCCGCGCACGTGGAGCACCACGAGATGGGCTTCGTGCGCACGTACATCTTCTCGACCGACCACAAGCAGATCGCCCGCCAGTTCCTGTTCCTCGGGCTGTTCATGATGATCATCGGCGGTCTGCTGGCCCTGGTCGTTCGCTGGCAGCTGGCCTGGCCAGAGACGGCCGTGCCGGGCCTGGGCTGGGTGCTGACCGAGACGGGCGGCGTGCTGGAGCCGTCGCAGTACAACATGGCCTTCACCATGCACGCCACCATCATGATCTTCTTCGTGGTGATGCCGATTCTGGCCGGCGCCTTCGGCAACTTCTGCATTCCCCTGATGATCGGGGCCCGGGACATGGCCTTCCCCTTCCTCAACATGCTGTCGTTCTGGACGACGTTCAGCGCGGGGCTGTTGATGCTGGCCGGCTTCTTCGTGGAGGGCGGGCACGCCGCGGCGGGCTGGACCTCCTACGCCCCCCTGTCCGCGGTGCCCCAGTACACCGGGACCAACTGGGGGCAGAACCTCTGGTGCATCAGCCTGTTTGTCATGGGCATCGGGTCCATGATGGGCTCCATCAACTACGTCACCACCATCATCAATATGCGGGCCCCCGGCATGAAGCTGTTCCGGATGCCTCTGGTGGTGTGGTCGCTGTTCATCACTGCCATCCTGCTGCTCCTGGCCCTGCCCGTGCTCACCTCGGGGGTGGCCATGCTCCTGTTCGATCGGACCCTGGGCACGACATGGTTCAAGCCGTCCGGGGGCGGCGAGCCGCTGCTATGGCAGCACTTGTTCTGGTACTTCGGCCATCCCGAGGTCTACATCCTGATCCTGCCCGCTATGGGCATCGCCTCCGAGATCCTGCCGGTCTTCGCCCGCAAGCCGATCTTCGGCTATCACGCCATGGCCTTTTCGATGATCGGCATCGCCTTCTTGAGCTGGATCGTCTACGGCCACCACATGTTCGTCAGCGGCATGAACCCCGCCCTCGGCATGGCCTTCACGGTGACCACGATGATCATCGCCGTCCCCTCGGCCATCAAGACCTTCAACTGGCTGGGGACCCTGTGGGGCGCCCGCATCCAGTTCACGGTACCCATGCTGAACGCGCTGGCCTTCGTCTGGATGTTCGTCATCGGCGGACTCAGCGGGATCTTCATGGCCTCTACCCCTGTCGACATCTACATCCAGGACACCTACTTCATCGTGGCCCACATCCACTACGTCGTCTTCGGAGGCTCGATCTTCGGGGCCTTCGCTGCCATCTACTACTGGTTCCCCAAGATGTTCGGGCGGTTGACGAATCCTCTCCTGGGTTACCTGCACTTCTGGGGTACCTTCCTGTTCTTCAATCTCACGTTCTTCCCCATGCACATCATCGGCGTGGGCGGGCAGATGCGGCGGATCTACAACCCGCTCCAGTACGAGTTCCTGCAGCACCAGCAGCACTGGAACGTCATCATCACCATCGGTGCTTTGGGGTTGGGGCTCGCCCAGATCCCCTTCGTGATCAACTTCTTCGCGTCGCTCTTCGGAGGCGCGCGCGCCCCCCTGAACCCCTGGAACGCCAACACATTGGAGTGGTCGGCTCCGTCTCCGCCGCCCCACCTCAACTGGGGGCCCACGCTGCCGACGGTATACCGTGGCCCCTACGAGTACAGCTCCCCGGAGTCTCGAGAGGATTTCCTGCCTCAGTGGCAGCCCTCGCCGGGGCGGGTGGGGGCCGGGCGGCACTGAGGGCAGACGTGGAAGTTCTGGAGGGGCGATGAGGGCCGCCCATCGGCTCGCACTGCTCACGGGTGCAGCGACGCTGCTGCTCATCCTCGTCGGGGGCCTGGTCACCAACACCGGCTCGGCCCTGGCCGTGCCCGATTGGCCGACGACGTTCGGGCACAACATGTTCCTCTATCCCTGGTCCCAGATGGTTGGCGGTGTCTTCTACGAGCACAGTCACCGACTGCTCGGCTCCCTGGTGGGGCTGCTCACGCTGGCCCTGGCCGCGGCGTTGTGGCGGGTCGGGAGCAGCCTGCGCGTCGCCGGCCTCGTGGCGGCGATCGTGGTGATCGGGCAGGGGGTGCTCGGCGGCCTTCGCGTTGTCCTGTTGCAGGACACCCTGGCGATCCTGCATGGCTGCCTGGCCCAGGCCTTCTTCGCGCTCGTGGCCGCGCTGGCCCTGGCCACGTCGTCCCGCGGCCAGCTGCCGGTGACTCCACTCGAGCCCGGGGTTCGGACGGCGACCCTGCTCGCCGCCGGGCTCGTGTACGTGCAGATCGTGTTCGGTGCGCTCCTGACCCACGCGGGTTGGCTGCAGGTGCACCTCGTCGGGGCCCTCGCCGTCTTCGCCCTCGTGCCGGTCGCCGCCGCGCGTCTGCACCGGAGCGGCGACGCCGTCGCTGCGCCTCTGGCCCGGAGCCTGCTCGTGATGCTGGCGCTGCAGCTCGTGCTGGGCCTCGCCACCCTGGCGGCGCGGCTGGCCCCGGAGGTATTGCCGGCGTCGGCGTTGCTGCTGGGCCTGCCGGTGGCCCACCGGCTGGCCGGCAGTCTGATCCTGGCGTTGTCCGTGATGCTGGCCCTCCGGGTATGGTCCTCGGTTTGGCACGTGCCGACGCTCGGGGAGGCGGCGGAGACGACCGCATGAGCAACCTCGTCGCGACACCCTCGGAGCGGATCGTCACGATCACGGCTCGTGATCGGCGCCAGGTCATCGCGGATCTCGTCGCGCTCACCAAACCGAGGGTGGTAGTCATGGTCCTGGTCACGACGCTGGTCGGCTACTACGTGGGCCTGACCGGCCCGGCCGACTGGGGGCGGGTGCTGCACCTGGTCTTCGGCACGCTGCTGGCCGCGGCCGGTACCCTGGCCCTCAACCAGTACTGGGAGCGCGACGTCGACGCCCGCATGGAACGTACCCGCGGCCGGCCACTTCCGGAGGGTCGCCTGCAGCCGCTCGAGGCGCTGGCATTCGGCGGAGCGATCACACTGATCGGAGTGGCCTACCTGGCCGCCTTCATCAACGCCGTGGTCGCCGGCGTCACCGTCACGACGGTCGTGCTCTACCTCTTTGCCTACACGCCACTCAAGCTGCGCACGGCGCTCTGCACCGTGGTGGGCGCCGTGCCCGGCGCCTTGCCCCCGGTCACGGGCTGGGTGGCCGCCCGCGACGGGCTCGGCCTGGGCGCCTTTCTGCTGTTCGGTATCCTGTTTCTCTGGCAACTGCCGCACACGCTGGCCATCGCCCGTCTCTACCAGGACGACTACGCTCGCGCCGGCGTCCGCGTGCTGCCGGTGGTGGACGGCGGGGGGACCAGCACCGAGCGGCAAATCGTCACCGCCTGCCTGGGGCTCCTGGTGGTGAGCCTGCTGCCCACACTCGTCGGTCTCGCGGGCCCGATCTATTTCCTGGGCGCGCTGCTCTTCGGGCTGGGATTCTCGATCCTGGGCGTGCTGCAGGCGCTGGAGCCGACCGCCAGGGCGGCGCGCCGGGTGCTCCTGGCCTCGCTCCTCTACCTGCCTGCAATCCTGGCCCTGCTGGCCCTCGACAAGGCATGAGCACGCCGACACGAGCCACGGGTGAGGGGCAGACGGCGCGTAACCGCCGGGTTGCCTGCATCTTGCTCTCGATCATGGGCGCGCTGGCTGCGGCCGCGCTGCTCGCCGGGATCCGCTGGTGAGCACGGTCCTGGCCCCTCCTCGTCAGCCGCGGCCATCGCGCGGCGCTGGCCGTCTTCCCCCGACCCTGCCGCCGACCGGCGGCGATGATGGTCCGGACGGTGGAGGGGTGCCGCGGCGGACCGGTATCGACAACGCGATTCTGGCCACGATGTTCCTGATCGCCGGCGAAGTGATGTTCTTTGCCGGGCTGGTCTCAGCCTTCTGGGTGCTGCGGCTCGCTGCCCCGGTGTGGCCGCCGCCCCTGCAGCCCCGTCTGCCGGTCGAAGTGACCGGCGTGAACACGCTGGTGCTGCTCGGGTCCAGCCTTGCGGTGTTTGCCGGGGTCCGGGCACTGCGGGCGGGCTGGCGCGGGCCAGCCCTTCGCCGGCTCCAGCTGGCCGCCGGCCTGGGCGCGTTGTTCCTGTTCATCCAGGGCTACGAGTGGGTCCGGCTCATCGGGTTCGGCCTGACCATGTCGTCGAGCGCCTACGGCGCGACGTTCTACACACTCATCGGCGTCCACGGTGCCCACGTGCTGGCCGCGCTGGGGTGGCTCACCGTCACGCTGGTGCTGCTCGGGCGAGGTGGGCTCCCCGATGGGCGGATGGCGGCGGTGCGGGCCTGCGCGCTCTACTGGCACTTCGTGGTGATGCTGTGGCCGATCCTCTACGTGTCGGTCTATCTGTCATGAAGGTCCCCGCGCTCGTCGCCCTCGTCCTGACGCTGGGCCCGACGGTCGCGTTCGCCTGTCCGGGATGTCTCAGCTCCGCCTACGGAGACCGCACGTTCAACTGGGCCTTCCTGGGCCTGCTGATCATGCCCTTCCTCGTGGCCGCCGCCATCGGCGGCGTCCTTGCCTACGCCTACTCCCGCTCGCGGTCCCGGCGTCGCCTCGTGGGCCGCCGGCTGTCGAGCGACTACCAACCAGAGGAGACGACATGAGCCAGGCTGCGGTGCATTCGGCGGTCGAGCCGGCCGAGACCCCGCTCACCCCGGAGAGCTGGGGAAAGCTGGGGATGTGGATCTTCCTGGTCGGCGATGCCGTGGGCTTCGGCGTGTTGCTGGCGTCTTACGGGGCCATGCGGGCCACCAGCGCCGACTGGCCCAGTCCCTACGAGGTGCTCGGCATCAATCTGACGGCCTTCATGACGTTCTTGCTCATCTGCTCCAGCGTGACCATGGTGAAGGCGCTGGAGTGGCTGGGCCGGGGCGATCGCATCCGTTGCCGGACGTTCCTCGCCTACACGGCGATCGGGGGCGCGATCTTCGTGGGGCTGCAGGCCTACGAGTGGTCGAAGCTGATCCACGAGGGGTTGCACATCAACGGCAATCCCTGGGGTGCGAGCCTGTTCGGTACCTCGTTCTTCCTGGTCACGGGATTCCACGGTTTGCACGTGACCGGCGGCGTGATCTACCTGCTGGCGATGATCCGCTACGTGACCAACCGGCCCGCCCCTATGGCCAGCTACAACGCCGTGGAGATCACCGGGCTGTACTGGCACTTCGTGGATCTGGTCTGGATCATGGTGTTCACCTTCATGTATCTGCTCTAGGGGGCGGGAAGCGATGACGGCGACGACCGCGGCAACCCACAAGCACCCCAACTACATGATGATCTTCTGGTGGCTGGCCATCCTCACGGTCATCGAGCTGGCCGTGATCTTCATGCCGCTGGCCAAGTTCACCATCGGCGTGCTCCTGGTGGCTCTGGCCCTGGGCAAGGCCGCTCTCGTCGCCATGTACTTCATGCACCTGCGCTTCGAGGTCCGCACCATGGGGCTCATCGCCGTCACGCCCCTGGCCATCGCCACGCTTTTGGTATTCTTGCTCCTGCCCGACGGGTTTGCCGTCGCTCACAAGAGCGTCCCCAAGAAGCCTGCCGCTGCGGCGCCCGCCAAGCACTGACGTGCACCGTGCCGGCCGAGTCGCCGCTGGCCCGGGCCGCCCGGATCGCCGGGTGGATGCTGCGTCTGCGCTGCCCGCGCTGCGGGGCGACGCCGCTGTTTGCCGGCATGCCGCCGAGCCCGGAGCCGGTGGGCCTGCTCCGGCATGCGCTGCGGCCGTTCGCGGGCTGGTTCGTCATGGATTCGCAGTGCCTGCTCTGCGGCCTGCGCTACGAGCGGGCCCAGGGCTATTTCGTGGGCGCCATCTACATCAACTACGCCGTCACGGTGAGCATCGCGCTGGGTGGCTATTTCCTGCTGCGGGCCTGGGCGGATCTCTCCACCGCGACGCAGTTCGCGATCTGGGTGCCGTTTCTGCTGGTCTTCCCGCTGTGGTTCTTCCGCTGGAGCCGCAGCTTGTGGCTGGGGCTCATGTATTTCCTCAGCCCGGAAAATTGATGGCCATGGCCCGACCTGAGGCCTGGGTCTACCAGTGCCCGCGGCGGATGCTCGTTCGCGCGATCAGCGTTGCGACCGTAGCTCTGGCGGTCGCGTTGGCAGCGACACCGGCCGGCGCGGCGTACGAGGAGGTGGCGGTGCCGGAGGGGGGGACTCTGAGCGGGGTCGTACGGTTCTCGGGGACGCCGCCGAAGCTGGAGCCCCTCCGGGTCAACAAGAACCGTGAGGTGTGCGGCGAGTCCAAGGAGTCAGAGGCTCTGGTGGTGGGGACCGACCTCGGTGTGCTGGGGAGCGTCATCCTGATCGATGGGATCACCCGGGGCAAGAAGGCCGAGGGGCAGCTTCTCATCGACAATCTCCGGTGCCTGTTCGTGCCCCACGTCAGCGCCCTCATGGGGGGCACCCGGGCCCGCGTCAGAAATTCCGACGCGCTCCTGCACAACACTCACGGGTTCCATGGCGCGGGTGCGGGACGGCAGACGGTGTTCAACCTGGCCCTGCCCAGCGCCGGGCAGGTGATCGAGATCACCAAGAAGCTCACCAGGCCCGGCCCCGTCCGGGTCTTGTGTGATGCCCATCCCCACATGTTCGCCTGGGTGTACGTGCATACCAGCCCCTACGTCGCGGTCAGCGACGCGCGGGGCGTCTATCGCATCCCCGGTGTCCCGCCGGGAACGTACCGGGTCACGATGTGGCACGAGGGCTTCCGGCCCAAGGGCGTCGACCGGGATGGGCGCCCGATCTACGAGGAGCCCACGATCGTGACGAAAGAGGTCACCATTCGGCCCCACGGCACCAGCGCCGTCGATTTCGAGCTGAAGTAGGTTCGCACGAGGAGGAAGCATGTACAGGCATATCTACGTTCCCGTCGACAACTCGGAGCACTCGAACCGGGCGATCGACCTCGCCGTGGAGTTGGGGCAGGCCCTGGGGGCGCGGCTGACGGGCTGTCACGTGTACGCCGCCCGCCTGCACGACTATCGCTTCAAGCAGATGGAGTACACGCTGCCCGAGGAGTACAGGGACGAGCAGGAGCTGGAACGGCAGCGCAAGATCCATGACTCGCTCATCGCGATGGGCTTGCAGCTCATCTCCGACTCGTACCTCGACGTCATGGCCGGCCGAGCCTCGGCCGCCGGCCTGAGCTTTCAGGCCAAGACCTTCGACGGCAAGCACTATAAGGCACTCATCGACGATGCCTCTGCCTCCGACTACGACCTTGTCATCATGGGCGCGCTGGGCATGGGCGCCGTGAAGGACAGCCAGCTGGGATCGGTGACCGAGCGCTTCGTGCGCCGGGTGGCCACCGACACCCTGGTCGTCCGTAATCACGACGCTCTCCGCGACCAGCAGGGGGCCATCGTGGTGGGTCTCGACGGCTCCCCCCAGTCGTTCCACGGCCTCAAGATCGGCATCGCGCTCAGCCGAGCGCTGGGGCGGCCCCTGCACGCGGTGGCCGTCTACGACCCGTATCTGCACTATGCGATGTTCAACGGCATCGTGGGCGTCCTGAACGAGAAGGCCTCCAAGATCTTCCGCTTCAAGGAACAGGAGCAGCTCCACGAGGAGATCATCGACACCGGGCTGGCCAAGATTTACCAATCGCATCTTGAAATCGGGCGCAAGCTGGCGGCCGATGATGGGGTCGATCTCGCCATCACCTTGCTCGACGGCAAGTGTTTCGAGAAGATCCTGACCTTCGTCCGCAAGGAGCAGCCCTGGCTGCTGATCCTCGGACGGATCGGGGTGCACTCCGAGGAGCGCGAGGTCGATCTCGGCTCCAACACCGAGAATCTCCTGCGTCTGAGCCCCTGTAACGTCCTCCTCACCGGGGGGCGCTTCTACCCGCCGCTCGACGTCAAGGCCGAAGAGATCATCGCCTGGACCGAGGAGGCGGAAGCCCGCATGGAGCGGGTCCCGCCCCAGGTCAAGGGTGTGGCCCGTACCGCCTTGCTCCGTTACGCCATCGAGCAGGGACACACCGTGATCACCAACAAGGTCATCGACGAGGCCATGGCCATCTTCATGCCCACGCGCATGGCCGAGAAGATGCAGATCCTGGCCGAGGACGTGGCAGTGGCCCGGCTCCGCGCCGAGCAGGCCGCGGTGACGGCCATCTGCTCGGTGTGCGGCTACACCGTCAAGGGCCCCAACCCGGTGGTGACCTGCCCCGTGTGCCGCGCCTCGGCCGATCGCTTCCAGGTCGTCTCCCGCGAGGTGGTGGAGGCCATCGCCACCCAGGAGGGTGGAATCGAGGAAGAAGAGTCGCTGCCCGGGGTGGCGGTAAAGTGGTCGGCGGACGCCCGTGACGCTCTCCGCGAGGTCAGCGACGCGTACCTGCGGCGGCGGGCCAAGGCTCGGGTCGAGAAGTTTGCGCGCTCCAAGAAGATCCCCGTCATCACCTGCGCGCTGGCCCTGCCTGTCATCGAGGACACCGTCGGCCGCGACAAACTGGGGGCGGGCTGGGACACGCTCCTGGCCAAGACCCGGTTCGAGCCGGCCCAGGCGCCGGCGCCGGAGCAGTCCGGGGCCTTTGCCTGGACCGAGGAAGCCACCGCGCGCCTGAACCGAGTCCCCGCCGGCTTCATGCGCGATATGACGCGAGAGGAAATCGAGAAGGTCGCTACCGCCAAGGGTGCCGGCGCCATCGATCTTGCCGTGTGCGAGGAGGGAATCGGCCACGCGCGGCAGCTCATGAACGAGGTCATCGCCGGGTACGTCTCGACGAAGACGCCGCGCTGAGAGCCCGGGGCCCGGCCGCCTCGGCGACTATGACCACTGTCGAGCCCTACACCGCCTACAGCGTATCGTGGAACCTCACCCAGCGGTGTAACTTAGAGTGCGCGCACTGCTACATGTCGGCCTTTGCCGGCGCCGATACGCGTGGCGAGCTCACCACGGCCGAATGCCGCCGCGTGATCGATGAGATCGCCCAGGTCAATCCCAATGTCTTTCTCATCCTCACCGGCGGGGAGCCGCTCCTGCGCCGTGACCTCTGGGAGATTGCCGCCTACGCCGCGGAGAAGCGTTTCACCATCGTGCTCGGCACCAACGGGGTGCTGCTGCGGGAGCGGGAGGCCGCGCTGATGCGCGCGCACGGGGTGCTGGGGGCCTCGATCAGCCTGGACTCCACCGATGCGGCCCGGCACGATGCCTTTCGCCATCTCCCCGGCGCCTGGCAGGGGGCCGTGCGGGCCACGCGCACGTTGCGCGACGCCGGACTCGACTTCTCGCTGCACATGTCGGTGACGGACTGGAACGTGCGTGAGGTTCCGGCGATGATCGACCTGGCCCGCGAGCTCGGCGCCAACGTGCTGAACTTCTTCTTTCTGGTCAGGACGGGGCGCGGTCGGGACCTCAGCGACATCGATGCCGCCGCCTACGAGCGGATTTTGACGTACCTGGCGAACGTTCAGGATGTGGGCTCGGCCGAGCGCTTCGAGGATCCCTGGTCCCTGCCGGTGGGCCGGGCCGCCGGTCTCTTGATCCGGGCCAAGTGCGCGCCCCATTTCCGGCGCATCCTCTGGCAGCTCAACCCCGAGTCACCCCTGCTGAAGAACTACGCCCGGGGCTCCTGCCCGGCCGGCAAGTACTACTGTCGGATCACCCCGCAGGGTGACGTCACGCCGTGCCCCTACATGCCGGTGGCGGCCGGCAATCTGCGGCGCACCTCGTTCGCCCAGCTGTGGCGGGAGGCCCCGGTGTTCGCGGATCTCCGCGAACCTAAGCTCGGCGGCCGCTGCGGGGCCTGCGAGTTCGCCAGGGTCTGCGGTGGCTGCCGGTGTCGCGCCTACGCGACCTACGGCGACTATCTCGCCGAGGATCCGGCCTGCGCCTATCAGCCTGGAGCCCACGGGGGCCGGGTGATCGAATTGCCCGCTACGCTAACTTTTGGGTTGCCCGTGGCCTACGAGCTCGTGTGGGACGAGGCAGCGCGCGCCAGGATGCAGGCGATCCCCTCGTTCGCGCGCGGCATGGTGGTGAAGGCGGTGGAGGCCTACGCCCGGCGCCGCGGCGAGCGCATCGTCACGCCCGGGCTGCTGGCCGACGCGCGTTCGAAGTGGGGAAGCCGCTTCCGTCCTCAGGCCTAACCGTGGCCCGCGACAGCTTCAACACCGCTGCCCGCGCCTACTTCCTGTACGGTGTGGTGTACCTGATCGGTGGTCTGTACCTGGTCAGCCACGGTATCGGCGCGCGGGGCTCCCGGGTGACGGCAAGCGTGGAGTGGGCGGCTATCGGGCTGGTACTCCTGTTCGGGATTCCATATCTCTTGGCCCGCCGGCGGATGTGGTTCGAACGCTGGGTCTTGAGCCGGCGCGACTTCGCTCGACTCCTGGCCCTCCTCATGGCCGTCCGGGCCTGGGCGGTATTTCGAGTTATGCTCCGACCGGAAACGGCAACGGTGGCTGCTCCGTGGGGCGGGGAGCTGTCCTTCAGGGTGGGCGCGACGGTGTTCTTTGTGATCACGGTTGCTGCCCTGATCCTCGTCGCGCGGGCGGCATGGCAGCGGGAGATCGTGTGAGGGAACGTCGTGAAAAAGTATGTGGGGGTGCGAGCCGCAGGGCGGAGCGCGCCCGAGGCGAGCGGTGAAAAAGTATAAAGACATCGTCGGCGACGGCGGCTCCGACGTCGCCGGCCAGGTGCGTGAGCAGCACGAGCGGATGCGGCGCCGCCTGGCCGCCGTCCGTCACATCGTTGCCGTCGTCTCCGGCAAGGGTGGCGTTGGCAAATCGACTCTGACTGGCGGTCTGGCCTGTGCGCTGGTGCAGGCCGGCTGGCGCGTGGGTGTGCTCGACGCCGACCTCAACGGTCCCACGATGGCCAAGATCCTTGGGGTGCGCGGCCGGCGTCTGACCGTCGTCGGCGACGCTGTCGAGCCTCCCCTCTCGGCGCTCGGGGTCAAGGTGATGTCGATGGATCTCCTGCTGGCCTCGGATGCCGCCCCCCTGGCTTGGCAAGCGCCGACGCAGGACGAGGCGCACACGTGGCGGGGCAGCATGGAGGCCCAGGCCCTGCGGGAGTTCCTGGCCGACACCGATTGGGGATCGCTGGACGCGCTCATCGTCGATCTGCCGCCGGGTACCGATCGCCTGGCCATGGTGACCTCGCTGGTGCCGACGACCGCGATGGTGGTGGTGACGATTCCCTCCGATCTCTCTCAGTTGGTGGTGCGAAAGTCGATCACGGTGGCGCGGAGCACGGGAGCTCCAGTGCTGGGGTTGGTCGAGAACATGGCCGGGCTCTTGTCCGGGCCGGATGCCTCGGCTCTGGCGGGTGAGGCAGGGATTCCTTTCCTCGGCAGCGTCCCCTTCGATCGCGCCCTGGCGCTGGCCGCCGACCGCGGTGACCCTCTGGTCGCGACCCCCACGGACGGCGAAGCCGCCCGTGCCATCGCCGCTATCGCCGCGCGGGTGCGCGCGGCCCTGTCGCTACAGGCCTGACGGGCAGCTCACGCCCTTGTCCAGCTGATAGTTGGCGACCTTATACGTCGCCACGAAGTCGTCCTCCCACGCCGTCACCCGCATCTGGCCCCGCGCGGTCTCGCCGTCCCACGCCAGGATCCGGGCCTCGGCCAGTCGGCCGACCGGGACGCGCCCGGCCAGATATTCCGCGGCCATCGCCTTCTTGATGAAGACCGCGATGGTCTCGGTGATCGGCTGCTCGCTAGCGGCCCGCGGCGCCGGCTTCGTCCAGTCGAGGATTACCGTGAAGCCGTCGAGGTCGGGATCGTCGAGGAGCGTCCGCTCGGATCCCATTCGCTTGAGCAGCGGCCCGACGTAACGGGAGAACATCGCGGCGGCGCGCTCGTCAGCTCCCAGCCGGGCGAACTGGGGGGAGGCATCCTGCTCGATGTAGACTCGCAGTGACAGGTAGCGCTCGTCCTGTGACGCATCCTTCGGCCGGAAAAAGCCGATCGACTGCTTGTGCAACTCCAGCCACGGCAGGCAGTGGTATACCCCAGCGCTGAGGTCGCGAAGCGCGCGGGCATGCGTCTTGGCCAGCCGTCGAGCCTTGTCGGAAGAGTGCTGGTCGGCCGGTAGCAACCGATCGTCCGCGGGCCCTGCCCAGGCCGTCGTGCCGGGACCAACCGCAACAAGCAACAGGAGCGAGAGCAACACACTTGCCGTGTACATCAGTAGTCTCATGCTGGCCCGCCTTTGCACGCGGGGTGCCAGAGCCGCGACAACCGTGTTATCAACGCCTTGGCCCGACGTCCTCGCCCGGCGTTGAGACAAACTGGCCAGAGGGTGACAGGCGCGCTATGAGCGTCTACCGTTCCAGGATTGCCTCCTGGCTTACCGTGATGGCTCTGCCCCACCAACCCTCCTCGCGAGCCGTGGCAATGTCTTCGCGGGTGACCCGCGACCTCGTTCCCAACCGGTTGCGGACGGAGAACTTCATGTGTGATTCCGAGGCGAAGTGCGCCGGACGGGATTGCCAGGTCTCCCACTCCTCCTTCGAGGCGCAGCCGGCTAGGGCGACGACCAGGAGCGCCAGCAGCGAGATGTGCACGCGTACCAGGCGCATATGGGGCATCCTCCGTGCAATAGCAGATGCTACCGGTGGGCGCGGACCGGGTCAACCCCGGGCCGGACGTGTTAGACTCGCGGTACCTCGGAGGAACCCGCCATGGACCCGCTGAAGATCCACGCAATGCCGGAGCGGTTCCGCCGGCCGGTCATGATCCTGGCCTACACCGGCTGGAACGACGCCGCCGAGTCGGCCACGACGGCGGCCCGCTTCCTGGCGACCGCGTTTGGCGCGTGGAAGCTCGCGGAGATCGATCCTGAGGAGTTCTACCATTTCGGGCTCAACCGCCCGTACGTGCGCTTCAAAGCCGGCTCCACGACCGACCGCGAGGTGATCTGGCCGGTCACCGAGTTCTCCATCACCCAGTCGGAGGAGCTGCCCCGCGACCTCATCATCGGCGTCGCCCCCGAACCGCACCTCCGCTGGAAGGCCTACTGCGACACTATCCTGGGCCTAGCTCGCGTCTGTGAGGTTACGCTCGTGCTGACCCTCGGAGCCCTCCTGGCCGAGGTCGCCCACACCAAGCCGGTTCGCCTGGTCGGTGGGGCCTCCGACCCCGAGCTGGCGACATTGCTGGGTATCCGACCCACCAGGTACGAGGGTCCGACCGGCATCGTGGGGGTTCTCAACACCTTCTGCCGCCAACGCGGTCTGCGTACGGCCAGCCTGTGGGCCAACGTGCCGCACTACATCTCGGGGATCGAGAACCCCAAGGCAACCCTGGCACTGGTCCGACGTGTGCTGACCTTGGTGGGCGGCTCGGCGGATGTGGGGGAACTGGAGGAAGCGGGCCGGCAATTCGACCAGAACCTGGCCGAGATCGTGGCCCAGAATTCCAAGGTCGCCAACTACGTCTCGAAGCTCGAGTCTCGAGAAGACGAGACCGACCCCGACCCGGCAAGCGAGTCGTTGAGCGAGCTGCCACCGGCATCCCAGCTCGTCGAGGAGATCGAGCAGTTCCTGCGTCGTCAGCGCCCGGAGTAAACCGGGCCCACCTCGCCGCCTGCGCGGGCCTCCTTTGGCTCGCGCATGTCGTCCTGGCCCCCGCGCCGTTATGGGCGCATGGTCTTGCCGTCCGCTGGCAGCCTGCCCGGCCCCGGGTCGGCGATGTCGCCTGGCTCACCGTCCCGAAAGTGGAGCCCGGCGCGACCGTGGAAGGCTCGGTGCAGGGGCGTCCCCTCCGCTTCTTCCCCTACGCGGACGGGCACGCGGCGATAGTGGGATTCGACCTCGACATCAAGCCCGGCCCCCAGGTCTGGCGCCTCGCCGTCTTGCTTCCCGGGCAGGCTCCCCAAACCGCCCAGGGGCGGCTGCAACTGCAGCGCCGGGACTTTCCTGTCCAGCGGCTGACCCTGCCGTCGGGGCTGGTGGACCTCGATCCGGAGACGGAACGGCGCGCCCTCGGCGAGGCCGAGCGGTTGCGGACGCTTTACACGAGCGTGACTCCGGAGCGCCTCTGGCGGGGCCGGTTCGTCAGCCCTGTGGGCAGCAGCGAGCCCGGGACCGGGTTTGGAGCCCGTCGGATCATCAATGGACAGCCGCGCGCCCCCCATGCCGGCGCCGACTACTCGGCTCCCCCGGGGACCCCGGTGGTCGCCGTCAACGATGGCAGGGTGGCCCTGGTCGCCGACTACTTCTTCCCGGGCCGGCTGGTCGTCCTCGACCACGGCCTGGGACTCCACACCCTCTACTTCCACCTGGATGAGACCAAGGTTCTCGAGGGGGAGCGGGTGGGCCGGGGCCAGTCGATCGGGACGGTAGGAGCCACCGGCCGGGCCACCGGCCCCCACCTGCACTTCGGCGTGCAGGTGGGGCCGGCCCGGGTCGACCCCGCGACGCTCCTGGAATTGACCGTCCGCGACTAACGCCGGCGCTTTGCCTTGCCCCTCTTGGCCGCTTTTGCCCGCCCCTTGGTCTTGGCCCGCGGCTTGGCCTTCATCTTGGCCTTGGGCTTCGCCTTGGCCTTGGGCTTCGGCCGCGGGGCAGCCGCCTTGGGCCTGACTGGCGCCGCTGGAGCGGGCATCGGCGGAGGCGGCGTGGTCGTGCTGGGCATCCAGGGCTGCGTGTCGCCGTAGGGTCGCTCCATCATGGCCTCCCGGTCTCGAGGTTGACCTGCGCTGCTTGTTTACCCTGCACATCGCGCCCGACCGGCGCAAGCGGAATTTCGTCCCCCGGCATCATACGGCGACGCGCTGGCGTGCGCGCGTGGCCTCGGCGCCGAGCGCCGCGTCGGACCACACGGCGATCAGCGAGCGCGCCAGGATCGCTCGCACCTCACGTCGCCCGATCTTGATCGGGCTCGGCGCGCCGAGCGGATCGGGGTGCGCGGCCAGGTCGCGGAGCGTGGCCAGCCCGATCATCAGCGGCCAGGCACAGGCCAGGCGCATCCGCCACTCCAGTCGCGGGATGGCCAGTGTGTACTGCCATCCGACCTCGTAATGATCGAGGGCGAGACCGAGCAGTCGGTGCAGCAGCGGACGGGCGCGGCCCCTCGCCACGGGATCCAACAGATCGCGCGGCAAGAGCCCGAGCCCGAGCAGCTCGCGAGCCGGCAGATAGCAGCGACCGCTGCGGAGATCGGCGGGGACATCGCGGAGAATGTTGGTGAGCTGCAGGGCCTTGCCGAAGCGAACGGCCCGCGCGCTCATCGCCCACAGCCCCCAGTGCCGGAGGCGGGGGCGGTGGGTGACATGAAGCGCTGTCCAGAACGGGCCCACGCAGCCGGCGATGAGATAGGTGTAGTGGTCGAGCTCGTCCAGGGTGTCGAGCGCGTCAATCGCGCTCGCATCCTCCCCGCCGAACCGCGTCAGGTCGAAGACCATGCCGGCCGTCAGGGTGGCCAGAACCTGACGCACCTGGTCGCGGTCGCCGGGGTCCAGCCGCTCCAGGCGGGCCACCGCTCCGTCCACGCGCTCGAGCAGGCGCTGCTCGGCCGGGTGGCGTCGGTGCGGGGCGCAGGCAAGCCCGACAGCGGCGACGTCGGCGGGCTCGCCCGAGTACGCGCGACGCAGGGTTTCGAGGTGGGCGAGCCGGTCACCGCGGGGGAGCAGGCGGGTGTCGGCGACGCTGTCGGCGGCCCGGGCCAGGAGGTACGCGAGGCCGATCGGCTCGCGCAGCGCTGCGGGAAGGATGGCGAGGGAGAGATAGAAGCTCCGGCTGACCTGCCGCAGGAGGCTGCGCAGCAGGTCATCGGACATGCTAGTCGTGGTCGAACGGTCTCCGCGGGGGGTCCGGGTCGTCCTTGGCCTTCTTGAGGCCTTCCTGGAACTTGCGGTCGAGGACCTTGGACTTCTGCGCCTCGGCCTGCATCTGCTGCCGGAAGCGCTCCTCGCGCTGGGCCGCCCGCGCGTCCAGGGCCCCCAGCGCCGTGTCCAGGTCGGCCAGGGTCCGCTTGCGCGGCGGCTCCTGATGCGCGATGACGACCTTGAGCTCGGGGTCGATGGTGAGCCGACCCTCGCAGCACGGGCACGTCACGACGAAGGACGATACCGCCATGGCGTCACGCTAGCAGGTCGCGATCGGCGGTGCAACCCGGGTAGAATGCCCCCGACGTGGTACGGTCGGGCGAGCTGGTCAACGAGTTCTCCTGGTCGCGCAGCCGCGACGGCGCGTTCCAGGAATGCCGGCGTAAGTACTACTACCACTACTACGGCGCCTGGGGCGGCTGGGAACCGGGGGTTCCCGAGGAGCTTCGGCGCCTGTACGTGCTCAAGCAGCTCATGTCGCGGCAACAGTGGGCGGGGCGGGTCGTCCACGACGCCATCGAGCTGGCCTTGCACGGTCTGCGTGACGGCCGTACCGTTCCGGTCGAGCCGTTCATCGCCGACGTCATCGAGCGCATGCGGGGCGACTGGCGCTCGTCGCGGGCCGGCCGCTACCGCGAGAACCCCAAGACGGTTGCCCTCTTCGAGCACGAGTACCGTCTGGAGCTGAGCCGGGAGGCCTGGCAGGCGCTGAGCCAGAACGTGGCGGCCTGCCTGCGAAACTTCTTCCGGCTGCCCCTGCTAGCCGACATCCGACGCACGTCGCCGGAGCACTGGTCGATCGAGCACTGGTCCAAGGTCTTCGACTTCGAAGGCACGACCGTGTGGGTGGCGCCGGACTTCGGCTTCTGGACCCCGGACGGTCGTCTGGGCCTGGTGGACTGGAAGACCGGCGGCAGCAATGGCGAGGGCGCGGCCTTCCAGCTCGGCTGCTATGCGCTCTACGCCCGGGAAGTCCTCGACGTGAAAGCCGGGCAGGTCGACCTCTACGAGGTGAACCTGCGCGAGCCGAAGGTCACGGCCCATCGCTGGGACGAGGAACGGCTGGAGGGCATCAAGGAACAGCTGCGCTTGTCGATCCGCTCCATGAAGGCGTACCTGGCCGACCCCGTGGCCAACGTCGCCGTGATCACCGACTTCGAGCGCACCGAAGATCTGCGCATCTGCCGGTGGTGCAACTTCCGGGCGGTCTGCCGCCCCGAGCTGACCTGACGGCGGCAAAGGAGACCATCATGCCGATCCAGACCCCCTATCTCTTCTCGGCGGCGATGGATGTCGATCCCGCTCGGGAGGCGCTGTTCAACGAGGTCTACGATAAGGAGCACGTGCCATTGCTGCTGCAGGTGCCCGGTGTGCTCTCGGTGGCCCGCTTCCGGGCCGAGCCGGTGACGATGATCATCGGCGGCGAGCGTAAGACGATCGTCGTCGAGAGCGAGCCGCGCTACCAGGCCCTCTACGAGGTGACGGGCCCCGACGTGCTCACCAGCGAGGCGTGGGCCAAGGCGGTCGACCAGGGGCGCTGGCCGGGCCAGGTTCGGCCCCACACCAGGAACCGCCGACACATTCTGTATCGTCGGATCCCCTGAACGGCATGGCGACCTGCCTCGTTGCCGAGACCGTCCTGAAGGTCGGGGTGCCCCTGCCGTGAAGCCGCGGGGTCGGCTGCTCCGAAAGTACATCGTGCTCTTCGGGGCGGTGGTGAGTGGCGTGCTGCTGGCCAGTGGCGCGCTGGAGATCTACTTCTCGTACCAGGAGGCCAAGGCCGCCCTGGCCGCCATCCAGCGGGAGAAAGCGCTGGCCGCGGCGACTCGAATCGAGCAATTCGTCCGGGAGATCGAGCGGCAGCTCGGCTGGACGACCCATCCCCTGCTGGCGGGGGGTGCGGCGGCCCTGGAACAGCGCCGGATCGACTACTTCCGCCTCCAGCGCCAGGTGCCGGCGATCACCGAGCTGAGCCATCTCGACGCTACCGGCCACGAGCAGATCCGGGTCTCCCGGCTGGCCATGGACCTCTTCGGCAGCAGTACCGATTACTCCCGCGATCCCCGGTTCCTTGAGGCCGGTGGCGGCCGGACCTACTTCAGTCCGGTGTACTTCCGAAAAGAGTCCGAGCCGTACATGACGGTCAGCATGTCGGGGGGAGGGTCGGGCCAGGGCGTGACGGTGGCCGAGGTCAATCTCAAGTTCATCTGGGACGTGGTGTCGCAGATCAAGATCGGGCGGGCCGGCCAGGCTTACGTCGTGGACGCCCGGGGCCAGCTCATTGCCCACCCCGACATCAGCCTGGTGCTCAAGAAGAGCGATCTGTCGGGCCTGGAGCAGGTCCAGGCGGCCCGTGCGGCGGCCGCACGCCGCAGTCCCAGCGAAGAGCCCACCCAGGCCCAAGACCTCCAGGGCCGCCGGGTGCTCGCCGCGTATGCGCCGATCACCCCGCTGGGCTGGCTGGTCATCGTGGAGCAGCCCCTGACCGAGGCCTTCCAGCCCATCTACGCTTCGGTCATCCGCACGGCGCTCCTGGTGCTCGCCGGCGTGGGCCTGTCCGGCATCGCCAGCCTGGTGCTGGCTCGCCGGATGGTCCGGCCGATCCAGACCCTCGGCGCCGGCGCGGCCCAGATCGGCGCGGGCGACCTCGGGCACCGGATCCAGGTGCGCACGGGCGACGAGATCGAGGCCCTGGCCGACGAGTTCAACCGGATGGCGACCACACTGCAGGAGTCGTACGCCGGACTGGAGAGGAAGGTCGAGGAGCGCACCCGAGAGCTGACGGAGGCCCTGGAGCAGCAGACGGCCACCGCCGAGATCCTGCGCGTGATCAGCAGCTCCCCGACCGATGTCCAGCCTGTCATGGACGCGGTGGCCGAGAATGCCGCGCGCCTGTGCAACGCCAACGACGCCACCATCATCCGCACGTACGAAGGGACCATGCGACGGGTGGCTCACTTCGGCCCCATGCCGGCGCTGTTCCCGGCGGAAGGCCGGCCACTGACGCGGGAGAGCATCGGCGGAGCGGCCGCCCTGGAGCGGCGGACGATCCACATCGCTGACATGCTGGACGAGTCGGTGCGCCAGCAGTATCCCGAGAGCGCCGAGCGGGCGAGGCAAGGGGGCTTCCGAACGATGCTCGCCGTGCCGCTGTTGCGGGAAGGTACGGCGATCGGCGTCATCGCCATCCGCCGCACGGACGTCAGGGCCTTCACTGACAAGCAGGTCGAACTGGTCAAGACCTTCGCCGACCAGGCGGTCATCGCCATCGAGAACGTGCGGCTGTTCCAGGAGTTGCAGGCGCGCACCCGCGACCTCGCCCAGTCGCTGGAGGAGGTCCGGGCGCTGAGCGAAGTGAGCCAGGCGGTCAGCGCCTCGCTGGACCTGAGACGCGTCCTCGACACGGTGGCGCGACACGCCGTCAATCTCTCCGGCTGCGACGCCTGCGGGATCCTCGAGTTCAACGCTTCCCGCAAAGCCTACGACGTCGTGGCCAGCCACAACCTGAGCGAGGCCTACGTCCAGTCTGTGCAGGCCGCGCTCATCGACCCGCGCAAGGGAATCATCGGACGGGCGACGGAGACCGGGCAGCCGGTCCAGATCGCCGATATCGCGACGGGCGAGGGGGTGCTGTTCCGCGACATCACCACCCGGGAGGGGTTTCACGCGCTCCTGGCCGTACCGATGAGCGCGGAAGGCGTCACCCGGGGTATCGTGCTCTTCCGACGGATGCCTGGCCGCTTCGATGATCGGGTCGTCACGCTCCTCAGCGCCCTGGCCAGCCAGTCGAAGCTCGCCATCGAGAATGCCCGGTTGTTCCAGGAGGTCGAGGACAAGGGCCGTCAGATCGAGGTGGCCAACCAGCACAAGTCTGATTTCCTGGCCGCCATGTCGCACGAGCTCCGCACGCCGCTCAACGCCGTCATCGGGTTCTCCGAGGTCCTGCTGGAGCGGATGTTCGGTGATCTGAATCCCAAGCAGGAGGAGTATCTCCACGACATCGTGGCTTCCGGGCGCCACCTGCTCTCGCTGATCAACGACATCCTGGACCTGGCCAAGGTCGAGGCCGGGCGGATGGACCTGGACCTGGCGTCGTTCAATCTGCCGGCCGCGCTCGACAACGCCCTGACCCTGGTCCGGGAACGGGCAGCCCGGCACGGCATTGCCGTGGCGTCCAGCGTCGACGCGAGGGTGGACCGGATCATCGCCGACGAGCGCAAGTTCAAGCAGATCGTGCTCAACCTCCTGTCCAACGCGATCAAGTTCACACCGGAAGGCGGGCGGGTAGATGTCAGCGCCGCCTCGGCCGATGGGGCGGTCGAGATCTCGGTCAGCGACACCGGCATCGGGATTGCGCCCGAGGACCAGGAGGCGATCTTCGAAGAGTTCCGCCAGGTTGGCAACGACGTCGGTCGCAAGCGCGAGGGTACCGGGCTGGGCCTGCCCCTGGCCAAGAAGTTCGTGGAGCTGCACGGCGGGCGGATCTGGGTCAAGAGCCGGGTCGGTGCTGGCTCGACGTTTACCTTCACGCTGCCGCTGCAGCCGGCACGCTAGGCGCAAGGGGAGAAGGAGGTTTCCGGATGGAGCGACGAGAGATCCTTCGCGGACTGGCCCTGGCGACAACGGCTGGTCTCGTCGGGCGGCGCGCCGAGCCCGCCGCGGCCGAGCCCCCACCCGAGACGAGGCGGCTCCGGGTGGCCAACGCTGGCGCCATCTGCATCGCGCCTCTGCTGGTCGCCCAGGAGCTGTTCCCCAGCGAGGGGTTCACCGACGTCAGCTACGTGGATTTCGAGGGCTCCCCCGAGGCCGTGCGGGCCCTGGCGGCCGGCGAGGTCGATGTGTACCTGGTCTTCATCGGACCCGTGATTCTCCGAATCGACGCCGGGGATCCCATCGTGGTCCTGGCCGGCGTCCATCCCGGGTGTTTCGAGCTGTTCGGGAGCGATCGCGTCCGGACGATTCGAGACCTCAAAGGAAAGACGGTGGCGGTTCGCGCGCTAGGAAGCGCGCCGCACGTCTTCATCAGCAGCATCGCCACGTACGTGGGTCTGAACCCCCGGAAGGACATCAACTGGGTGACGCATCCCCGCGGGGAGTCTATGCGCCTGCTCTCCGAAGGGAAGATCGATGCCTACATGGCCTTTCCGCCGGACGCCCAGGAGATGCGGGCCCGGCGCATCGGTCACGTGGTGGTCAACAGCGCTGTGGATCGGCCCTGGTCGCAGTACTTCTGCTGTCTGCTGGCCAGCAATCGCGAGTTCGTCCAGCGGCATCCGGTAGCCGCGAAGCGAATGACGCGTGCCGTGATCAAGGCGGCCGGGGTGTGCGCTGGCGAGCCAGAGCGGGTGGCCCGGTTCCTGGTGGATCGACGCTGGTCGGGCAACTACGAGTACGGCCTGAAGACTCTCCGTGAGCTGTCGTACACGAAGTGGGACCAGTATGATCCGGAGGACGCCATGCGGTTCTACGCCCTGCGCCTGCACGAGGCCGGGATGATCAAGAGCACGCCGCAAAAAATCATCGAGCGGGGCACCGACTGGCGGTTTCTCAACGCGCTGAAGAAGGAATTGAAGGGCTAGAGGGGGCGGTGCCTGTG
>DATIAY010000086.1:0-35938 GCA_035457825.1 Candidatus Methylomirabilota bacterium
ATCAAGGTCATGCATCGTGCACTGGGCGCTTATCTCTCCCGGCGAGATCAGGTCCAGCAGGCGATCCGGATGGTCGAGACCGAAGACATCACCGACGAGCACGGCGTCCCCTTTTTGATCGTCTACGGGATCAGCGGCAACACCCATCGTTTCTGGTCCATCGCCAACGCCCGGGCCCGGCTCGGCTGGGAGCCGGCCGACGACAGCCAGGTCGTCTTCGCCGACAAGGTCGCCGCCATTGCCCGGGCTGCCCGACGTGGATGACCGCTGATCAAAAGCGCGCCGGGTAAGTATCGGGAGGAATCGGCTGGCCCAGACACCGATGGTCACGGCCATCGAGGCGCTGCGGGGCGGCGCCACCACCGTCGTGGACGACGTCAACCAGTTTCCCCGCCTGCGCGAGGACCACGTGAAGAAAATGAGGGGGCTGCCGTGCGACATCAGACCTCTTCGTACCAGACGGTGGCGCGGACGTGACGCGGGCCGAGGCGACGGATCATAGCACGCCGCCGCGGCGACAACGGCGCCGGCGCCGTCAGTCGGCGGAGTCGGCGAGGGGGACACAGGCCGCCACCGGGACCTCCAGAACGACGGCGTCGCCGGGGCGGAAGGAGAGCCCGGGCAGCGCGCTGACCCGCAAGCGGACGTCGCTGCCCGTGACGCCCACCTCGTAGTCGACCGCGTCGCCGAGATACGCGGCACGCTCGACCCGCCCCCGGACGAGATTGGCGCCTGCCTCGCCGGTCGGCATGGCTACGTCCCGCAGTCTGATAGCGTGAGGCCGGATGGACACGGCCACGGCCGCTCCCGGCTTGAGATTGCTGGCGGCGACCCGGAGGCGGAGGTCGCCCTGGGCGATCGTATCGGGCCCCGCCGCCGTAGCGTGCACGAGGTTGGTCCGGCCGATGAAGGCGGCCACGAACCGTGTGCGCGGCTGCTCGAAGAGCTCCTGGGCCGTGCCGACCTGGACGACACGGCCCCGCTCCAGGACGGCGATCCGGTCCGAGATCACCATGGCTTCGGCCTGGTCGTGCGTGACGTACAGGGTCGTGATACCGAAGCGCTCGTGGAGCCGGCGGATTTCGAAACGCATTTCTTCTCTGAGGTTTGCGTCGAGATTGCTCAGGGGCTCATCGAGCAGGAGGATCTCGGGCTCGACGACCAGCGCCCGGGCCACGGCCACCCGCTGCTGCTGGCCGCCCGAGAGCTCTCCCGGATAGCGTGACTCGAATCCCCCGAGCTGGACCACGCCGAGCATCTCGCGGACCCTGCGCTCGCGATCCCCGCGGGAGAGCGCGCTCTTGAAGCGGAGGCCGTAGGCGACGTTCTGGGCGACAGTCATGTGAGGCCAGAGGGCATAGCTCTGGAAGATCATCGCCATCCGTCGTCGCTCGGGGGGCACGACCATCGCCGGCGAGGACAGGCAGTGATCACCCACCCAGATCTCCCCGGCATCGGGCTTGAGAAAGCCCGCGACCAGGCGAAGCGTGGTGGTCTTGCCACAGCCAGAAGGTCCCAGCAGCGCGACCAGCTCCCGGGGTTTCACCTCGAGCGTGAGGTTCTGGACGGCGGCGACGTCCTCGCCGTACCGCTTGATCAGCTCCTTCAGGAGGACGCCGGGCATCCCCACTCCGCGTGACGGCGCCTCACTCGCGGACTCCCATGAAGTCGCGTCCCAGCACGCGCTGCATGAGGATGACGGTGGCAAACGTCATCACCAGCATGAACAGGCCCAGCACGGCGATGGCGCCGAACTGGCCCTCCTCCTTGAGATCGAAGATCACCACCGACATCACCCTGGTGTTGGGGGTGAAGAGGATGATCGAGGCTGAGAGTTCGCGGATCACCCCGATGAAGATGAAGCACCAGGTAGCGATGATGCCGCTCCTGGCCAGCGGAGCCGTGATCTCCCCGAGCACACGCAGGCGTCCGGCTCCCAGGATGCGGCCGGCGTCCTCCAGCTCGGCGTGGACGCCCTTGAAGGTGGCGTCGGCCTGCGAGTACCCCACCGGCATCTCCTTCGTCACGTAGGCCACGAAGAGGATCCACAGCGTGCCGTAGAGCAGGAAGGGCGGCCGGGTGTAGGCGATGAACAGGCCGACGGCGAGCACGACGCCGGGGATGACGACCGGGGCCAGGGCCAGGAAGGCCAAGACCTGATGGCCGAGGATGAGGCGTCGGTTGGCGACGTAGGCCAGCAGCGCGGCCAAGCCGGCCCCCACGGTGGCGGTCAGCACACCGAGCTCCAGCGTGTTCAGGATGGCGGACTTGGTGGCGCTGTACTCGAAGAAGGTGAAGGTGAAATTGCTGGCGGTGAGATTGTCCCAGGTCATGGGCTGGGCCCAGGAGCGAGCCAGCGCCGCCTTGGCCAGCATGCTGTAGGGCAGGAAGATCGCGCAGGCCAGCACGGCCAGACACCCGGCCAGCGCCGGGTAGCGCCAGCGGCCCAGCGGAATGTTGCGCCGCTGCCCGCCCTTGCCACCGATGGAGGCGTAGCCGCGGCGGCCGAGGAGCCGCTTCTGCAGCTGCAGCAGGAGTGCGGTGGCCAGCAGCAGCGGGATGGAGAAGGCGGCGGCCATCTCCATCTTCGGCGGGTAGTGGAAGAACGCCCAGATCTGGGTCGTGATGGTGTGAAAGCCGGCCGGGAGCGCCAGTATCGCCGGCGACCCGAAGAGGGCCAGGGCCTGGAGCACGGCCAGGATGAAGCCGCTCAGCATGGCCGGGGCCACCAGCGGCACGGTGACGGTGGCGGCCACGCGCAGGCGTCCGGCGCCCAGGATCGACGCCGCCTCCTCCAGGTCGGAGGCGATCAGGGCCAGCGTGTTGACCATCATGATGTAGACGTAGGGAAACGTGTAGATCGCGACGACGAAGATCAGGCCCGGCATGCTGAAGATGTTGACGAGCGGCTCCGGGCTGCCGGTGAGCCCGCGATAGAGTTTGTTGAGCAGGCCGGCGTTGGGCCCGGCCAGCATTACCCAGGCGAAGGCGCCCAGGAAGGGCGGCGTGACGAACGAGGCCATGATGAGCCCGCGGATCACGGCCTTGCCGGGCAGGTCGGTGCGCGCCGTCAGCCACGCCATGGGCGCCCCCACGGCGAGCGAGGCCAGCCCCACCCAGAACGCCATCACCACCGTGTTCCAGAGCGCTTTCTGGAGGTGGGGATCCTGGAACACCGCCGCGTAGTGCGCGAGGGTCGCGCCCTGCTCGCTGCTCACGCTCACCCAGCCGAGCCAACCCAGCGGCAGGGCCATGAGGACCACCAGCGTGACGGCGGCCAGAATCCAGACGGGGACGGCGCGCTCCAATGGCCGGCGCGTCAGGCCCCGAAGAACTCGACGAATCGCTTCTTGATCTCCTCGTTCCGCCTCTCCAGCTCCTCGGGATCCACCTGCAGGAGCTTGAGCTCGGAGAGCTTGGGCTTGTCGGCGGGGTACTTGACCTCGGGATGCCCGGTGTAGAGGCCTTCGCTGTCGGCCAGGACCTGTTGGACCTCGCGGCTGAAGCTGAAGTCGGTGAAGAGCTTGGCCGCATTGGGATGCGGCGCGAAGGCCGTGATCGCTGTCGGCGAGACCACCAGCGGCACGCCCTCCTGGGGGATCACGATCTCGATGGGGTTGCCCTTCTTCTTCGTCGCATAGGCGTTGTAGTCGGCGGTGTTCGCCGCCACCGGCCGCTCACCGGACGCCACCACTCCCGGTGGGTCCACCGCCGACTGCACGATCATCGGCTTGTTCTCGGCCAGCTTCTTGAAGTAGTCCCAGCCGTGGAGGTTCACCAGGGCCAGGACGTGGGTGGCGATGACACCGCTGTACCCGGGGTGGGCCGTCACCAGCTTGCCCCGCCACTTGGGATCGAGCAGGTCCTTCCAGCTCCTGGGGGCCTCGCCGGCCGGGACGATCTTGGGGTTGTAGGCGATCACGGAGACGGTGGCCCGGAGCCCGTAGTGGAAGCCGTCCTTGTCCTTGAAGCCGGCCGGCAACCGGTCGGCGTCGGCCGGGGTGTATTTCATGAGCAGCTTCTTGTTCTTGAGGAGCACGAAGTGGCCGGCGTCGGACGTGTGCACCACGTCGGCGTTCCTGATGTTGGCCTGGAGCTCCTGCATGAGACGCTGCAGGACGCGCTGCGAGCCCGTGCGGTGCACCTCGACCTTGATCCCGGGGTGCGCCGCCTCGAACAGCTTGGCCACCTTCTCGGCGCTCTGCAGGGCCAGGGAGGTGTACCAGACGACTTTGCCTTCCTTGCGGGCGCCGTCCAGGTGCGGGCTCTGGGCCCCGGCCGATGTCGCGACGCCGATGACGACGAGCGCCGCCGCCACGATCAGAGAACACACGCGCTGCACCATGCTGTCCCTCCATTCCGGCGCGTCATCGCCGCCGGATAACATGCGGGGCACTGTCGCCGCTGGCCGGGCCGGCGTCAAGGGGAAACCCCCCGGACCGTCCTGAGTATCTCCAGCATCTCCTCGTGGATAAGTCCGTTGCTCGCCACGACGGCAGGAGCCTCGAGGTCGAGCCCTCCACCGCCGAGGCTGGTCACCCGGCCACCGGCCTCCTCGACGAGCAGGCTGCCGGCGGCGACGTCCCAGGGGCCGAGCCTGAGCTCCCAGTGGCCGTCGAAGCGGCCTGCCGCCAGCCAGGCCAGATCGAGCACGGCCGACCCCATGCGCCGGACCGCGCGCGCGCGGACGCTGAAAGCGCCGTACTCGGCCAGGTTGTTGTCGGGGCTTTCCCGGATGGTGTAGGGGAAGCCGGTGGTCAGCAGGCTCTCGTCGAGCCGCATCGCCGACGACACGTGGAGCCGCTCCTGGCCGAGGAACGCGCCGGCCCCCCGCTCGGCCACGAAGAGCTCGTCCAGGTTCGGGTCGTACACGACGCCGAGGACGACCTGGCCGGCCATCTCGAGCGCGATGGACACCGCGAAGAGGGGCGCGCCATGGGCGTAGTTCGTCGTGCCGTCCAGGGGGTCCACGATCCAGCGCCGGCCGGAGCGGCCTGGGCGCGCGCCCGCTTCCTCGGAGAGCATCGCGTCGGCGGGAAAGGCACCGGCCAACCGCTCCAGGATCAGCGTTTCCGCCCGGGCGTCCATCTCGGTCACGAGGTTGGTCGGCGTGCCCTTGTAGGTGATGCGCCGCCGCCCCTGCAGCTCGCTCCGGAGAAGGTGGCCGGCGCTGCGCGCGGCGTCGATGGCCACGCGCGACTCAAGAGCCCTCATGATCGCGGGGCCAGCCTACCACACGGGTCCTTGACAACCAACGGACGCTCCCGGAGCATGGGACTCCCGTGGATCAGCTGCGAATTCTCGTCGTCGGGGCCGGCGGCGTCGGCGGTTATTTCGGTGCGCGTCTGGCCCGCGCGGGCCTGCCGGTGACGCTGGTCGCCCGCGGCGCCCACCTCGAGGCGATCCAGCGTAACGGGCTCAGGATCTCCTCGACCGTCGAGGGTGACTACACAGTCAAGATAGAGGCGGTCGAGCGGCTCGAGGGCCGTCCCTCTGTCGACGTGGTCTTGCTCTGCGTGAAATCCTTCGACACCGAGGAGGCCCTGGCGATGCTCACGCCGGTGCTGGGGCCCCAGACGGCGGTGCTCTCGCTCCAGAACGGCGTCGTGAATCTCGAGCTCGTGGAGGCCAGGGTGGGCGCCGCCCGTACCCTGGCCGGTGCCGCCTACGTCTTCGCCGAGCTGACCGCTCCCGGAGTGATCGCGCACCGTTTCGCCGGGCGGGTCGCGTTCGGCGAGCTGGACGGTCGCATGACGGCACGGGCCGAGCGCCTGCGCGCCGCGTTCGCCGTGGCCGGCGTGCCCGTGGAAGTCTCCCCAGACATCCGCCGGGTGCTGTGGGAGAAGTACCTCCTCATCTGCGCCCAGGCGGGTGTCACCGCGGTAACCGGCTGCCCCTCGGGCGTCGTGCGCGCGGTTCCCGAGACCTGGCGCCTCTACCGCCTCCTGCTCGAGGAGCTCGCGGCTCTGGCTGCCGCGGCCGGGGTGGGCCTCCCACCCGACGTCGTCGACCGCATCCTGGCTGCCGCCGCGGCGCTGGGTCCGGATACGAGATCATCGCTGGCCAATGACCTCGCCGCCGGCCGCCGGCTGGAGCTGGAGGCTTTGCACGGTTACGCCGTCCGCCTCGGGCAGCGCCTCGGGGTCGCCACCCCCACGCTCTTCGCGGTGTATGCGGCGCTCAAGCCTCACGCGGAGGGTGTGTCGCCGGCCGGGATGGGGCCCCTGCGCACTCGAGGGGCGGGCTGAGCGCAACGCCAGCATCTCCGGCGCGCCGACTGACGCGCTACATCGCCCGCTACGGTGTCCGCTACGCCGGCGGCGTGACCTGCCTGGCGACCGCCACCCTGCTCAGCCTGCTGATTCCCCGCACGGTGCAGCGCGCCGTGGAAGCGCTGGAGACGGATCCGGCCGCTGCCCCCATCGGCGTCTTCGTCGGTCTCATCCTCCTCATCGCGCTCGGCAACGGTGTGGCCCGTCTGGGCTCCCGCTTCCTGCTCGTGGGCAGCGCCCAGCGCGTGGAGTGCGACATTCGCAATGAGCTTTACCGGAGCCTGCTGAGGTTCTCGCCCGACTTCTACGCCCGTCACGCCATCGGTGACCTGATGGCCCGCGCCTCGAGCGACGTGTCGGCGGTCCGCTCGCTGGTCGGTTTCGGCAGCGTGAGCCTGATCAGCACGGTGCTCGCCTTCGTGGGGGCGCTCGCGGCCATGCTGGCGGTGGATCCCTGGCTGACCCTGTGGGCCCTGGCTCCCTACCCGGTGCTGGCCCTGCTGGCCCGGGGCGTCAACGTCGCCATCCACGAGCGGACCCAGGCCGCCCAGGAACAGCTCGGGGTCCTGTCGGCCCGCGTCCAGGAGACGCTGGCCGGCATGAGCGTCGTCCGCGGCTACACGATGGAAGGGCACGCCACGGCGGAGTTCGACCGGGCCAACCGTGAGCACCTGAACCGCACGGCGGCCCTGGCTCGCACGCTATCGGGCTTCGTACCCCTTACCGGCCTCATCTCGGGCCTGGGCGCCCTCATCGCGCTCTGGCTCGGCGGCCGAGCCGTGATGGAGGGGCGGCTCACCCTGGGTGCCCTGGTGGCCTTCAACGGGTACCTGGCCTACCTGGCGTGGCCCACGCTGGCGCTCGGCTTCACCCTCTCGCTCGCGCGAAGGGGGCTCACGTCGATGGCGAGGATCCAGGAGATCATCGACGCCACGCCCGGGCCGGAGCCGCCAGGACCTTCCCTGGCGGGGCCCATGTCCATCCGCTTCAACGGCTTGACCTTCGCCTACGAAGGCCGCGACCCGGCGCTGCGCGAGGTCAGCTTTGCCGTGGGGCCCGGCGAGGTGGTGGCCCTGGTGGGAGCGACGGGCAGCGGCAAATCCACGCTGGGCGCGCTGCTGGCGCGGCTGTGGGAGCCCCCGACCGGTGCCGTGTTCGTCGCTGATCACGACGTCACCACGCTGAGCCGCGGGACGCTCCGCGCCGTACTGGGTTACGTGCCTCAGGAGGCGTTCCTCTTCTCCCGCTCCATCCTCGACAACGTGACGCTGGGCCGCCAGGCGGTGAGCCGGGAGGCGGCCCAGGCCGTGGCCGCGGTGGCGGGGATCGCCGACGAGGTCGAGGCGTTCGAGGCCGGCTGGGACACGGTCGTGGGCGAGCGCGGCTTGACTGTCTCCGGCGGCCAGCGCCAGCGCCTGGCCCTGGCTCGCGCGCTGGCCGGCGCCCCGCCGATCCTGATTCTCGACGACGTCTTCGCCAGCGTCGACGCCGCCACGGAAGAGGAGATCACCGGCGCGCTGCGCCGGGCCGCCACGGGCCGGACTATTTTGTTGATGACGCATCGCCTGCGCGCGGCCCGCGCCGCCGACCGCGTGGTGGTCCTCGTCGAGGGGCGCGTCGCCGAGTCCGGGACGCACGACGAGTTGATGGCCGTGAGCGGCGCCTACGCTCAGCTCTGGCGCATCCAGCAGCTCGAGGAGGAGATCGCGCGTGCCTGAAGTGGAGCTCGACGACGTCGTCGGCCGCGCTTTCGATCGCCGGCTGGTGGCCCGCCTGGCCCGGGTCACCCGACCTCACGCGCGGCTGCTGGTGGTGACGGCGCTCCTCTTTCCCCTGATCGCCGGGCTCGAGCTGCTCCAGCCCTACCTGCTCAAGGTCGCGATCGACGAGCACATCCTACACGGCGACTGGGCCGGATTGACCGGCGTGGCCACCATCTTTTTGGGCGTGCTGCTGGCCCTGGCCGCCGCGCGGGCCGTGGAGTCCTACCTCATGCATCTGGCCGGGCAGCGGGTGATGCACGACCTGCGCGGCCAGCTCTTCCGTCATCTCCTGCGCCAGGAGGCCGCCTTCTTCGACCGCAATCCCGTGGGGCGGCTGATGACCCGGGTCCTGAACGACGTGGAGGCGATCAGCGAGGCCTTCACCAGCGGGCTCATCGCCGTGGTGGGCGACGTCATCACCCTGGCCGGCGTCGTGGCCGTGATGCTGTGGATGGACTGGCGGCTGGCCCTGGTGACATTCTCGATCGTCCCCGTGCTGAGCGGGGGAGCCGCCTACTTCCGCGTGCGGGCCCGCGACGCCTACCGCACCGTGCGCTGGCGCCTGGCCCGTCTCAACGCCTTCCTGCAAGAGTCTCTGCAGGGCATGACGGTGATCCAACTCTTCGGCCGCGAGGGCCACGAGTTCACCGCGTTCCGCCGGCTCAACCGCGAGCTGCGCCGCGCGATGTTCGTCTCTACGGTGTGGGAGGCCTCGCTCTACGCCACGGTCGAGGCCCTGAGCTCGACGGCCCTGGCGCTGTTGCTGTGGTACGGGGCCGGGCAGATCGCCGCCGAGGCCCTCACCTTCGGCACGCTGGTAGCCTTCATCCAGTACACCAACCGCTTCTTCCTGCCCATCCGCGATCTGGGCGCCAAGTACACGGTGATGCAGGCCGCTATGGCGTCCTCGGAGCGCGTCTTCGCGCTGCTCGACCGCACGCCCACCATCGTTACCCCCGCGACGCCGCCGCCGGCGACCCGGCCCGGGGGGCCGGCCGTGGCCCTGCGCGGCGTGTGGTTCGCCTATGCCGGCGGGCAGTGGGTGTTGCGCGATTGCTCGTTCGAGGTGCGGCCCGGCGAGCACGTCGCGCTGGTGGGGCCGACGGGCGAAGGCAAGAGCACGTGCGCGCGTCTGCTCAACCGCGCCTACGACGTACAGCAGGGCCAGGTGCTGGTGAATGGCATCGACGTGCGGGAGTGGGACCTCGAGCGCCTGCGCCGGCACGTCGGCATCGTCTTTCAGGAGGCGGTGCTCTTCACCGGTACCGTGGAGGCGAATCTCACGACGGTGGCCGACGGGCGGGTGGGCCGCGCGGAGCTGCTGCGCGCAGTGGAGGCCGCCCGCTGCGGGCCCCTGCTGCAGGTGCTGCCGCGCGGGCTGGGCGAAGAGCTCGTCGAGCGGGGGGCGAATCTCTCGCACGGCCAGCGCCAGCTCCTGGCCATTGCCCGGGCCCTCGTGTACAATCCCGCCGTCCTCGTCCTCGACGAGGCAACCTCCAGCGTGGATCCGGAGTCGGAAGCGCTGATTCGGCACGCCATCGCGCGCCTGGCGGAGGGCCGAACGACGATCACCATCGCCCACCGGCTGTCGACGGTGCAGCACGCCGATCGCATCCTGGTGTTGCACCATGGTCGCATCCACGAGGAAGGTCGTCACGCCGAGCTGCTGGGTCGGGGCGGCGTGTACGCGCGGCTGTGGGAGCTGTCGGTCCGCGCGCGTCTGGCCTGAGCTTCGTCCACGGGGTGTGGCGTCTGGTACGTCGCATCCCGCGGGGCCGCGTGGCCACGTACGGTCAGCTGGCCGCGCTGCTGGGGCGACCGCGAGCAGCGCGGGCGGTGGGTCGGGCGATGCAGCAATGCCCGACCGACATCCCGTGGCATCGGGTCGTCAACGCTCGCGGCGGCATCAGCGCCCGGGCGCGGATGAGCGGCATGCTGACGCAGCGCCTGCGCCTGCAGGCGGAGGGTCTCGCGCTACGGAGTGGCCGGGTTGCGCTATCGCGTCACCGCTGGCACCCACGATAGGAGCACGCTATGAGGCTGGCCCTGCACCTGAGCTATTCGGGCCCGACCCTGGACCTGGACATGGCCAAGGTCCTGGAGGCCGAGCGGCTCGGCTACGATTCCGTCTGGACCGCCGAGGCCTACGGCTCCGACGCCGTGACGGTGGCCGCCTGGATCGCGGCGCGCACCGAGCGCATTCACGTCGGCACCGCCATCATGCAGATTCCCGCACGCACGCCGGCCATGGCCGCCATGACGGCGATGAGTCTCGACGCGCTCTCGCGCGGGCGGTTCCGCCTGGGCCTCGGGGTGTCGGGGCCGCAGGTGGTGGAGGGCTGGCACGGTCAGCCGTTCGGCCGGCCGCTGGGCCGGACCCGGGAGTATGTCCATATCGTGCGGGCCATCCTCCGCCGCGACAAGCCGCTGGAGTTCCGCGGCGCGGACTACCAGATTCCCTATACCGGTCCCGGCGCCACCGGGCTCGGCAAGCCGCTGCGCTCGATCCTGCACGGCCGCGGCGACCTTCCCATCTACCTGGCGGCCATCGGTCCCCGGAACGTGGCCCTGGCCGCGGAGATCGCCGACGGCTGGATCCCCACGTTCTTCGCGCCCCGGCACATGAAGATGTTCCAGGAGTGGCTCGGTCAGGGGTTTCGGGCGGCGGGGGGCTCGGCGGCCATGCGGGAGCGCTTCGACATCATGCCGTCGGTCGGGGTGGTGGTGGGCGACCGCGTCGAGGAATGCCGGGCGCGGATGAAGAGTCGCCTCGCCCTCTACGTGGGCGGGATGGGCGCGCGCGGGAAGAACTTCTACAATGAGCTGGTTCGCCGCTACGGGTATGAGGAGGCGGCGCGCACGATCCAGGATCTCTACCTCGGCGGGCGGAAGGCCGAGGCGGAGGCGGCGGTGCCCGACGCGCTCGTCGACGATGTCGCGCTGTGCGGGCCGCGGGAGCGCATCCGGGACCGACTCGCCGAGTGGAAGGCGGCGGGGGTGACGACGCTCATGATCGGCGGCGACGCCACGGCGGTCCGCACGATGGCCGAGGTGGCGCTCTAGGCCAGCGGGGGATGGCATGAAGCTCAAGGACCGAGTGGCGATCATCACCGGTGCCGGGTCCGGCATCGGCGCCGCGACGGCGATGGCGATGGCGGCCGAAGGCGCGCGGGTGGTCGTGACCGACATCAACGAGGCGGGGGCCAGGGCCACCGCGGGGCAGATCGAGAAGGCAGGGGGCCGGGCGCTGAGCCTGCGCGCCGACGTCACCATCGCCGCCGACAACCAGAGCATCGTGGAGCGGGCCGTGGCGACGTTCGGGAGCCTGGACGTGTTCCACGCCAACGCTGGCGTTCCCCAGTGGAAGCTCGACATCGAGGACGTCGACGAGGCGGCCTTCGACCAGATCATGGCCGTGAACGTCAAGGGCGTCTGGCTGGGCGCCAAGTACGCGCTGCCGGTGATGAAGCGGCAGCGCCGCGGCGTCTTCCTCATCACGGCATCGACCGCGTCCATCCGCCCCCGAGCGGGCAGCCAGACCTACGCCGCGTCAAAGGGCGCGGTGACCACGCTGGCCAAGGCCCTGGCCCTGGAAGCGGCGCCCTACGGCGTTCGGGTCGTCGCCATCGCGCCCGTGGCCACCCACACGCCGATGCTGCCCACGTTCATGAACAAGAAGGAGGTGGACGAGGAGGGCCTGAGCCGCTACGTGGCCACCGTTCCCCTCGGCCGGCTCAACCTGCCCCATGATGTCGCCCGGGCCGCCGTCTTCCTCGCCTCCGACGACGCGGCGATGATTACCGGCAGTTGCCTGGAGGTCGACGGCGGTCGGTGTCTCTGATGGGTCTCGGGAGACTGTGCGGGTTGTCGGGCGCGACGCGAGCCGGGGGGCCGACGGGGGGGCGTCTCGCCGGTCGGGGCCCCGGTGGACGCGGCGGGGTGTCGGGCGCGACGCGAGCCGGGGGGCCGACGGGGGGGCGTCTCGCCCCTCCGTCCTTCAAATGAAGGTCGTTCCCCTGGGCGCCGACTCGCTGGGCGTGCGCTCCATGGCCACCTTCGTGGAAGTCGCCGGCACGGGCATCCTGGTCGACCCCGGGGCCACCCTGGCGCCGGCCCGCTTCGGCCTTCCGCCCAGCGAGGCGGAGTGGGAAGCGTTCCGCCGCGTCAACGACCGCATCTCGGCCTATGCCGCGCGGGCCCAGCTCGTCTTCGTGAGCCACTACCACGAGGACCATTTCCGCTCCGATCCGGCGTCCTACGCGGGTCGCCTGGTCCTGGCCAAGGATCCCCGCCGGATGCTGCAGGGGCAACAGGCGCGCCGCGGGGCCGAGCTCTGGCGGGCCCTCAGCGGCCACGCCCGCGTGGAGTCGGCGGACGCCGCGATCCGCCGGGAGGGGGAGTTGTTGACGCTGGAGGTGTCGCCTCCGCTGGCTCACGGTGTGGAGGGTACGGCGCTCGGCTACGTCGTGGCCCTCACGGTGGTTGATCACGCCGAGCGCGAGCGCTTCGTCTTCGCCTCCGATGTGCAGGGTCCGCTCTCTCCGGTGGTGGCGGCCTACCTCACGCGCCAGCGGCCGACGCTACTCTATCTCTCGGGCCCGCCCTCGTATCTCGAGCACATCGTGGGCCCAGCGACCATTGACCGCGCGATCGACCATCTGCTCCGGGTCATCGAGAGCACCGGCTGCCGCGTTGTCTTCGATCACCATGCCCTGCGCGATCTGCGCTGGGGCGAGCGCTTCGGACGTCTGCTCGAGACGGGCCGAGTGACTACAGCGGCGGGATATCTCGGATTGGCCGACACGCCGCTGGAGGCCAGTCGCCGCCAGCGCTGGAGCGCGTTGCGCAAGCCCGCGGCCAAGGCTCAGGGGGAGCGTGCTATGATGACGCGGCGTGGCGTGGGCAGCCGCGCGGCGAAAGGAGGAAACGGCGAGTGAGCACTGCCGGCGAAGCGACGCTCCGGGTAGGCGATTCTGCCCCCGAGTTCACCCTCAAGACGATCGGGCTCAAGGATGTCAGCCTGCGTGACTACCGCGGCAAGAATGTCGTGCTGCTCTTCTACCCGCTCGACTGGACGCCCGGCTGAAGCACCTGCATGCCCGCGTTCGATAAGCGCATGCGCGACTTCGAAGCGGCCAATGCCCAGGTCCTGGGCATCAGTACCGACAGCCCCTTCAGTCACGAGAACTGGGCCAAGACGGTGGGCATCAGCCACTATCCACTGCTCTCCGATATCCAGCGCAGTGTGGCCAAGCAGTACGGAGTCTACTGGCCCGACTGGAACGCCAACGTCCGCGCGACGTTCGTCATCGACCGGCACGGGGTGGTGCGCTTCACCGAGCGCTACGGCAAGGGCGAGCTGCCGGATCCCGACAAGATCCTGGCCGAGGTCAAGAAGCTCGGCTGAACTCGTGAAGTGGTGACCTTGCCGGTGCTTGCCGCGCTGGCGCGGGTGCGTGCCCCGGCGGTGACCTCGGCCCAGGCGAACGCCGCCCCGTCCTCGGAGCCCTGCGGCGAGCTGGTGACGATCCCGACGCACGGCTCCACCACGACCCGTTACGAGCTCGGCCAATCTCCGGCCACGGCCGGGCCGGGCGGGCGGATGACGCTGGTCCTTCTCGTGGGTGGCGGAGGTCACCTGGCCCTCGACGACAAGGGCTGCCCGCGGGCCGTGCAGGGCAACTCGCTCGTGCGCTCGTTCTCGCTCGTCACGCAAGAGGTCAAGGTTGCCGCCGGCATCGCGCGGTTCATCCGCGGCGGACGCTATTGAGGGGGACCGGCGCGCATCATGCCCGACCACGTTCTGCAGTCGCGTGTGTGGCTGGGCCGTCCGCGCGCTGAGGTGTTCGCTTTTTTTGCCGATCCCACCAACCTGGCTCGTATCACCCCGCCCTGGCTGGCCTTCCGGCTGCTGACTCCCGCGCCCCCCATGGCGGTTTTCGCCGTCTTCGACTACGGGATCCGTTGGCTCGGGATGCCCCTGCGCTGGCGCGCCTTTATCCGGGAGTACGACCCGCCGGGTCACTTCGTCGACGTTCAGGTCCGGGGGCCCTACCACAAGTGGGAGCACCGGCACCTGTTCCTGGAGGAGCGTGGCGGGACTTGGGTGGAGGACTACGTGCGCTACCAGCTGCGCCTGGGTCCGATCGGCCGCTCGCTGCACGCGCTGGTGATCGGCCGCCAGCTCACCGCGATCTGGGCCTACCGGCGCCGGCGCATCGGCGAGCTGCTCGCCCCCGCACTGGACACTGCGCCGTGAAGGGAGATAGCGCGGGTCGTCGCACCTCACGCGAATGGGGGAGGTTTAAAGGGGGGCGCGTCACGTGTTCTCCTCCAAGCGGTGACGATCTCGGCGCCCACATGTCCATCGCCGGGGGACTCTGGAGGGCGCTGGAGCGCGGTGAGGCCCTGGGCTGCGGGGCGGTGCAGATCTTTCTCAAGAATCAGCGGCAGTGGGCGGGACCACCGCTCACCCCCGACGACGTCCGCGCCTTCGCGGCCGCGCGCCGGCGCACCGGCATCCGCGCGGTCTTCGCCCACGCCAGCTACCTCATCAACCTGGCCGTCCCGCGCCCGACGGAGTGGGCGCGCGCTCTCGACGTCTTCACCGACGAGCTGGAGCGGGGGGAGGCGCTGAGCCTGGGCTGCCTGGTCGTCCATCCCGGCTCCCACCTGGGGGCAGGTCTGGAGGCGGGACTGGCCCGCGTTGCGGCGGCCCTCGACGAGGCCACGCGCCGTACCGCCGGCTACCGGATCCGGATCGCGCTGGAGAACACGGCCGGTGGTGGTGCCACGCTGGGCCGCCGCCTCACCGAGCTCGGCGACGTCATCGGGCGGGTCCGACAACCGGAGCGGGTCGGCGTGTGCATCGACACCTGCCACTTGTTCGCTGCGGGGTACGACATCCGCTCGGCGCCCGGGTGGGAGGCGGCCGTGGCCGAGTGCGTGGAGCAGGTGGGGCTCGAACGGGTTCTGGCCTTCCACCTCAACGATGCTCGGGCCGGGTTGGGTTCCGGCCTCGACCGTCACCAGCACATCGGTCAGGGCTACCTCGGTTGCCCGACCTTTCGCCGGCTCCTCACCGACGCCCGCTTCCGCGGCGTGCCCAAGGTGCTGGAGACGCCGAAAGAGCCGGAACCCCTGGCCGACCGGCGCAACCTGGCCCGGCTGCGCGCGCTCGCTAGCGGGTCGACGTCACCCCGACGCGCCGGCACAGCGCGCGGACGGGACAGCACGAGCAGCGCGGGGAGATCGGGGTACAGACGTTCTGGCCGAAGCTGACGAGAAGATCGTTGTAGCCGATCCAGTAGCGGCGGGGGAGCCGGCGCCGCAGCGCCTGCTCCGTCTCGTCCGGCGTTTTCGTCCGCACGTAGCCCAGACGGTTCGAGATGCGGTGGACGTGGGTGTCCACGCAGATCCCGGGCTTGCCGTAGCCCATCGTGACCACGAGGTTCGCCGTCTTCCGGCCCACCCCCGTGAAGGTCAACAGGTCGTCGATCTCGTCGGGGACTCGGCCGGCGAAGCGCTCGATGATGTCACGGCAGATCGCCCGAATGGCGCGGGCCTTGGTGCGGTAGAAGCCGACTGGGTAGATGGCGCGCTCGATCTGGCGCGGGGTGAGCCGGAGCATGGTCGGCGGCGTGCCGGCCAGGGCGAAGAGCCGCGCGGCGGCCGGGCCGGTAGTGGTGTCCTGGGTCCGCAGCGAGAGGATGCAGGCGATCAGGACCTGGAAGGGATCGCGTGACTCGGCGGCCACGACCGCCAGCGCGGTCGGGCTCCAGGCCGACCGCGTCTGCTGAAGCCGCCGGATGACGTCCCCGATCCTCAGGGCTTGGCCTTGAGGGAGTCGAGCAGCGCCCGGGCCCGCGGAACGTCCTTGACAGTCCAGTCGGCGATGTTGGTCGGGGCGCGCTCGTCGATCACGCGGCCGAGCTCCCGCCGGGCCTCGTCGTGGCGGTCGGTGGCGATCAGCAAGCGAGCCAGGTCGACCCGCACCACCGTGAATCGGGGATCGATCTCCAGCGCCTTGCGGTAGTGCTCCTCGGCCTTCTTGCGGTCCCCACCCAGCAACCCCGGCACCTCGAACATCACGTTGCCGGCCAGCGCGTGGCCCCGCACCGACTTGGGGTTGAGGGTAAAGATGATCTCGAGCTCTTCGCGCATGGTGGGCAGGAGGAAGAGCGAGCGCACCACGCCCCGGGCCTGTCCCCAGCGCCCGGTGTTGATCGCGTACCACAGATGCGCCTCCTCGCTCCGCGGTGCCAGCTCGACCGCGCGCTGCCCGATTTCCCGACCGCGGTCGTAGGCAGCCAGCTTCGCCTCTTGCGTGGTCGCCCGCACGTCACCCACGAGGAAATGCACGCGGGCGAGCAGGATCAGCGTGTCCACCCGACGCTCCTGCTTGAGGGCCGCTTCCAGGAGATCGCGTGCCCGGTCGATGCGGGTGGGGTCCTCGTGGTAACGGGCGATCAACCCGCGGGCCTGCTGCTCGGCCCGGGCATCGGCGCCGGCCGCGGCCGGCGGCAGCGCGGACAGGGCGAGCACAACCGCGAGCGGCGCCAGGCGGCACCCCATCGGCCGGACTCTATCGTCGGCCGCGGCGAGGTGTCAATCAAGGGCCGTTGACAGCCGGCCCGCCCTTGCCGATGCTCAGCGCGAGCGCTCGGAGTTCGGGGGAGGGACGATGACGAGCGGACGGGCCGAGGCGGTGAAGAATGCGCTCAGGGTCCTGGCCCTGGCCTGCCTGGCCTCCTGGCTCGGTATCATGACCTTTTTCTCGTTCGTCGCCGCGCCGCGGCTTTTTCGCACCCTGGAGCGGCAGGAGGCGGGCGAGCTGGTCGCGGTCTTGCTGCCGGCGTATTACCAGTGGGGCATCGCCTTGTCGGGACTGGCCGTGGGGGCCCTGGTAGTGCTGGCGGCGTGGGCCGGCGCGGGGCGCTTGCGGCATCTGGCGGGAGCCGCCCTGGGCGCGGTCATGGTGATCGGCCTCGTCTGGGCATTGGGGGTGAGTCTGCCCGCGGCAAACCGGGCCCGGCGCGCCGGCGATGATGCCGCTTTCGCCGCCACCCACCGCCAGGCGGTGCGCCTGAACGTGCTCGTGCTGCTCTGCGGCGTGGCGGTCGTCGTGCTGGAGATGTGCACGCCGGTGGCGCGCCGGGCCCGGTAAAGCCGGCACTCGGGGATCAGGGGGGCTCTACTACTCGTAGCGGAGCGCTTCGATCGGGTCGAGCCGCGCGGCCTTGCGGGCGGGATAGAAGCCGAAGAAGATCCCGATCGCGGCGGCGAAGCCGAAGGCGACCACGACCGCCTCCGCCGACAGCACCGTCCGCCACTCCGCCAGATAGCTGATCCCCTGGGAGCCGATGAGGCCCAGCGCGATGCCGATGGCCCCGCCGATGAGCGAGAGCGTGATGGCCTCCACGAGGAACTGCAGCAGGATGTCGCGCCCGCGGGCCCCCACCGCCATCCGGAGGCCAATTTCCCGCGTGCGCTCGGTGACCGACACCAGCATGATGTTCATGATGCCGATGCCTCCCACCAGCAGGGAGACCGAGGCGATCGCAGCCAGCAGATAGGTCATCACCTTGGACGACTCTTCCTGGGTCTGGAGCACCTCCGAGAGGTTCCGGATCCAGAAGTCATCGTCCTGAAACGGCTGCAGCCGGTGGCGCTGGCGCAGCAGCGCCCGAATCTGTTCCTCGGCGTCAGCCATGTCATGGTCGGGCCGGATCTTGACGGAGATAGCCCCGACCGCGCGCGGGCTGGCCTGGTTCACGCCGTGAATCTTCTTCTTGGCGGTCGACAGGGGGATCATGATGACGTCATCCTGGTCCTGCCCCCACGAGCTCTGTCCCTTGCGGTCGAGTACCCCCACGACCGTGAAGGGGACCTTCTTGATGCGGATGATCTGCTCGAGCGGGTCGCTCCCGCCAAACAGGTTCTGCGCAGTGGTCTGGCCGAGGAGCGCGACCTTGGTGCTGCCTTCCACGTCCTCGGGACTGAGGGGGCGGCCGGTAACGACGAACCAGTCGCGGGCCTCGAAATAGTCTGCCGTGATGCCCTGAACCGCAGTGGACCAGTTCAAATTGCCGAACACGACCTGGGCGCCACCCCGCGTGGAAGGCGCCGCCACCTGGACGGCGGAGATTTCCCGCATCATAGCATTGGCGTCGTCCTCGGTGATCCGAGGCTGGGTGCCGTAGCCGAGACGAAGGCCGCCGGCGCTGACGCTGCCCGGAAGCACGATGATCAAGTTGGCCCCGAGGCTCTGGATCTGCTCGGCCACCCGGGCCTGGGCACCGGCACCCACGCTCACCATCGCGATCACCGCGGCCACGCCGATAATGATCCCGAGCATCGTCAGGGCGCTGCGGAGCTTGTTGACCCTCAGCGCGCCGAGGGCGATCCGGGCGGACTGGAGCACGGTCACGCTAGCGCCTCCTCGGGATGTGCCGCCAGCGCCTCGACCGCGTCGCGGGAAGCGCGCACCGGCTCGTCACTGAGCACACGTCCGTCCCGAAAGGCCAGGACCCGGCGCGCGTAGGCCGCGATATCGGGTTCGTGGGTCACGAGGACAATGGTGAGCCCGGCCCGGTTCAGGCGCTGGAGCAAGGCCATGATCTCCACGCTCGTCCGCGAGTCGAGATTGCCGGTGGGCTCGTCGGCCAACAGCACGGCGGGCTCGTTGACGAGCGCGCGGGCGATGGCCACCCGCTGTTGCTGACCGCCGGAGAGCTGGTTCGGATGGTGAGTCTCACGGTCGGCCAGTCCAACGGCCTCCAGACGCGCCCGGGCGCGCGCGTGCCGCTCACGGGCCGGGAGATCGGCGTAGAGGAGCGGCAGCTCGACGTTCTCCAGGGCGCTGATGCGCGGTAACAGGTGGAACTGCTGGAAGACGAATCCTACCCTGGTATTCCGGATACGGGCCAACTCGTCCCGGGAGAGCCGCCCCACGTCGAGGCCGTCCAGTCGGTACTGTCCCTGGGTCGGGGTGTCGAGACACCCGAGGATGTTCATGAAGGTAGACTTGCCAGAGCCGGACGGGCCCATCACGGCTACGAACTCGCCCTGATCGATGCCGATGGTCACCCCGCGTAGGGCGTGGACGGTATGAGGCCCGAGCCGGTAGTCCTTGGTGATCGCCTCCGTCGCGATCAACGCCACGTCACAGCCTCATTCGCGGCCCGCCGCTCCCACCGCCCGGACGAACCGGAACCGCGCCGCCAGAGGACCCGATGATGACCTCCTGGCCATCGGTGAGGTCGCCGCCGAGGACCTCGGTGGCGGTCCCGTCCGTGATGCCCAGCCTCACGCTGACCGGCTTGGGCTTGCCATTGGGGCCGATGACGAAGACACGGCCGCTCATCGTACGCTCGCCGCCGCGGAAGTCGTCAAAGCTCGCCTGCTGTGTCGGGGTGAGGATCTCCCGGATTCGAGCCCGAGTCGCTTCGCGAAGGCGCTGGGCGCGCGAGCGGTGCGCCCAGGGACTCAAGCCTTCCTTTCGAAGCTCGAGCATCTGCTGACGACCGTGCTCGAGAATCGGGTCCAGGCGCGTCTGCTGTTCGGGGGACAGGTTCAGCCCTTTCACCAGACGCTCTCGGATCTCGGCCACCGATGGCTCGCCGCCCCCGCCGGACCGGGCCGGACCGCCACCGTCAACATCGCCGCCGTCGGCACCTGCGGGACGGAAGCGCAGGGCGGCGTTGGGGACCCGCAGCACGCTGGGTCTTTCGGCGACGACGAGCTTGACGTTGGCCGTCATGCCGGGAAGCAGCCGGCCCCGGGGGTTGTCGACGGCGACGACAACCGTGTAGGTGACCACGTTCTGGACGACCAGCGGGGCCTTGCGGATCTGCGTCACGCGCCCCGCGAACGTCTGCCCGGGGAAGGCGTCTACCGTAAAGGTCGCGGGGCCATCGAGCTCGACACGACCGATATCGGCCTCATCGACGCTGGTGTCGACCTGCATCTTGGTCAAATCCTGGGCGATGGTGAAGAGCACTGGCGCCTGCAGGCTGGCCGCCACCGTCTGGCCCACGTCTACCTGGCGCGAGACGACGACGCCGTCGACGGGGGCGCGGATGATCGTGTGGGCGAGGTCGGCCTGCGCCTGCTGCAGGGCCGCCTGCTTCTGGCGGACCTGGGCCTGGGCCGTCTTGAGCTGCGCGTCAGCCACCCGCAACTGAGCCTGGGCCGAGCTGATCGATGCCAGTCCGGCCTGCTCCTTGGCCCGCGCCGCCTCCAGGGCGGCCTCCGCCGAGTCTGACGTGGCCTGGGTGGTATCCCGTTCGCTTCTGGCGATCAGCTCCCGCCGGAAGAGCTCGTTCTTGCGCTCGAGGTCGCGGCGCGCGTCGGACAGGGCCACCTGGGCCCGCGCCGTCTGGGCCCGGGTTTCGGCGTGGGCGGCCCGTACGTTCTCCACCTCGGCCCGGGCCCGCTCGACCTGGGCCTGCTGATTGAGCACCGAGGCGTTGGCACCCTCCAGCTCCGCGCGGGCCTGGTTCACCTTGGCTTCGAACGTCTCGGGATCGATCCGGGCGATGATCTCACCCTTGCGAACGATGGAATTGAAGTCGACCAGGAGTTGCTTGATCTGACCGGACACCTGACTGCCGACCTGGACCGTCGTGACGGCATTGAGGGTGCCGGTGGACGACACCGCCGCGGTGAGGGGACCGCGCTCAACCCGGCTGAGCCGGAACTGCGGGGCATTGCCCCCGCTCTGGACGTAAAAATAGCCCCAGACGCCGGCTCCCACTGCCAGCATGACGAGGGCTAGAGATAAGTAACGCTTCATCGCGTGTTTAGACGTCCCCCGAGGTCCTGTCGTTTACCTCCCTCCAGCTTACCGCCTGCCGTCGTTATCGCCTACCGCGCGCCCGATCGAGCCGATAGAGGGCGATCCGGTAGTCAGCCAGCGCCTGGGCCTCGACGTTCTGGGTCTGGGTGAGGGCCAGCTGGGCGTCGGTGAGCTCGAGGATCGTGCCGACGCCGGCGTCGAAACGGCCCTGGGCCAGGCGAAAGTTCTCCTGGGCGGATACCACGGCCGTCTGGGCGGCCTGCAGTCGCTCCTGGGCCTCCTCGATCGTGATCTGGGACTGCTCGACCTCCCGGAGCAGGTCCAGCTCGAGCGCGCGCACACGGGAGCGGGCCCCGTCCACGTTGGCCCGGGCCTCGCGATAGCGGGCGACACGGCCGCCCCCGTCGTACATGTTCCAGGTCAGCGCCAGGGTGAGGCTCCACACCTCCGTGAGCTCCTCGCGGATGCCGCCATAGGTGCCGCTGCCGGTGACATCGGGAAAGAAATTGCGGAAGGCCTGGCGCTCGATGGCCTCGGCCGCCTCCACCTGCAGCTTGACCTGCCGGTACTCGGGCCGTTGTCGCAGCGCCTCGGCGCGGATCTGTCCCCGGTCGAGAGAGACGGGCTCGTAGACGAGGTTGTCCTGCACCTGCGTCGGCGTGTCGATCTCGATGCCCATCGCGGTGTTGAGGGCGACGCGGGCCACGCGCTCGGCATTGCGGGCGCGGATGAGGTCGACGCGCGCGTTAGCCACGTCCACCTCGGCCCGGGCCACGTCCGACCGGGGCCGGGTGCCCACGTCGAAGAACCCCCGGGCCGACTTCAAGTTCAGCTCGGCGCGCTCCACGGCCTGCTGCTGCACGCGGATCAGGCGCTGGGCGAACAGGGTATTCGTAAAGGCTTCCTTGACGGCCAGCGCGATGAGCTGCCGTTGCAGCTCGACGTCCTCCAGCGCCACCGCGCTCAGCTTCTTGGCGGCCTCGGTCGCCGCCAGGTTCTTGCCGAAGTCGAACAGGAGCTGGGAGAGGGCGACCTGGGCGACCAGGGTCTCGTCGAAGTACCGGTTGACGATGACGGAGGTGGAGCCGACGGCGGTGGAGAGCACGGAGCTCTTGCTGCGGCTGGCGCTCACCGAGCTGCTGAGCTGGGGCAGGAGCGGGGACATCGCCTGATCGACGCGAAAACGCGCCGCCGCGTAGTCGTAGAGGCGGGCCTGGATCTGCGGCTGCGTCTCCAGCGCGATGGCGACCGCCTCGTCCATCGAGAGCAGCCGTCCCACGATCTGTCGCGCGGGCGCTTCGGCGGGCCCCTGGCCCACCACGGGCGATACCGCCAGGCCAAGCGTCAGGCAGGCGCTCATCAGCACTGCCACTTCTGTGCGTGCGACCGCCATGCGCGACTCCTGGGCTCGAATCGAGCGCCGTGAGGATACCACGATGCCCAGTAGTGTCCCGGGGGGGGTTATTGGGGACTCATGGTGGACGAATGGTGGATGATCGGTGGATAGGTTTTTTCTTGACGACCGCGATATTCTGCGTGCTACAGTCCCGCAGCCACAAGATATAGTGATTCAAGGGGGGACCCCTCGGTAGCGTACCCCCGGGATTCGTGACCTGGTCACCCCGGAGGCAGGCCCGCAAAAGACCCCAAAAGGAGGTAGAAGCATGCTGTCGAAGAGCCACCCGGCCAGAGTCGGCAAGTGGACCGAACCAGCCCTCCGCGTTCTCCGGGAACGATACCTCACCCGGCAGGACGGCAAGGTGGTGGAGACGCCGGAGGAAATGTGCTGGCGGGTGGCGCAGTCCATCGCGGCCGGGGAGGCGCGCTACGGGCGGAGTGCAGCCGCGGTCCGGGAGGTGGCCGAAGCCTTCTACGACATGATGGTGGACAGCTACTTCTTGCCCAACTCACCGACGCTGATGAATGCCGGCAAGGGGAACGGGCTGCAGTACTCGGCCTGTTACGTCCTGCCGGTGGGCGACTCCATGGAGGAGATCTTCGACTCGGTGAAGGCCGCGGCGATCATCCACAAGAGCGGTGGGGGCACCGGGTTCGCCTTCTCGCGCCTGCGTCCCAAGGACGATCTCGTGGCCTCCACGGGCGGCCGCGCGTCGGGGCCTGTCTCCTTCCTCCGCGTCTTCAACAGCGCGACGGAAGCGGTGAAGCAGGGCGGCACCCGGCGGGGCGCGAACATGGGGATCCTCAGGGTTGATCATCCCGACGTCCTGGAATTCATCGAGTGCAAGCTCGACGGCGGGATCACCAACTTCAACATCTCCGTGGCGGCCACCAACATCTTCATGGCCGCGCTGGAGAAGGGCGAGGACTACGATCTCATCAATCCACACACCGGCCGGGTTGCCGGTCGGCTGTCGGCCCAGGAGGTCTTCAGCCGCATCGTGCGAGCGGCGTGGCGCACCGGCGATCCAGGGATGGTGTTCATCGACCGGATCAACGCCAGTCCGGCGAACCCCACGCCGGAGCTGGGGCAGATCGAGGCCACCAATCCCTGCGGCGAGCAGCCGCTGCTGCCCAACGAGGCGTGCAACCTGGGTTCGCTGAATGTCTCCAAGTTCGCCCGGCGGAGCCCGGGCGGCGACGTGACGATCGACTGGGAGGAGATGGAGCGGGTGGTCCGTCTGGCCGTCCGTTTCCTCGACGACGTCATTGAGATGAACCCGTACCCGCTGCCCGAGATCGACGCCACCGTGAAGTCCAACCGACGGATCGGGCTGGGCATCATGGGATGGGCCGACCTCCTGTTCCTCCTGGGCATCCCCTACGACAGCGAGGAGGCCATCGCGCTAGCCGAGCGGCTCATGGCCTTCGTCAGGGACACCGCGCACGACCAGTCCGCCCGGCTGGCCGAGGAACGCGGGCCCTTTCCGAACTGGAGCCGCTCCATCTATCAGCACGGGCGGCCCATGCGCAATTCCACGGTGACGACGATCGCGCCCACCGGCACCATCTCCATGATCGCGGGCTGCTCCTCCGGCGTCGAACCCATCTTCGCGCTGGCCTTCGAGCACCGGGTCAAGCAGCCGGACGGCGAGCGCGTGCTCACGTTCGTGAACGAGACCTTCGAGGCGATCGCCCGCGCGCAGGGCTTGTTCTCGGACGCGCTCATGCAGGAGATCGCTCGCCGCGGCACGCTGCACGGCATCCCCGGCATGCCGGAGTCGGCGCAGCGGGTGTTCAAGACCTCGCACGAGATCGGGTACGAGTGGCACGTGCGGCACCAGGCCGCCTTCCAGCGCTCCACGGACAACGGCGTCTCCAAGACGATCAACCTGCCCAACGCCGCCGGCGAGGACGACGTCGCCAACGCCTATCGCCTGGCCTGGGAGTTGGGCTGCCTCGGGATCACGGTGTTCCGCGATGGCTGCAAGGGCGAGCAGGTGCTCAACGTCGGCATCGGCGCGGTCCGGAAGGACAAGGTCGAGGCGCCGGCGCCAGCCGTGGGTCCGGCCATCATCAAACCGCGCCCCCACAGCCTCACTGGCACGACCTATCGCACCGAGACACCGATCGGGACGGCGTTCATCACCGTCAATGAGACTCCGGAGCGCGATCCCTTCGAGGTCTTCGTGCAGGTAGGCAAGGGTGGGTCCGACACCATGGCCGTGGCCGAGGCGCTGGGGCGTCTGATTTCCCTCATCCTGAGGCTACCTTCGCCCTTCTCGGCTCAGCGACGGCTCGAGGAGATCATCAGCCAGCTGAACCGCATCGGGGGCGGCCAACCCACGGGATTCGGAACGGCGAAGATCCTGTCACTGCCCGACGCCATCGCCCGTACCCTGGCCGAGCACATCGGGGAGCTCAAGCCCGCTCCGCTTGCGACGTTCCTCACCATCGGCAAGAAGAGCGTGGGCGATCTCTGCAAGGAGTGCGGACAGGCGACGTTCATCTACGAGGAAGGCTGCAAGAAGTGTCTGAGCTGCGGCTACAACGAGTGCTGATTTCTCGGAGGGGGCCTCGACGGCCCCCTCCGATTCCTCCCGCAGGAAGGATCGCGCGGTCGGAGCCCGCGCTCGACAAGGAGAGCGCTCAGGGGACGGTGCTACAATCGACCGTCATGTCGTTCTCCGGTGGCTCGTACGGAGAGGTGGCCCGCTGGCTCGAGAACTTCCTCAGGTCGCACGCCAAACGCGAGGATCCTCGCGTGGAAATCACCTTCGACGCCGATGACGAGCGGCAGGGTCGGTCGTATGTGGCTCGCGTGCGCCTCGGTGACCGGCTCTCACCGCCGTGGGAGCTCGACTACAAGGAAGTGGCCGACAACCGGGGGAGCCTGGCCTGGTGCCGTGGCATGGCCGAGCAGGTCCGCGCCCGCGCCCGTGAGCTCCTGGGGGCCGGGGCTGTCGGAGCGCGATAGCGACGCCTGACGGCTCCACGCGCTCCCCCGCCGTCGTGGGCCGCCCGCGCGACTGGATCGGCCCGGGCGACCTCAACGGTCTCCTCGGCCTGGCGCTCGACAACACCACCAACCTGGTCATCCTGGCCAGCCTGCTGATCGGCGCCTTCGGGTTTCCCGCCGAGCTCGTTCTCACGCGTATGGTGCCGGGCACCGCGCTGGGCGTCTTGATCGGTGACCTCGCCTACACCTGGCTGGCCCTGAGGCTCATGCGGCGCACAGGCCGTACCGACGTGACGGCCATGCCGTTCGGCATCGACACGCCCACCCTCTTCGCCATGGTTTTCGGCGTCCTGGGGCCGGTGAAGCTGTCGACCGGGGACGCCGAGCTCGCGTGGAAAGTGGGCATGGCGGTGACCATCGCCATCGGACTCGCCAAGACCGCGTTGGCCTTCACGGGAGACTGGACGCGCCGCACGGTGCCCCGGGCCGCCCTGCTTGGCTCCATCGCGGGCGTGGCGATCTTGCTGATCGCGTTTCTCCCCGCGCTCAAGATCTTCCGCGATCCGCTGGTCGGGCTGGTGGCCCTCGTCGTGCTATGCCTGGCCCTCTTCGGCGGCGTGCGTATGCCGTTCGGTATGCCGGGAGCCCTGGCTGCCGTCGTCGCGGGCGCGGGGATCTTCTGGCTGCGCGTGGCCCTCGGCGGACCGCACCCCGAGCCGACCCTGGTCGCGGTCGAACTGGCTGTGGGCTTGCCCTGGCCCACGCTGGCCTGGATCGATGCCCTGCCGGCCGCGCTGCCCTATCTCTCGATCGCCCTGCCGTTCGCCCTCGTGACCGTGATCGGCGGGATCGACAACACGGAATCCGCCGCGGCGGCCGGCGACGAGTACCGCACGCGCGACATCCTCATCACCGAGGCGCTGGCGACCATCGCCGCCGGGGTCGCCGGCGGTGTGATCCAGAACACGCCGTACATCGGGCATCCCGCCTACAAGGCGATGGGAGCGCGGGCCGGATACACGCTGGCCACCGGGCTCGTGATTGGCATCGGCGCGGCCCTGGGGGCGCTGTCGGCGTTGGTGGCGATCCTGCCCGAGGCGGCGGTGGCCCCGATCCTGATCTTCATCGGCCTGGAGATCACCGCTCAGGCCTTCCTGGCCTCGCCAGCGCGCCACGGGCCAGCCGTGGCGCTGGCCTTCGTGCCGGTTGCGGCCGCGGTCGTGCTCATTGTCGGGGGTAGCCTGCTCGGCGCGCTGGGCAAGACGCCGGCCGATCTCGCCGGCGATGCTGGCGCGACCTGGGCCGCGCTCATCGTACTGGGCAATGGGTTCATCCTCACCGCCCTGCTGTGGGCGTGGGTCCTGGTGGCTATTCTAGAGGCGCGGGCCGGGGTCGCCGCCGCCGTCCTGGCCGTCGCCAGCGTGGCTACCCTCTGCGGTGTCATCCACTCGCCACTCCCGAACGGCGCCCTGTTCTGGCCCGGATTCGCGCCCGACGCGATCACCGCGCGCATCGCCGGCGCGTACGGCGTGGCCGCGGCGCTCTGTTGGTTGGCGGTCGGGCGCCGGGCCCGCTAAGATGAGCATGCCCGGTGCGGGCGGAGAGGAGCGTCATGAGCGCGGCCAGGAGGTCGTCGTCGGCACGTCCGCAATGACAGCGCGCCCGGGGACGGCCGAGCATCCGCTGCGGGTGGCCATCGTAGGCGCCGGGCCCGCGGGGTATTACGCCGCCGACCAGCTCCTGCGCCAGGATGGGGTCGTCATCGAGGTGGATATGTTCGACCGTTTGCCGACCCCGTACGGACTGGTACGCCTGGGCGTCGCTCCCGACCACCAGAAGATCAAGAACGTCACGGTGACCTTCGACAAGGTCGCCGCGAGTCCACGGTTCCGCTTCTTCGGCTGCGTGGAGCTCGGCCGCGACGTCAGCGTGGACGATCTCCGGCGCCATTACCACCAGATCATCTACAGCACGGGGGCCCAGACGGATCGGAGGATGGGCATCCCCGGCGAGGATCGCCGGAACAGTTACCCGGCCACCGAGTTCGTCGCCTGGTACAACGGGCATCCCGACTATCGCGACTGTCAGTTCGATCTCTCCCAGGAACGGGTCGCCATCGTCGGCGTGGGGAACGTAGCCGTGGACGTGGCCCGTATCCTCTGCCGTTCGACCGAGGAACTGGCCAAGACCGACATCGCCGATCACGCGCTGCAGGCGCTGGCGCGGAGCCGCGTCAAGGAGGTTTACCTCCTCGGCCGCCGCGGACCAGCCCAGGCGGCCTTCACGAACCCGGAGATCCGAGAGCTCGGCGAGCTGCCGAACGCGGACATCACGGTGCACGCGGACGAGGTCGAGCTGGATCCGGCGAGTCGCGAGGCCCTCGAGCGGGATCCGGATCGGACGACCAGGAAGAAAGTCGAGATCCTCCAGGAGTTTGCCCGGCGGCCGCCTGCCGGCAAGCCGCGGCGGCTGACACTGCGCTTCCTCGTCTCGCCGGTTGCCCTCACCGGCGACGCCGGCGGCCAGGTCGCGGCGATCCGGCTGGTGAGGAATCGGCTGTACGCATCGGCGACGGGGAGCCTGCAGGCCAAGCCCACCGACGAGTTCGAGGATCTGCCCGTAGGGCTGGTGTTCCGCTCGGTAGGGTATCGCGGCCTGCCGTTGGCAGATGTGCCCTTCGACGAGGCCGGGGGCGTGATTCTCAACGAGAGGGGGCGCGTCATCGACCCCGCGACGAAACAGCCACGGGTGGGAGAGTATGCGGCGGGCTGGATCAAGCGTGGGCCGACCGGTGTCATCGGCACCAACAAGCCCGACGCCGCCGAGACCGTGGCGAGCATGATCGAGGACCTCGCTCAGGGCCGGATCCTGGCGCCGCCGGCCCCCACCGCGGAAGCGGCCGAGCAGATGCTGCGAGAGCGCCAGACCCAGTACGTGTCCTATGCCGACTGGCGAACGCTCGACGAGCTGGAGGTTGCCCGGGGGCGGCCGGGCCGCCCGCGCGTCAAGTTCACGCGTGTCAAAGAGATGCTGGCGGCGCTGGGACGCTGAATAGCGCCTTGACCGCTTCCGTCTCAGATGGTACATGGGCTCGGCGTCATGCAAGCAGTCACGAACTCGAGAGGAGGCATCATGACGAGGCGCGGGAGGTTGCTGGCGGTGGTGGCGACGATGGCCACCATGGTGGTGGCGGCTGGCGCTGGCGCAGTCTGGGCCCAGGGGGAGTGGAAGGCCCCGGCCGAAGCCAAGGCCGTCAAGAACACGGTGAAAGGGGTCGGGAACGCCAAGAAGAACATCGAGACCAACTGCGTGCCCTGCCATGGGCCCGGTGGCAAGGGCGACGGCCCGGCCGCAGCGGCGCTGCCGCCACCGAAGCCGGCCGATTGGACGTCGGCGAAGATCCAGAAAGAGACCGACGGTGAGCTCTTCTGGAAGATCTCCAACGGTCGCGGGGCGATGCCGCCCTGGAAGCATCTACCCGAGAAGGACCGCTGGGAGATCGTCAACTACATCCGCACCCTCAAAGCGAAGTAGTCCCTTCCGGCCCGCTTTCCCGCGCCCCGGCGCCACCGGCCCTGGCTGGTCGGCGCCGGGGCGTTCGTCTGTTGGTGAGCGGCAGCTGTGACGCGGCGGTTGGCGAGCATCGACCTGGGCACGAACACCGTTCGGCTGCTCGTGGTGCAGACCGAGGCGGCTGGTGGCTGGCAGGTGCTCGAGCAGGACCAGATGGTGACCCGTCTGGGCGAAGGCCTGGCCGTCCAGGGGCGCCTGGGCGAGGTCCCGATGGCGCGGACGCGCGCGGTCGTCGCCTCGTACCTGGCGCGGGCCCGCCGGGCCGGCGCCGCCGAGGTGCGGATCGTCGCCACCAGCGCCGTTCGCGAAGCCACGAACGGCGCCGACTTCTGTGCGGCGCTGGAAGCGATCGGCGCCCCGCTCCGGGTCGTGAGCGGCGAGGACGAGGCGCGGCTGACCGTGCTGGGCATCCTCCGGGGTCTGGGCTCGCCGAAGGGTTCCTTGCTCGCCTTCGACATCGGTGGAGGGAGTACCGAGTTCGTCCTGGCCTGCGATGGCCGCGTAACGGTGTCGGTCAGCTTGCGCCTCGGTGTGGTGGCCCTGGCCGAGCGGTATCCCTTTTCCCGCGCGGTGGAGTGGCCTCGCTACCACGAGATGGAGGCCGCCGTTCGTCGACGCCTCCGCGAGGAGCTTCCGCCCGCGATCCGCCAGGCGGGCCAGGCCGATCTCGTCGGCACCGCCGGGACCGTGACCACGCTGGCCGCGCTCGATCTCGGGCTCACCCACTACGACGGGGTTCGGGTCCACGGCCACCGCCTCGATCGCTCCGTGCTGGAGCGTTGGCGCGACCGCCTCGGGGCGCTCAGCGTGGGCGAGCGGGCCGCGCTGCCCTGCCTGGAGCCGGGCCGGGCCGACCTCATCGTCCCCGGTGTCGCCATCACGCTCGCCGCGCTGGACGTGACCGGCGCCGGCGCCGTTCTGGTCAGCGATTGGGGACTCCGGGAAGGCATCATGGCGGAGGCGGTCGAGGGACATCGATGAGCCTGCGCGCGCTGCTCCTGGCGCTCTCGACCCGGCCGCAGATCGGAGCATGGATTGATCGGCTCCCCGCCACGCGGCGCTTCGTGCGCCGGTTCGTGGCGGGTACGACGGCGGAGGAGGCGCTGGCAGTCGTCGCGGAGCTGAACGCGCGCGACCTGTGGGGCGCCATCACCTACCTGGGCGAGAACGTGCGCACGCCGGCGGAGGCCGAGCAGGCGGCCGCCATGTACGTGCACCTGCTCGGGGAGATCAAGCGCCGGCGCCTGCTGGCGCTGCCCTCGCTCAAGCTGACCCACCTCGGCCTCGACCTCGGCGAAGCGGTGTGCGCGAGCAATCTCACCCGGGTGCTCGAGCAGGGACGAGCGACCGGCGGCCGAGTGTGGATCGACATGGAGTCCTCGGCCTACACGGACCGGACGCTGGACCTCTACGCCCGCCTGCGGCCGCGGTCCGAGCACGTCGGCTGTGTCCTGCAGGCGTACCTGCGCCGCACGCCGGCCGACGTGGAGCGCTTGATCCCGCTGGGGGCCACCGTTCGCCTCTGCAAGGGCGCCTATCGGGAGCCTCCGACCATCGCGTTTCCCGACAAGCGGGACGTCGACCGTGCCTATGCCCAGCTCGCCGAGCGCCTGCTCGCCCCCGATGCCCTCGCCCACGGCGTCTACACGGGCTTCGCCACCCACGACGAGCGCCTCATCGCCCACGTGCGGCGGCGGGCCAGCGAGCGCGGCATCGGCGCCGACCGCTTCGAGATCCAGATGCTCTACGGCATCCGATCTGACCTGCACGGCGCCCTGCGCGCCCAGGGGCTGGCGGTGCGGGTCCTGGTGCCGTACGGGGAGGATTGGTACGGCTACTTCATGCGGCGACTGGCGGAGCGGCCCGCCAACCTCCTGTTCCTGCTGCGCAATCTGCGGCGCGGCTGAGGCACTCGATTTGACACCACCGGCACCGGCGAATATGCTGAGACTCACTATCATGGAGGACGTGGCCGTCCTGGTGCTGAACACGACGTTCGAGCCGCTGCACTTCACCAACGCTCGCCGCGCGATCACCCTGCTGCTGGCCGGCAAGGCCGAGTCCGTGGAAGCCTCGCCCCGAGTCGTCCGCTCGCCGTCGACGATCTTCGTGCTGCCCGCAGTCATCCGGCTCGCGATCTATATCCGCAAGCCCTTCGTCGACCGGGTCGCCTTCAACAAGAAGAACATCCTGCGCCGCGACGGCTACACCTGCCAGTACTGCAACCGGCGGGGGGAGCGGCTGACCGTCGACCACGTGGTGCCCCGCTCGCGTGGGGGAGACACGTCCTGGACGAACGTGGTGGCGGCCTGCCTGCGCTGCAACCTCAAGAAGGGCAACCGTCTGGCCGACGAGGTCGGGATGCGACTCCTGCGCGAGCCGGTGCATCCCAAGTTCGTCTTCTCCACGCACATGCTCAAGCATCCGCACGCGACCTCGCTCCTGGATTCGTGGCGCAAGTACCTGGTGGCCATCCCGGCAACTATTTGAACAGGGCACGGGCACGCCGCCCGGGCCCCGCCGCAATCACCGGTGGCCATGGTTCGCCAGCGTGACGAGAGTCCTCAACCCCCGGCCCTGTTCCGCCTGACGTCGGAGTTTCCCCCCCGGGGCGATCAGCCCCAGGCCATCGCTCGGCTGACCGACTATCTCGGCGACGGGCGCCGGCACGTTGTGCTCCGCGGCGTCACCGGCTCGGGCAAGACGTACACCATGGCCAACGTCATCGCCCGGGTGAGCCGCCCCACGCTGGTCCTGTCCCCCAACAAGACCCTGGCCGCCCAGCTCTTCAGCGAGTTCAAGGCCTTCTTTCCGGACAATGCGGTGGAGTACTTCGTCTCCTACTACGACTACTACCAGCCCGAGGCGTATATCCCCCAGTCCGATACCTACATCGAGAAGGACGCGCTCATCAACGACGAGATCGACCGCATGCGACACTCGGCCACCCGCTCGCTGATGGAGCGCCGCGACGTGGTGGTGGTGGCCTCGGTGTCCTGCATCTATGGCATCGGGGCGCCGGAGACGTACCAGGAGATGCACGTGGGACTGCGGGTTGGCGAGCAGATCGACCGCGACGAGATCATTCGTCGCCTGATCGCCGTGCAGTACGAGCGGAACGACTATGACTTCCACCGGGGGACCTTCCGGGTCCGCGGCGATGTCGTGGAGATCTTTCCGGCCAACGAGGAGACCCTGGCCCTGCGCGTGGAGTTGTTCGGCGATGTGGTCGACACCATTCGGCGGATCGATCCCCTGCGGGGCGCCGTCAGGGAAGAGCTGGACAGCGTGCGCATCTATCCGGCCAGCCATTACGTGACCCCGGCGGCCCAGCTCGAGCGGGCCCTGGGCACGGTCGCCGAGGAGCTGCAGGAGCGCCTGGGATTCCTGCGGTCCCGCAACCGGCTGCTCGAGGCGCAGCGCCTGGAGCAGCGGACTCTCTTCGACATGGAAATGCTGAGAGAGCTCGGCTACTGCCACGGCATCGAGAACTACTCCCGGCACCTCACCGGCCGCCGGCCGGGTGAGCCCCCACCCGTGCTCATCGAGTACCTGCCTCCCGATGCGCTGGTCATCATCGACGAGAGCCACGTGGCTGTTCCCCAGCTCCGGGGCATGTATTACGGCGATCGATCCCGCAAGGAGGCCCTGGTGGAATACGGCTTCCGGCTGCCCTCGGCCTTCGACAACCGGCCCCTGACCTTCGAGGAATTCACCCGGCTCACCGGGCAGACGGTCTACGTGTCGGCCACCCCCGGCCCCTACGAGCTCGACATGGGGGGCGAGGCGGTGGTCGAGCAGGTGATACGCCCCACCGGGCTCATGGATCCCCGGATCACCGTGCGCCCGGCCACGTCCCAGGTGGACGACCTCCTCCACGAGGTGCGGCTGCGCGCCGAGCGCGCCGAGCGTGTCCTGGTGACCACCCTCACCAAGCGCATGGCCGAGGACCTCACCGAGTACTACCAGCAGGCGGGGCTCCGTGTCCGCTACCTGCATTCCGACATCGACACGCTCGACCGCGTGGCCGTGATCCGCGATCTGCGCCTGGGCAAGTTCGACGCGCTGATCGGGATCAACCTGCTCCGCGAGGGGCTCGACATCCCCGAGGTGTCTCTGGTGGCCATTCTGGACGCCGACAAGGAGGGGTACCTCCGCTCGGAGACGTCTCTCATCCAGACGGCCGGCCGGGCCGCGCGAAACCTCAACGGCGAGGTCATCATGTACGCCGACCGGGTGACCGAATCCATGGCGGCCACGATCCGGGAGACGGAGCGGCGGCGGGCCTTGCAGGCCGCGTACAATCGCGAGCACGACATCACGCCCGAATCCATCCGCTCATCGATCCGCGAGCTGCTCCAGACGGTCTACGAGCGCGACTACTACACGGTGGAGGTCGAGGCCCCGGCCGAGGAGCGCTTCGCGTCACCGGCCGACCTCGCCCGGCGCATCGCCGAGCTGGAGACGCGGATGCGCGAGGCCGCCCGCCGCCTGGATTTCGAGCAGGCCGCCGAACTGCGCGACCGCGTCCGCGCGCTGCGCAAGCTGCAGACGGTCTGAGCGATCCCCATGAAGCTCGACGAGAAGCTGGCCGCCCTTCCCGACCGGCCCGGCGTGTACCTGTACCGCGACGCCAAAGGGCAGGTCCTCTACGTCGGCAAGGCGGCCTCGCTGCGGAGCCGGGTCCGCTCCTACTTCCAGGAGTCCCGGCCCCGGGACGCCAAGACCGACGCGCTGGTGCGCCACATCCACGACCTCGAGTACATCGTCACCGACAACGAGCTGGAAGCTCTGATGCTCGAGGCCAATCTGGTGCGCAAGCACCGACCCCGCTACAACATCATTCTGCGGGACGACAAGCACTACCCGTTCCTCAAGCTCACCACCAACGAGGACTTCCCGCGGCTCGTGGTCGCTCGACGGGTCCACACGGACGGCGCCCAGTACTACGGTCCCTTTTACCCGGCCACCGCGATGCGGGAGACGCTGCGGCTGGTCCGCCAGCTCTTTCCCTTGCGGACCTGCGCCATCAAGATCGACGGCCGTCTGGAACGGCCCTGCGTGCAGTACTATATCCAGCGCTGCAACGCACCCTGCACGGGATGGGAGACTCGGGAGGGGTATACGCGGACGGTACAAGCCGTGCAGGCGTTCCTGGAAGGTAAGGAGGACGACCTGGCGGTCCGGCTGACCCGGGAGATGGAGGCGGCGGCAAGAGACGAGAAGTTCGAGCGAGCCGCTGTCCTGCGCGACCAGGTCCAGGCCCTCAACAAGGTCCGCGAGCGCCAGAAGATCATCTCCACCGAGTCGGTGGATCAGGACGTGATCGGTGTGGTCCGGCAGGGGCAGGACGCCTGCGTGGAAGTCTTCTTCGTGCGCAAGGGCCGTCTGATGGGGCAGGAAGCCTTCTTCTTCGACCGGGTGGCGGGCTGGAGCGACGGCGAGATCCTATCGGCGTTCCTGCGCCAGTTCTACGGCAAGCACGTTACGCCGGCCCCGGAGCTCCTGCTCTCGGAGGCGGTGCCCGAGACCGACCTGCTCGGGCAATGGCTGAGCGGCCTGGCCCGGCGCCGGGTCCAGCTGGTGGTGCCCCAGCGCGGCGCCCGCCGGGAGTTCGTGGCCATGGCCGAGGCCAATGCCGCTATCGCGCTCCAGAACCATCTGCTCTCGCGCGAGAATCGGCAGCAGCTCGTCCTCGAGGAGCTGCAGCGGGCCCTGAATCTGCCCGGGTTGCCCAACCGCATCGAGGGCTATGACATCTCATCCATCCAGGGCGCCGAGCAGGTGGGGGCTATGGTCGTGTGGGAGAACGGCGCTCTCAAGAAGGACGACTACAAGCGCTTCCGCATCCGGACGGTGGCCGGGGCCGACGACTTCGCCTCGCTCACCGAGATGCTGCGGCGGCGATTCTCGCGCTCGCTCGAGCAGGGCGAGCCGCTGCCGGATCTCGTGCTCATCGACGGCGGCCGTGGCCAGCTCAACGTGGGCCTGGCGGTACTGCAAGAGCTCGGGTTGGACTGGATCCCCGTCGTGGCCCTGGCCAAGCAGCGCGAGGAGGTCTATCGCAGCGAAGCTCTGGAACCGCTCGGACTGGACCCGACCTCTCCGGCCTTGCACACGTTACAGAAGGTTCGCGACGAAGCGCATCGCTTTGCCGTGACGTACCACAAGACCCTCAGGAGCAAGCGAACGATCCAGTCGGTGCTGGACGCGATTCCCGGCGTGGGGCCGACCATTCGAACCAGTCTGCTCAAGGCCCTGGGGTCGGCGCGACGGGTGCGTGAATCGAGCGTCGCCGAGTTGGCGGCCGTGCCCCGGGTGACTCCGAAGCTGGCCCAGCGCATTTTCGATCATTTTCATGCCGGGGTAGCCGCGCCCGCCGGCGGGGGCGGGGAACCTGGGGAGCCGCATGGAGATTCTACAAACGAGCGCCAGCTCGGCTCGGGGGGAGGTGAGGACGAATGAAGAAGGTGATGGCAGTGTTCGCCGTGGTGGTGGCCATCGCGTTCCTGGGGGTGACTCTGGCCGAGGCCAGTCAGTGCCCCCTGCTGATCAAGCAGCTCAAGGACGCGTCGGGCAAGATCACGGACGCCAAGAAGAAGGCGGAGGTCGACAAGCTGATCGCTGAGGCCCAGAAGCTGCACGACACTGGCAAGCACGCCGACTCGGTGAAGAAGGCCGACGAGGCCGCCAAGGTCGCCGGGGTGAAGCTGGAGAAGAAGATGTAGGTTCGCTGCGACCGGCCCCTTTGGCGCCCGGCGTGCCGAGGGGCCGTTTCTTGCCTCGGCTGGTCAACTCTGGTAGAACACGAGCCTGATCATGTCGACGGAGCGGTATCCCCATCAGGAGATCGAGGCCAAGTGGCAGCGCGTGTGGGAGGGGCGGAAGCAATTCCGCGTGCACGAGGATCCCAGCCGTCCGAAGTTCTACTGCCTGGAGATGTTTCCCTACCCGTCGGGCCGGATCCACATGGGGCACGTCCGCAATTACGCCATCGGCGATCTCCTGGCCCGCTACAAGTGGCTCCGTGGCTACAACGTGCTCCACCCGATGGGCTGGGACGCCTTCGGCCTGCCCGCCGAGAACGCCGCCATCGAGCACGGCGTGCACCCGGCGATCTGGACCAACGAGAACATCGACTACATGCGCACGCAGCTCAAGAAGCTGGGCCTCT
>DATIAY010000087.1:0-21177 GCA_035457825.1 Candidatus Methylomirabilota bacterium
ACCGTCAGATAGACCTGAAGCCGGTCTTCGTCAGGGATCTTCCTGAGCGCATAGCCCAGATCGAGGCGGATCGGTCCGATCGGCGTGGTGATCCGGAGTCCACTGCCGATCCCGGGGAAGAAGTCGCCGATCGAGAAGTCGCTCACCCTGGGCGTCACGGCGCCGACGTCGAAGAAGGTGACGCCCCCGAGAAAGCGCCAGATCGGGAAGCGCCACTCGAGGTTCACGAGCACCCGCAGATCGCCACCCAGCGGGTTCCCGATCGCGTCGAGTGGCCCGACGCGGTCCTCCCGATAGCCGCGAATGGTCGTGCTCCCGCCCGCCTTGAACCGGTCCTCGATTACGAGGTCGTCGGTGCCGCCGTAGGGCGCGGCGACGCCGAGGCGGGTCGAGATGGCCAGCACGGTGGGCGGCGGCCAGCCGATGAACCAGGAGTCCTCGAGGATAAACTTGACGAAGTTCACCTCGCCCCCCAGGCCCGTGCTTCCCGCCTCGAACGAGGTGAAGTGATAACTGCCGTGCCGCGGATCCGCGGGCTGGTCGCGCAGCTCGAGGCTGAGGAACGGCGTCAAGCTCCCCACGAGATCGTCCCGCTCCGTCGTGCCCTCGGCCAGTAGTTCCGGATCGATGTCACTGCGCCGGAACTGCTCGAAACGGTAGCGCAGGCCGCCGCGCAGGCTCCGGGGATGATCCGTTGGCTCCTCGGGGCGGAAGAAGCGGGTCAGGAAATCGCGCTGAGCGGTGAACGTCGTGCCCAGGCGATCGCTGACGAAGCCGATCTCCTCCTTCCGCTCGCGGAATCCCACGGCTTCGCCCGCCCAGATCGTGCCGAAGATCCAGGGCTCGCGATAGAACAGCTCCGTGCGATCGCCGCGCTCGCTCACCCGCTCGCGGCCGGCGATGCTCCGGCCGGTCCCGAACAGGTTGTCGTGGCCGAGCGTGACGAACCCCCGGAAGCCCTCCTCGGTCGCGTACCCGACGCCGAACTCCAGGCGGATCGGTTTGGCCTCGCGCACGTCGATCTCCACGTCCCGGAACGGCGCGCCGGGCACGCCTCGGGGCTCGACGTCCACGCGATCGAAGATGCGCGTGGCGTCCAGGTGGCGGCGGGTCTCGGCGAGATCGACGGCGGTGAGCGGGTCGCCCGGCTTGAACTGCAGCTCCCGCTCGACTACGTACGGCTTGGTGACGGTGAGGCCGGAGATCAGGACCTGCCCGACCCGGGTCAGCTCGCCTTCCGTGATGGCATAGGTCGCCGAGACGGCCCCCGGGGTCTCGGTGATCGTGAGGCTCACGGCCGTGCCGCGATAGCCGCGACGCTGGTAGAGTTGCTCCACCCTCCCCCGCGCGTCCTCGGCTTTCACGTCGTCCCAGGGGTCTCCGGGGCGAAGCCCGATCGTCTCGAGGATTGGCTCCGTGAAGACCGCGCGGTTGCCCGTGACGCCGACCGCGGCCACCATCCGCCGGGCTCCCTCGACGACCGGGAGCATGATCCGGACGCGCGTCCGATCGTCGCTGAACTCCATGCGGGGTGGTCCTACCTCGGCCTCCGCGTAGCCCTCAGCGCGCAGGTAGCGGCGCAGGGCGCGCATGTCCAGGGACAGCGTCTCCTCCACGAAGAGACCACGCGGAAGGCCGGGTATCGCCAGTTTGCGGGGACGTGTCTGCATCTGCTCGCGCAGACGAGAGTCCGGGAGAGTCGCCAGACCCTCGAAGGTGACGCTCTCGACGCTGACGAGCGGGCCCTCGACGATGTCGAAGGTCACGATTCGCTCGGCGGCATCCCCGCCCAGGGTGCCCGTCACCTGGACGAAGTGGTGGCCCGCCGCGCGATAAGCGCGCGCGACCTGATCGCTGCTGGCCGCCACCTCCACCTGGTCCACGGCTCGGCCGTCGGCGAAGGTCAGCCGCTCGCGCAGGGCTTTCTCGGGCAGGGCGTTTCGCCCGGAGAACTCGACCCTGGTCAGCGGCCCCTCGACCACCTGCACCGTAAGGTCCACCCGGTTGGTCGCCCGGTCCCAGGCAGGCTCGAGAGCCGTCACGCGCGCCTCGAAGAAGCCTTGCTCGTGCAGGCCCTGCTCGACGGCGCGCCGGCCGTCGCGCCAGGCCCGCTCGCGAAACAGGGCGCCCTCGGCGAGGCCGAGCGCCTTGAGCAGGGCCGCGGCGTCAGCTCGCGCCAGTCCAGCCAGTTCCACGCGACCCACGCGGGCCGGCTCCCCGGCCGCCACCTGGACCATCACGGCGCGGCCGTTGGTGGCGGCATGCTCGCGAACGTCCAGCGCGACGGTCGCGTCCAGGTAGCCCTCGCGCTTGAGCCGCGCGAGCACCTCGCTGCGCGCCCGCTCCAGGCGTTCGGGATCGGCGGGCCCGCCGAGCGCCAGCCTGGCGGTGGCGGCCAGGTCGGGGGCGGGGAGGCCGAGGTTGCCGGTCCAGTCGAGGCGCTCGAGGTGCGGATGTCGCGACACGCGATAGCGAAGCCGCACCCCACCGGGCTCGGGCACCGCCTCAACCTCGACCGTGGCGAAGACACCGAGCGCCCAGACCCGATCCAGGCTCTCGCGCACCCGCTCGCGAGACAGTGGTCGCCCGGCGAGATCGGTCAGGACCTGCTCGGGCCGCGGGCTGGGCAGGATGTGTGGCGACGTCACCTCGACGCCGGTCACCAGGGGCGCCGACGGCGTGTCGGCCGCGACGGCAGCCGACACGACAGCGGGTACCGCCGCCAGGGTCGCCAGGAGGCGACGAATCATCGGAAACGCAGACGCAGGATCACATCGCCGCCGACTCCCCCGGTGAAGACTTGCTCGCCGGCCAGCAGCAGAGGCCCGACGAGCTGATACTCGATGCGGAGCTTCTGAGCGCCTCCCTCGGCGAAGCTTCCCGAGTAGATCACCGTGGTCCGTTCGTCCAGGCGCTTGCCTACCCGGAACTGCTTCTGCCCCTCCTCGGAACGGCCGAACTGGAGGATGTCGATGAACGGGGTGCCGGCGTCCATGCCCAGCAGCTCGCGAGAGAAGAGCTGGGCGGCCTCACCGGCGAAGGCCAGGCCGCCGGAGGTCCCCAGCTCTGCCCGGGTGGCCCCGAGCGTGACCAGAGCGAGGAGATCCTCCTGCGGCAGCGGCGGCTCGGACGAGAGGCGAATCGTCAGGTCATCGGCGCGGCCCCTCAGCCACATGGTGATGTCGTAGGTGCGTATCCGGGTGGTTGCGCGCACGTCGAGGTAGGGGTTGAGCCGTCGCGGGTCATCGAAGCGCGCCACGGCATTCTCGAGCGTGAAGGGGTTTCGACGAAACGTGATCCGTCCGTCCTGGGTCTCGATCGTCCCGAGAATCGCGGGCTGGGCCAGGGTGCCGTGCAGGCGCAGCGTGCCCCCCGCGCGCACACGCGCCTGGGGTGAGCGCACGACGAGATTGTCGTCCAGGCGGAGGTCGATCTGCAGCGCGAGCTCCCGGCCCCACGCCATCGGCTGCTCGCGCGCGCCCTCCTTGAGCAGCAGGGGCATGATCGAGAGATCTCGCGTGTAGGCCCCCCGCACGAGATGGGCCTCGCCCCGCACGAGCCCGCGCGACCCGCGGCCGACCAGCGTCGCGTCCGCGTTCCACACGGTGTCCAGACCCTCGAGCGCCGTCACCGCGAGGCCGCGGCCCGTGAGCGAGATCTGGTAGGCGCCGACGGCACGGCCCTCGATCCCGATCTCGCCGGTCGCCCGCACGGTCCCCCCGCCGACGCTGGCGCGAAGCTCCTCGACGCGCAGGCGCGCCGGCGATAGCGCGAGGCGGCCGTCGATGTCGCGGATCACCACGGCCGTGTCACGCAGGGCGATCAGCCCTCCCGCGATCCTGCCCACACCCACGAGCGCGGGCCTGGCGGTGGTTCCTCCGACACGGACATCGAGGTCCAGTCGTCCAGAGGCCTCGCGGATCTCCGGGCGCAGTATGGCCAGCAGCGTGAGCGGCGCCTGACCACGCACGGTCCCTTCGAGCGTTCCCCGGTCGTCGAGCCATCCGGTCGCCGACGCCATGCCGAGCCGACCTCCGAGCTCGAGCCGCTCGAGGGTGAGACGGCCGGGCTCGCGACGCACGAGGACGGGGCCGCGCCCCTCCCAGCGCTCGCCGGCTACCTCGAGCAGGACGGGCTCGAGGCGGATCAGTCCGCGCGCGGCACGCGGATCGGTTGCCGGCACGTCGAGCGTGGCGACGGCGGAGAGCCGCCCGGTCACGGTGCCGACGAGATCGGGCCGGAACTGACGCAGCAGCGGCTCGACCTCGAGGTCCGTCACCGTCGCGCGGGTGGCGATGACCGCTCGGCCGTCGAGACGTCCCTGGCCGGTGGCCTGGAATCGCGCCTCGGGGAAGACCACTTCGCCTCGCACTGCCAAGCCATCAGCCGAGAGATCGGCGACGCCGCGCCCGAGGAGAATGCCGGCGACGGTGACACCCTCGGCGACGATTCGGCCCACGCCGGCCACCCGGCCCTCACGCACGGTCGCGTTGATGGTTCCTCGGCCACGGCCGTCGACCCGCAGGCCTTCCGGGATACCGGGCAGGCTGGCAAGCTCGACGGGGCCGGCGTCGGCCGCCACCTCTCCGGTCCCCGCCCATCGCCAGCGGCCCTTGGCCGTGACGGGGCCGTCCAGGACGCGCGCCAGGAGCACCGGTACCTCGATGCGTTCCGGCGTCGCCTCGAAGCTCGCCTTCACGTCGCGCGCCGGGGGGGCCGACGGCACCTCGAGGCTCGTGGATTCGGCCTGTCCCGTCACGCGCCAGGTGGCGAGCGTGCCATCGATCTTCACGGTGATTCCCACCGGACCACGACTTCCGCGCAGCGCCGGGGGCAGCCAGGGCGCGGCATCTTCGATGCGCGCATCCTCTGTGCGGGCCAGCAGGTCCAGGGACACGGCCCCCGGCGGCGGCAGCGCGGGCGACGCGAGAGCAGGCCAGGTGAGGTTCCCTGCGGTGACGACGCGCGCCTGGCCGAGGCGGAGGCTGGCGGTCGTCAGACGCAGTGAGCGCGGAGTCAATGTGAAGGAGGCGGCCGCCCCGTCGGCCCGGACGGCGGCGAGGGCGGGCGAGCGGACGTCGAGCCGGCCGGCCAGCGCTGGATCACGCCAGCGGCCCGTCAGCTCCCCCTCCAGCACGGCATCTCCGGCCGCGCGGACTCCGCCGAGGAGCGGCGCCAGCCGCCCGAGGTCACCCCCCGCCTTGACCGCGAGCCCGCGCGGCCCTTCTCTCGTGGCGTGACCTCGCGCTTCGAGCCGCAGGTCCGGCCAGCTCGCGATGCCCCGCGCCAGATCGATGGTGCCCCGATCAGCGCTGCCCTCGGCCTCGAGCGTCCCGGCGCCCAGCGCCGCGAGCGGTCCGGGGAGACGCACCTGACGCGCGCCGAGGCGGATGCGAGCCTGCAAGCGCGCGGGATCGCGGACGTCGCCGCGCGCGTCGACCTCGGCATCGAGTCGTGCGGTGAGCCCAGTCGCGAGCCCCGCCAGCCGCTCGAGCGCCGCGCTCGAGATGTCGTTCAACCGCGTCGTCACGCGGACGTTGTCGACGCGAGCCAGGTCGAGGACGACCGAGCCCGCCACGGACCCCTCGAACGCCCGCGCGCTGAGCTGGGTCACCGACAAGACGCCATCGGCCAGGGCCACGCGCGCCGCCACGGACCGCGCCGTTACCGGGCCCGCGGCCAGCTCGTCGATCGCGACGTCCCCCCTCACGCTTGGCGATGTGGCCGGACCCTCCACCCGAGCCCTGGCGCGCGCCAAACCCAGGAGCGGCCAGGGCGAGCCGAACCTTCGACCGAGCATCGCGAGCTCGACATCGCCGTCCGCAGTGAGGTCGACGGTAGGTTTGTCGAAGGGGCCATCGAGCCGGCCGGTGACCGTGATCCGCCGCTTCTCCCACGTCCCCGTCAAGCGCCGGACCTCGAGCAACCGGGGCGCGATGCGGATCTCGGCGTCGAGCCGCTCGACGCGTTCCGTCAACTGAGCGGCGTCGACGTGGACCTCGGCGGCGGCGATCGTCAGGCTCGTCGCGGCGCGGCCGGGCCGCGCAGTGGCGCTGACCCCCTGCGCCTGGACCCGCAGCGCGCGGGGGGAGTCCTCGTAGAACAGGTGCGCCCGTCGCAGCTCGAGCGCGCCCAGCTCGACGTCGAGCCATCCCGCATGCACGACTTCGGGCAGGATCGGCAGCTCGACCAGGGCCGGACCATCCGCCCCCGCGTGGACTCTGAGATCCAGCTCGTCGAGCCGGACGGCTCGCAGCACCAGACGGCGTCGCCACAGGCTGCTCACGCCCACGTTGATCTCGACCCGTCCCAGTGTGAACAGGTGGGGCCCCGGCTCGCCCGGGCGGGCATCGGCGGTTATCGCGCTGACGATGACACGTGCCCGGGCGGGCTCCAGCGTGACGTCACCCACGCGAACCGGACGGCCGAGCGCGGCGGAGAGCGCCGCCTCGACGCGGTCGCGTGCCAGCAGCGGTCCCCACGCGCGGACGGCGAACCAGGATCCGACCGCCAGGAGGATTGCGAGCCCCAGCAGGATGGCTGCGCTGTAGCCGAGGAAACGCCAGCGCCGCGTAGCGAAGGTCATGGCGTCATCATATACGCGCCGACGTGTACGCGCCGACCGCGTGATAGGGTGGCCGGCCCGCCGGCGCGACAACGCCGGCCGCTACGTCATTCGTCGAGGGAACGCCGCGCCGTAGGGGCGGGTGCGCCCCCGGGCGAGGTGGCCCGGATCAGGCGCCAGAGACGCTCGCGCGTGAGTGGCATCTCGGTCACGGCGACGCCCAGAGGCTTCAGCGCATCGGCCACGGCGTTGGCGATCGCCGCAGGGGCCGGCAGCGTGCCTCCCTCGCCGGCGCCCTTGACCCCGAGCGGATTGAGCGGCGAGGGCGTGACCACGTGGTGGACCTCGAGGGACGGCACGTCGTCGGCCCGCGGCAGCGCGTATTCCATGAGCGTGCCCGTCGCCAGCTGACCGCCGCCGTCGTAGACGACCTCTTCGAGCAGCGCGTTGCCGATCCCGTGCACGATGCCGCCGTGGACCTGTCCCTCGACGACCATCGGGTTGATGACGGTGCCGCAGTCGTCGACGGCGACGTAGCGAAGGATCCGAACTGCGCCGGTCTCGGGATCGACCTCGACCACTGCCGCGTGGGCCCCGCTCGAGTATGTCGACTGGGCCACCGGGACGTAGGCCGCAGCCTCCAGGCCCGGGTCCATCCCCGAGGGCAGAGCGTAGCCGGGCCGAGGCGCCGAAGCCAGCGTGGCGATCTCGGCCAGCGTGAGCTGTCTGCCCGGCGCGCCGCGAACGCCCACGCGACCATCCTCGAGCTCGAGGTCATCGGGCGCGGCTTCCAGCTGGTTGGCGGCCACCGCCAGGGCCTTCTGCCTCACCTCGGCGGCGGCCTGGACCGCTGAAGCTCCGGCCAGCACGGCGACGCGGCTGGCAAAGGTGCCAACGCCGTACGGGATGCCGGCCGTGTCGCCGGGTACCACCGTCACGCGGTCGAGCGGCACCGAGAGGCCGTCGGCGACGATCTGGGCCAGCGTGGTCTCGTGAGATTGTCCCTGGCTCGAGGCGCCGGAGAAGACGAAGACCTGACCGCCAGGATCGACGCGAACCCTGATACCCTCGTAAGGCCCCAGGCCCGTGTCTTCCACGAAGAGGGCCAGTCCCACGCCGAGGCAGCGGCCCGCGGCCCGCGCCCGCTGCTGCTCGGCGACCAGGCCGTCCCAGTTCACCACTTCCACGAGCCGCCGCAGGCCTTCGGGATAGTTGCCGCTGTCGTAGCGACGCGGCCCGCCGTCGCGCGAGATGAGGCCGACGTCGTAGGGGAAGTCCCCCGGCTGGATCAGGTTGCGCGCGCGGAGAGCCGCCCGGTCCAGGCCCAGGCGTTCAGCCGCCAGGTCCAGCATCCGCTCCATCACGAAGACGGCCTGCGGGCGCCCGGCCCCGCGGACCGGCGTGACCGGCACCCGATTGGTGTAAGCGGCGGTGAAGGTCACCTCGTAGTTGGGCACCCGGTAGGGGCCCGGCACGCTGACCGAGGTGATGAGCGGCACGATGATGCCCCAGGACACAAACGCACCGCAGTCGTGGACGAACTCGTCACGCAGGGCGACGATCGCGCCGTCGCGCGTGAGACCCAGCTCGACCTCGTGCCACTGGTCACGTTCCTGGGTGACCGACAGGAGGTGCTCGCGGCGGGTCTCGACGAACCGGACGGGACGGTTCAGCGCGCGGGCCAGGAACGGCACCAGGATGTCCTCGGGATAGACGATGCCCTTGGGGCCGAACCCGCCGCCGATGTCCTGAGTGACGACACGCACGGCGTGCTCGGTCAACCCGAGATAGCGGGCCAGCAGCCGACGGAGGATCTGCGGCGCCTGGCTCGTCGACCAGACCGTCAGCTGGCCGAGGTCGGCATCCCAGCGGGCCGTGAGGGCGCGGGTCTCGAGGGCCATCCCGGCGCCCCGATGCAGGTGGAAGCGCTGGCGCAGCACGACGTCGGCTCGCGCCAGGGCGCCGGCGGGGTCACCGACGCGCTGGGCATAGTGGGCAGCGACATTGCCGCCGGGATGGACTCGAGGGCCACCGGACCGAAGCGCGTCCGCGAGCGTGGCCACCGCGGGCAGCGGCTCATACTCGACTCGCAGTGCCTCGAGGGCGTCATTGGCCGCCGCGGCACTCTCAGCGACGACGACCGCCACCGGCTGGCCGGCGTAGGAGACCAGCGCCTGAGGGAGGATCTCGGCGCACGCTGGCGCCGAGAGGCTCGCATGCGGGACGAGAAGGGGCAGGCGGCCCAGCGCGACGGCGTCGGCGGGAAGGAGGACCCGAACGACGCCAGGCCGCCGCCGCGCCGCGTCGGCGTCGACCTTCACCAGGCGGGCGTGGGCGTGGGGACTCCGGTGCACCGCCACGTGGAGCATCCCGGGCAACGCCACGTCGGCAACGTACCGGCCGCGGCCGGTGAGGAGCCGGGCATCCTCGCGCCGGCGGACGCGGGCGCCGAAAAGTCGCTCGCTCATCCTTTATCGTCTGGCTTTTGCCGTCTGCACCATGAGGTCGTAGATCTCCTTCACCTGGGGCTGGGTCCTCACCACCTCGTCGCCCACGGTGGATAGCCGCTTCATCATCTCGGCCTGATCGGCGGGTGGGAGCTTGATCAGCTCGCCGCCCTTCTCGATCCAGGTCTGGCGTCCTTTGTTGTTGAAGTCGACGGTCCAATCGAGGCACTCCTTCTCGACGGCCTGGCCCTCCTCCACGAGGACCTTCTGCAGGTCGGGCGGCAGCTTGTCATACCAGAGCTTCGAGACGAGCGCGATGGACGTGACCATGGCGTCGTGGGTCTCGGTGACGGTCTTGAGGACGTCGTAGTACTTGAAGGTGGTGAAGATCGTGATGCCGGTTCGGTTGCCGTCGATGGCCCCGCGCTGCAGGGCGGGGAAGACTTCGCTCAGCGGCATGGGCGCCGCGGTGGCGCCCAGCCGGTCCAGGGCCAGCGTCTGCATCGGCGAGGCGAATACCCGGATCTTGAGCCCCTTGAAGTCGTCGAGCTTGCGGATCGGCCGGCGCGTAGCGTACGAGGTCGGGCCGTAGACGATGATCGACACGCCCTTCATGCCCTTGGCCTCGCCCAGCGCGAGCACCGTCTGCCGGAACTTGGGGTCGGCCAGGACTCGATAGGTGTGCTCCATGTCGTGGAAGATCCCCGGCGCGGCCAGCGCCTGGAACCGCACGTCGTGGCCGACCACGAACTCGGGTGGGCCGATCCAGGCCTCCAGCGTGCCGAGCTGGAGCCCCTCGATCATGCGGGGGATGGAGCCGATCTGGCTGGCCGGGTAAATTTCGACCTTGATCCGGCCGCCCGACCGCTTCTCGACGCGGGCGCCCCAGCGCTTCTGCCACTCGTGCTGGACGTCGTTGATGGTGGCGTTGCCGATCTTGAGGGTGTAGGTCTGGGCCGCGGCCGCCGCCGGGGCCAGCATCAAGGCGGCGCCGGCCAGGAGCGCCAGCGTCCCGCTTCGCCGAACACGTCGTCCAAGCATGGTGGATCCTCCTCGATCTGGGGCGTGGCCGGTCAGCGCACGAAGCGCGTGAGATAGAGTGACAGCCAGGGTACGTAGGTGATGATGGCCAGCGCCACCACCTGGATGACGATGAAGGGGATGAGGCCGCGGGCGATCCGGGCCATGGGAGCCTTGAACAGGGCCTGGCTCAGGAACAGGTTCAGCCCGAACGGTGGCGTGAACATCCCGATCGAGAGGTTCACGGTCAGAATGATGCCGAAGTGGATGAGGTCCACGCCGACGGCCCGGGCGATGGGGACGAGCAGGGGCGTCAGGATGAGGGTCGCCGACGTGGGGTCGATCAGGCAGCCTACGACTAACAAGAAGACGTTGATGGCCACCAGCATGAGCCAGGGCGGCACGGCGAGTCCCTCGATGACGCGGACCACGGTTTGCGGCACGCCGCTGATCGTCAGCAGCCAGGCGAACACGCCGGAGGCGGCCACGATGATCATGATCTGCGCCGTCAGGAACACCGAGCTGCCGGCGATATCCCACAGGCGGGCCCAGGTGATGTCGCGGTAGACGTAGCGGGTGACCACGATGCCGTAGATGCCGGCGATCCCGGCCGCTTCGGTGGGCGTGCAGATGCCCGCGTAGATGCTGCCGAGAATGACCACGGGCGCGCCCAGCGCCCATCCCCCCTGCCGCGTGCTACGGAAGAACCGCTCCCAGCGAAATGGCTCGACGCGCTCGAGTTGTCGGCCGCGGGCATACACGACGATGTAGATCGCGGTGAGGAGGCCGATGAGCAGCCCCGGGAACACGCCACCGATGAACAGGGCCGCCACCGACTGCTCGGCGGCCGCCCCGTACAGGATCATCAGGATGCTGGGCGGGATGATGCTGGCGATGGCCCCCGACGAGGTGACCAAGCCCAGCGCGAACCTCTCCTCGTATCCGTTGGCGCGGAGGGCCGGGTACATGATCCGCCCCACCGCGGCCACGGTGGCCGGGCTCGACCCCGAGATGGCCCCGAAGAACTCACAGGTACCGACGGTGGTGAGGGCCAGGCTGCCCCGGATTCCCCCGAAAATGGACTGGACCCAGCGGATGAGACGCTCGGAGATGCCGCCCTGGCCCATGATTTCACCGGCGAAGATGAAGAAGGGGACGGCCAGCAAGGCGAAGTTGTCGATGCTGCCGAACATCGTCTGGGGAATCACCGAGAACGGAACATTCAGGAAGAAGGCCAGCAGCACGATCACCGTGACGAGCAGGATCAGGAAAATGGGCATGCCGAGGGCCAGCAGGGTGAAGGGGATCAGGGCCATGGCCCAGCCCACGGCTAATTGTTCCCCACGGCTAATTGTTCAATGTCGGGGGGAGCGACCGCCGCTCCTCCCCGACACCCCGCACCGCTTCCGAGGAGTATGCGTCATCCCTGCCGCAGAGCGTCCTCAAGCGCCACAGCAGCATGGCCACCATCACGGCGAAGCTGAGGGGGATGGCGCCGTAGGGAATCGACATCGGGACCTCGGCCACCACGCTGCGCTGGCCGGTGGAGGCCACCAGGGCCACGACCCGGATCGACTGGATCAGGACGAAGACGGCGGCCCCCAGGAAGGCGAGCGTGGAGAGGAGGTTCAGCCAGCGCCGGGCGTGAGGCGGGGTCAGGTGATAGACCGCGTCCATCCGGAGGTGCTGGTTTTCCCACGTCACCAGCGTGGCCCCCAGCATCACGCACCACACCATGATGAAGACGAGAATCTCCTCGGCCCAGATGATCGGTTTCAGGAACACGTAACGGCCGACCACGTTGGCGAAGTTGATCGCCACCCCTACGAGGATGAGGCTGCTCAGGAGGGCCCGGATGGCATGCAGGACAGCGGACACGGATCGGGGCGGGGTCGGGCGACCGTCGCCGTCGGCCGGGGGCACGCTCACGACGGACCTCCGACGCGTTGCTCCCAGAGCGCCGCCAGCGCGGCCCGGTCGATCTTGCCGTTGGCGTTCTTGGGAATGGTCGCCACGACGACGACAGCCGCCGGCACCTTGAAGGGCACGAGCCTGGCCCGGCAGTGCTCGAGCAGCGAGGCTTCTGCCGCCATCCGGTCGGGCCGCAGGGCCACGAAGCCCACCGGCACCTCGCCGTAGATGTCGTCGCGGGCGCCGACGGTGGCGGCCTCCGCCACGTGGGGATGCTCGAGCAGGCAGTTGGTGATTTCCAGCGCGGCGATGTTGACGCCTCCCTTGATGATGATGTCCTTGCGGCGCCCGGTGATGTAGACGTAGCCGTCCTCGTCGCGGCGCGCGAGGTCGCCGTTACGGAAACCGTCCTGGGGAATGGGCGCGAGGCGGCCCGGCCCCTGCCAGTAGGCGGACGCCATCTGCCGGCCGCTGACGACCATCTCACCCTCCTCGCCCGTCTTCACCTCGCGGTCGGAGTCGTCGAGAATGCGCACGCGCATGTTGAGGGTGGGCCGGCCGATGGAGCCGATCCGGCGCTGACCGGGATGGTTGCCGCACATGAACCCGGTCTCGGTGCCGCCGGCGAGCTGCACGATGGGAACGCTGTAGGTCCGCTCGAACTCCACGTGCTTCTCGGCGGACAGGGGAGCCGTGCTGGACGTCAGGAAGCGGAGCGTGGGCAGGTCGGCCCGGGTCACCGGCATCGGTCGCGCCAGGAGCATGTTGATCACGGTGGGGATGCCGACGGCCACGGTGACGCCATAGGTCTGCACCCACTCGAAAAACCGCGTCTGAGAGAACTTCCGGGCCAGCACCAGCGTGGCGCCGGTCAGCATGGTGGGCCCGATGGACAGGATCAAGGGGGACGACCAGCTGAAGTGGCGGTAGTCGAGGATGGTGTCGGCCTCGGTGATCTCCAGCCGATCGACCGAGGACTCGCTCATCGCGTAGTACGCCTCGTGGGTCAGGATGACGCCCTTGGGCGTGTCGGTGGTGCCCGACGTGTAGTTGATGCAGGACCAGTCGGCGCGGCCCGGTCGGGTCCTCACCGGGGCATCGGCGGCCGCCCCCAGGGCCGCGAACAGATCGTCGGCCGCGGGGTCGGACGTGGCCAGGCTGCCAAACGGGATCCAGGAGGCCCGGCCGGCCCCGAGCTCGCGGAGCGCGCCAGGCAGCTCCTGGCTGCAGAAGACCAGCGCCGGGGCCACGTCGTGGAGGATCTGGTCCACGTGCTTCTCGCGGATCTCCACGTTGATGGGGTTGACGATCACGCCGGCCCGCAGCGTCCCCCAGAGGATCACCAGCGCCTCGATCGAGTTCTCGGCCAGCACCGAGACCCGGTCGCCGGGCTGCACCCCGCGGGCGGCAAGGAAATTGACGAAGCGCCGCGTGATGGTTTCGAACTCTCCGAACGTGATCCGGGAGCTCTGGTCCGGGCTCTCGATGAAAACCTTGCCCGGGCGCCGGCGCGCGTGCGCCTCGAGCAGGGTGTTCGGGTCCGTATACGCGGTCGAGCCCGCGGCGTCGGCCATCGCGCCGCTTCTAGATGCCGCGCTCGGCGAGGAACCTGGCGTAGTCGCGCTGCCCTTCCTTGCCTCGGCGGATCTGTTCCGCGGAGTAGAACTTGGCCAAGTCTACCAGCTCGACGTTGTAGCGGGCCCGCGCGAAGGCGTCCTTGTGGACGAACGGCCGTGTGGCATCGATGCCCAGGGCCCCGGAGAAGCGAATATTGCTCTGGGTCCACTGGCGGTCACCGGCCGAGCTCCGCTCGGCGGGCTGGAAGGTCTGACCGAAGCCGCCCTCGCAGATGTTGAGGAGATCCTCCTTCGGGTTCACCCGGGTGGTGATGGCCCAGAGGATGTCCTCCATGTTGTAGATGTCCACGTCCTCGTCGACGACGATGCCCAGTCGAGCCCCCAGCGAGATGGCGAGCGCAGCGGTCAGGATGTTTCGGTGGAGCCCTTCATCGCGGGCCCGGCGCTTCTTGACCTGGAAGATCACCCCGCCCCAGTCGGTCATGCCCATGGGGATGTGGGTGTCGATGCAAAGCCCGGGCACGATCCGCTCGGCCAGCTCGAGAAAGCACGCTTCCCGCACGATCCCGTCGATGAAGTGCTCGTCCATGCCGTGCACGATGAGCCCGTAGTACAGGGGGCGGTCGGCCCGGTGGGTGATGGCCGTGGCCTGGAACTTGTAAGTGCGATAGGCCTTGCCCATGTAGCCCGACCACTCGGGATGGAAGGGGTGCACGCCCTGCTGGTCGTCCTTCTCGGCCAGCGGGCTCTCCCATACCTTCTGGGTCGTGTCGAGGTAGCCCTCGATGACGTACTCGGCGTTGGCGATGGCCCAGGCGTCCTGCGTCCGCGCCTTCACGACCTCCACCGGATGGCCCTGGATGGCCCCGGCCACGCCCAGCTCGTCGCAGCCCCGGGGCAGGATCACGTAGGTAAAGCCCGAACCGGCCATCATGGTGCAGGCCGGCGGCGTGCCGATGTTGATGGTGACGGGGATCGGCCCCTGCCGGTACCACGCGGTGGCCACCTGGTCCATGTGCGAGCCCGGTGAGATCTGAAAGCTCGAGTAGTCGGCGCCCCGGAAATTCATGCGGTTGTAGCCGATGTGGGAGCCGCCCCAGAAGTGCCGGCCGCGGACGACGGTCTGGCCGGCGCCCAGCGTGCGGCCGGGATCGCTATCGGAGTGGGAGATCATGGGCACGACGTCCCACACGTCGAGGTCCTTCGTCACCACGACTTCCTGGCAGGGGCCGCTCTTCACCTCCACCGGGGGCAGGGGGTTGCGCAGGGCCTCGACGACCTTGTGCTTGAGGCGGCGGGGGTCGTCCACGTCGAAGAGCCGGGCGATGCGGTCGGCGCTGGCGAAGATGTTGTTGCAGATCCGCGCGTTGGGATAGCCCTTGACCTTGGTGAAGAGCAGGGCCGCCCCGCCGTCGAAGTGCTTCTGGATGGCGGCGACCTCGAGGTGCGGGTCGACCTCGACGTCCGTCGCGACCAGCTCACCGATGGCCTCGAGATAGTCCAGGGTGGAGCGCAGGCTGGAGACATCCCTCTTCATCGCGGGTCCTCCCGTGCCGACGATACTCGCCGGCCGCAACGGTGCCGTCAAGCGTGCGGCCGATGGGCGTCCGGCTTGCCGGCCGGGTGACCCCCGCGTATAGTCTCGGGGGCGCGATCGATATGACAACGGTGATGGACTGGTTCGACACGCTCACCACGGAGCTGCTGGCCCGAAGTCCCTTCCGGCGTTCGGAATACTTCAAGCGGTTCGCCGCCGGTACCCTCAGCCGGGAGCAGGTCTGGGGTCACATCGCCCAGCACTACCTCCTGGTCGCGTGGTTCCCCCGCATCTTCAGCGGCATCCACACCCGCTGCGCCGACCTCGAGGTCCGCAAAGACTGCGCGCGCCACCTGCTCGTCGAGGATCTGGGCTACTTCGAGGGTCGCGTCGGGGGCACGCCGGACCATGACGAGCTCTTCCGGCGGATCGGCGACGACCTCGGCTACCCGCGCGAGGCCTATGACGCCATCGTGCCCGTGCCCGAGATGGCCGCCATCCTCGACTTCTTCAGGCGCCTGGCCCACGAGGTGCCCTGGAGCGCGAGCCTCTGTGCCACTGCGCTGCTGGAGGAGGAGGTCGTGGAGATCGCCCGTACGGTGGGGCGGGCCCTCGTCGAGCATTACGGGGTCCGTCCCGAATGGGGAGGCCTGAACTACACGGCTCACGAGGCGATAGAGCAGGAAGAGTCCGAAGCCACCAAAGGCGCGGTCGTGCGGCACATCCGCACGCCGGAAGACCGACGAGCGGCCGAGGCCGCGATGCGCGAGATGCACGAGCTCCTCGCGCGCTATGCCGAAGGGCTAGCGCGACGCCACATCGTCTGAGGCGTTTGCATGCCGCTGGTCGCCGCGGTGGCCTGCCCTCACACCCCACAGCTCCTCGTACGACCGGAGACGGAGGACCGGGCCCTCGTGCTCCGCGTGCACACCGCCTACCAGCGGGTCAAGGGCCTCCTCGCCGAGGCGCGGCTCGACGCCATCTGCGTGCTGGCCGGGGATCACATCGAGGGCTTCTTCCTCGACGCCGTCCCGGCCTTCGCGGTCTACGCCGGCGCCAGCGTGTCGGGCCAGTTCGGTCGGTACGCCTACACCTTCCCGGTCCACGAGCCGCTGGCCCGGGCCATCCTCCAGCAGGGGATCGAGCGAGAGTTCGATCTCGCCTACAGCCAGGATATCCGGCTCGATTACGCGTTCTACGTGCCGCTGCACTTCGCCGGTCCCGAGCCGGCTGTCCCCATCGTGCCGCTGTACGTGAACGTGTACCTGCCCCCGCAGCCCACGCCCCGGCGGTGTTATGCCTGGGGCCGGGCGCTGCGCGAGATCCTCGACGCGCGCCCCGAGCGCGTGGCCGTTCTGGCTTCCGGGGGAATGTCCCACTACCCCGGGACCGACCGTTACGCATCACCGGACTTCGAATGGGACCGGCAGCTGCTGGCCACGCTTGCCGAGGGCCGAGGCGCCGAGACGGCGCGATTGACCGGTGAGGAGCTCGACAAGGCGGGCAACGTGGAGCTGCGGACCTGGATCACGCTGCTGGGGGCGGTAGGCGGGGCGCGGGCCGACGTCCTATGCTACGAGCCGTCCTGGCACCACGGCAACGCGATCGTCATCTGGCCGATCCAGCCGGCGGGATCGGCTCGATGAGCACGCACTACTTCTTTCCCCCGGCTGGGGCCTACCCGCTCAACCGGTGCCTGTTCCTGCTCAAGTCCGACGCAGCCTTCCTGTCCCGCTTCGTGGCTGACCGAGAGGCGGCGATGCGGGAGCTCGGGCTCGAGGAGGAGTGTCGGGCCGCCCTGCGCGACTTCGACCGCGATCGGCTGGTCGCGCTCGGGGCGCATCCCTACCTGGTCTTCATGGCCGACCTGCGCGTGCGTATGGAACGGACGCCCGCGGCCTTCGAGTATTTCTAAGAGCTGCTGAGGGATCGAGGAGCGTCCCGGCTGTGCCGGGGCGCTCCGAGCGCAGGGAGGGATGGGGATCGAGGAGCGTCCCGGCTGTGCCGGGGCGCTCCGAGCGCAGGGAGGGATGGGATCGAGGAGCGTCCCGGCTGTGCCGGGGCGCTCCGAGCGTTGGGGGGTATGGGGGGCCATTCGGGGCCCCCCATCTTTCTAGACACTCAGCCGCTTCTTGATGCGCTCGATCGCCTCTTCCGTTGCCTCGCGGCCCCCGAAGGCCGTCAATCGTAAGTAACCCTCGCCACTGGGGCCGAACCCCGCGCCCGGTGTGCCGACCACGTGGGTCTCATTGAGGAGCTTGTCGAAGAAGCTCCAGGAGTCGAGCCCGGGCGGCGTCTTCACCCACAGGTAGGGTGCGTTCCGGCCGCCGTAGACCGTGAGCCCGACCGCGCTGAGGCCCTCGCGGACGATCCGCGCGTTGGTCAGGTAGAAGTCGATCTGCTCGCGGACTTGATGGGCTCCCTCGTCCGTGTAGACGGCCGCCGCGGCCCGCTGCACGATGTAGGGCACGCTGTTGTACTTGGTGGACTGGCGGCGGAACCAGAGCGGATTGAGGCTCACCCGCTCGCCCGAGGCGCTCCGCCCGGTGAGCTCTTTGGGCACGATGGTGAAGGCGCAGCGGACGCCGGTGAAACCCGCGTTCTTCGAGAACGAGCGGAACTCGATGGCCACCTCGCGGGCGCCGTCCACCTCGTAGATCGAGCGGGGGACGCCCGGGTCGCGGACGTACGCTTCGTAGGCCGCGTCGTACAGGATCACCGCGCCCTGGCGTCGGGCGTAGTCGACCCAGCGGCGCAGCGCGGGAACCGTCATCACCGCCCCCGTCGGGTTGTTGGGGTAGCAGAGATAGATGAGATCAACGGGGCGCGCGGGCAGCGCGGGCTGGAAGTCGTTCTCGGCCGTGCAGGCCAGGTAGACGATGCCGGCATAGCGGCCGCTGGCGTCGGGAGCGCCGGCCCGTCCCGCCATGACGTTGCTGTCGACGTAGACGGGGTACACCGGATCCATCACTGCCACCACGCATTCCGGGGCGAAGATCTCCTGGATGTTGCCGGTGTCCTGCTTGCCGCCGTCGCTCACGAAGATCTCGTCCGGGCTCAGCCGGACGCCACGGGGGGCGTAGTCCCGCTCGACGATCAGGTCGGTGAGGAACTCGTATCCGGCCTCGGGCCCGTACCCGCGGAAGGTCTCGCTCCGGGCCATCTCGTCCACGGCCTCGTGCAGCGCGCGTACGATGGCGGGGGCTAGCGGCTGGGTGACATCGCCGATTCCCAGCCGGATCAGGCGGGCCTCCGGGTGCGCGGCCTGGAAGGCCTTCAGCCGCCGCGCGATCTCGCTGAAGAGGTAGCTGCTCTTCAACTTCGCATAGTGCTCGTTTACCCGGGCCACGGGCATAGATCATCAGCAAATGACCTCGGGGTCAAGGCAGTAGCGCTCGGTAGCCCCCGTGGCCCAGCGGGTTACGGTGAGGGACCGGCCGTCGGTCTCGAACACGACCGCGCCGTCTCGGTCGGTGCGGTAGATATGGGCACCGACGGCCTGCAGTCGGGCCAGGGTCTCCGGGGCGGGATGGCCATACGAGTTGCGCGGACCCACCGAGATCACGGCGAAGGCCGGGCGGACCGCGGCCAGGAACGCGGCCGTGCTGGCGTGGCGCGAGCCGTGATGGGCGACCTTGAGCACCGTGGCCTGCAGAGGATGCGTCGTGGCCAGCAGCTCGCGCTCGGCCGCCGCTGTCATGTCGGCGGCCAGCAGGAACGAGGCGAGCCCGTGCTCGACACGCAGGACGAGGGTCTGCTCGTTGCGTCGCTGCGCCAGCGGCTCGGCGGCGGGCGCGATCCGGAGCACGGGCACGCCACCGATCCACCGGAGGCCCCCGGGCGCCGCGATCGTCCATTCCTCGGCGATGGCAAAGCGGCGTCGGACGGCCGGCATTCCGCCGGCGTGGTCCTGGTCATCGTGGGTGGTGAGGGCCGCCGCGAGAGTCAGGATGCCGCGGTTCCACAGGAACGGCGCGACCACCCGCTCGCCGGTATCGAGGCGCAGCGGTCCCCCCGGCCCGGCGTCGATGAGCAGCGCGCGACCATCGGGCGTTTCCACGACGATCGCGTCGCCCTGGCCCACGTCGAGGATCGTCACACGGAGCCGGCCGTCGGCCGGGCGGGCCAGGGGCCAGAGGGCGACGATCAGGGCCAGACCGAGCAGCAGGCCGGCGCCGGTGGCCACCCGGCGCGCCCGGCTCGGCGAAGTTTCGCGCAGGTGCCAGGCCAGACGGGCACCGGCTAGGCCGAGCACGTAGGCGAGGATAGCGCTCCCGGGCGGCGCCGGCAGGTGCACGAGCGCGCCCGGGACGGACGCCGCCACGGCGGCGGTCCAGCGGAGCAGCAGCAAGAGTGGCCACGTGGCGTGCAAGAAGAGCGCGCCTACCGTCTCGGTGGCGAACGCGATGCTCCCCCCGGCGAGCCCGAGCACGGTCGACAGCCCGGCCACGGGTACGATGGCCAGATTGACGAGAGGGCCGACGAGGGAGAACTGGTTGAAGTGAACGAGCGTGACGGGCAGAACGGCGAGCTGCGCGGCCACGCTCACGCCGAGCGCGGCAGCCAGCCAGCCGCGTGGCAGCGGCGCCAGGACGATTCCGGCGGTGGCGGCGAACGACAGCTGAAACCCTGGCTCGAGCAGATCGCCCGGGCGCGCCGCGAGGATCAGCAGGGCCGCCAGGGCCAGACTGTTCAGCACTGAGGCCTCACGCTCGAGCAGCAGGGCGCCCAGAACGAGAAGTGCCATGACGACGGCCCGGAGGACGGAAGGCTCCGGGCCCACGACAAGCGCGAAGCCAATCACGCCCACGATGGCGCCTACCGCCGCCCCCCGGCGGCCCACGCGCACCAGCGTCAACAGCGCCCATACCGAGCCTGCCACTAAAGCTACGTTGAAGCCGGAGACCGCTAGCACGTGGTAGACGCCCGCACGCCTGAACGCTTCATCGATATCGGCGGGCAGATCCGCCCGATCCCCGAGCAGGAGTCCGGTGAGCAGTGCCGCGGAGGCCGGCGGCAACGCTCCCGCGATCGCCGCCCGTGCGGCCGACCTGATCTTGCGCGGCCACGAAGGCTCGACCGGCGCGCCGGCGATGAGGCGCTCGGCGCGGACGCTGCCGACTACCAGAATGTCCTCACGCCGCAAGTGGGCCGCGTAGTCGAAGCCACCGGGGTTGCGGAATCCGCCGGCCGGGTGAAGGCGAGCCTCCACATCGACGCGCTGACCCGACGTCAGGGAAGGAAGGCCGGCGCCATAGGCGGTGAGACGAATCCGCCCGGTGCGGGACTCGCCCCCCAACCGCTCGGCGTCGACGAGCAGGCGCGCCCGCTCGGGCGCCAGGCGAAGCGGCTCGGCGACGAGGCGGCCCTCGACCCGGGCTGTCACCGGCAGGGCGAGACGGGCCACGTGGTCTGGCGGTGTCGGAAGGGGTGTGGCTCGCAGCGCGCCCGCGACCCCCACGCCGACGATCAACACCGCGGCCGCCCCGGCAGGTCGGCCGAGGATGGCGAGGCTCGCGCCCCAGGCCAGCGCCGCGATCAGGATCGGCCAGGCAACGGCTGCTGGCAGCCAGGGCTGTAGCGCGATCCCGCTGGCGAAGGCCAGCGCCACCGGGACCAGGGGGACGCGCAGCCACGGCATCTCACTCGACGATGGTCACGAGGTGACGCAGGCGCTCCAGCTTAACGGAGCCGATTCCCTTTACCCTTCGCAGGTCCTCGATCGAGCGGAAGGTGCCGCCCGACTGCCGGCGCTCCACGATGCGCGCCGCCAGTGATGGCCCGACTCCGGGCAAGCGTGCGAGGTCGTCCGGCGTCGCGCTGTTGAGGTCGACTGGCCCAGGGTCGGCCGCGGGCAGCGTGTGCTCGGGGTCGGTGCGCCTGTCGACACTTCGGCCTGTATTGGTCTCGGGCCGCCTGTCGACGCCCTCGAGGCGGTCCGCCAGTTCAGGGTAGGTGGCGCGCCATTCCCGGATGGCGAGCCCGACGGCCGCCGCGCCGAGCAGCGCAAAGAGGAGCAGGAGTTGTCGTGCGGTGTAGAGCGCCACGACCCCCACCATGCCCGGGTGGGAGCGCGGCGGCTAGAGTGCAAGAAATCAGACCATGAAGTGGGGGGGGGGG
>DATIAY010000088.1:0-3729 GCA_035457825.1 Candidatus Methylomirabilota bacterium
CGGCGCCGACACTTCCTTCATGGCCTGCACCGTCGCCTCGCGCGGGCTCATCCCGTGCTCGATGTGGTGCATGACCGCCTCGACGACGACGATCGCGTCGTCCACCACGATGCCGATCGCCAGCACGAGGCCGAACATCGACAGCGTGTTGACGGAGAAGCCGAGCAGCGGGAAGAAGATGAACGTGCCGATGATCGAGACGGGCACGGTCAGGAGCGGGATGATGGTCGCGCGGAGATTCTGCAGGAATATGAAGACCACGAGGGTGACGAGGATCAGCGCCTCGACGAAGGTCTTCACGATCTCGTGGATCGACGCCTGGACCGCCGGCGTGGTGTCGTAGACGATCGTGTAATCGAGATCCGGCGGGAACAGGCCCTTGGCCCTGGCCATGGTCTTGTAGATCGTCTCGGACGCCTGGAGCTGGTTCGCGCCGGGGAGCAGGTAGACCGCCATCGCGCCGGAGGGCTTGCCATTCAGCCGGCCGAAGGAGTTGTAATCCTGGCTGCCGAGCTCGGCGCGCCCGACGTCCTTGATGCGTACGGGGGTGCCGGTGGCAGCCTCGCGGATGATGATGTTCTCGAACTCCTCGGGGGTCACGAGACGGCCAGGCGCGCTCACGGTGAAGGTGAACGCCTGATCGACGGGTGTCGGGGCCTGCCCGATCCGGCCGGCCGGGGCCTGGAGGTTCTGCTCCTTGATCGCCGAGATCACGTCGGACGGGGTCATGCCCAGCTTGGCGAGCTTGTCGGGCCGCAGCCAGATGCGCAGGCCGTAGTCGGTGCCGCCGAAGAGATCGACCTGGGCGATGCCGGGAATTCTCAGAATCTGGTCGCGCAGGTTGATCGAGGCGTAGTTGATCAGGAAGTTCGCGTCGTAGCTCTCGCCCGGGGAGTGGAGCGAGATCAGCATGAGAATGCTGGGGCTCTGCTTCTTCACGGTGACGCCCTGAGCGACGACCTCCTGCGGCAGGCGGGCCTGGGCGGAGGAGACCCGGTTCTGGGTGAGCACGTTGGCCGTGTCCTGATCGACGCCGACCTCGAAGTTCACGTCGAGCTGCATGCGCCCGTCGCTGGTGTTCGAGGACTTCATGTAGATCATCCGGTCCACGCCGTTGACCTCCTGCTCGACCGGCGTGGCCACGGACTGCTCCACCGCCACCGCGGAGGCCCCAGGGTAGTTGGCGGTGACCCGGATGGTCGGCGGCGCCAGGAACGGGTACTGCTCGAAGCTGAGCCGCATGAGCGAATAGGTCCCCAGCAGCACGGTGAGGATGGCGATGACGATGGCGACGATCGGGCGGCGAATGAAGAACTCGGCCACGGTTCGCTCGGCCTCAGCTCTTCGGCTTCGTGGCGGGGGAGGCGGCCGGAGGCGTCGTCGCCGGCGCCCGAGCCTTGGCGGGCTCCGGCTTGGCGGCCGCCGCCGCCCTCAGCTCGGCCTTCACCTGCATTCCCGGCCGGGCCTTCTGGATGCCCTCCACGATGACGCGCTCCCCGGGCTTGAGCCCGGCGGTCACGATGTAGAAGTCCTGGTACGGCTCGGCCAGCGTCACGGTGCGCAGCGCCACCTTGTCGCCTTCGCCGACCACGAGAACCGTCTTGGCGCCCTGCAGGTCCTGTACCGCCACCTGGGGAACCAGGATCGCGCCGCGCCGCTCCTCGACGACCGCGCGCACCCGCCCGAACTGGCTCGCGCGCAGGACTTTCTCGGGATTGGGGAACTGCGCTCGGACCTGAATGGTCCCCGTCTTCGGGTCGATGGCCCGATCGATCCACACCGGCCGGCCCTTGTGCGGGAACGTGGTGCCATCGGCGAGGAGCAGCTGCAGCGTGGGCAGCTGCTGCCGGTCCGGGATCAGCTCGCCGCGGCCGAGCGCCGGCAGCCGCTTGACCAGCCGGAGGTAATCGGCTTCCGGGACGGAGAAGTCCACGTACATCGGATCGATGGCGGACACGGTGGCCAGGGACGTGGCTTCCCCCTTGCCGACGAGGTTGCCCCGGTCCACCGCGAGCTTGCTGATGATTCCCGAGATCGGCGATTCGATGACGGTGTAGCCGAGATTCAACTCGGCCTGGGTCACGGCCGCCTTGGCGGACTCCACCGCCGCCTCGGCCAGCTGGATGGCGGTGCGCTGCTGCAGCGCCGTGTCCCGCAGCGCGGCCTCCGCCGCCTCGACCGCGGCCACCGCCACCTGCTCGGCCGACAGGGCGGTGTCGAGGTCCTGCTGCGGGATCGCCTGTTCCTGGACGAGCGGCCGATAGCGGGCGACATCCTGCCGGGCCTTGCCGAGGTCGGCCTTGGCCCGGTCGAGCTGCGCGCGACTGCGATCGACGATCGAGACGTCCCTGGCCCGCGTGAGGTCGGCCTGGGCCTTGGCCTGCTGGGCACGAGCGGACTGCAGCGCGGCCCTGTACTCGTCCTGCTGGATGACGAACAACACCTGGCCTTGCTTGACCGCGGAGCCCTCTCTGAACCGGACCTCCTCGAGCACCCCGGCCACCCGGGCGCGGATGTCCACGGTCGGCACCGCTTCCGTGCGCGCGACGAAGTCGCCGGACACCTGCACGTCTCGCTGCGAGACCTCGGTGACGATGACGGTGGCGGTGGGCGGCGCCGGCGTGGTCTCCTTCGCTTCCTTGACGCCGCCGGAATCGCAGCCGGCGGCCACCGCCAGCAGCGCGATCGCCGCCAGGCCTCGCTCCAGTGCTCTCGGGAACTGACGCGTCACGCCCAGGCTCAGCATCGTTTCCCTCCCAGAACCCGACGTCGCGAGCATGCCGGGCACGCGTGCTGCCGGCTATGGGACCTTGTGCGTATCGGGATCCGCCAGACCCGTGCTCGCGGGTCTCAGCCGGCCCGGCGCCGCCCGGGTGTCGAGGCCGGCCATCTCGGTGATCCGGACCAGCTCGGCCACCGAGGTCACCTTCATCTTGTGCATGACGCGGCCGCGGTGGACCTTGATGGTCTTCTCGGCCGCGCCCAGCTCGGACGCGATCTGCTTGTTCAGCATGCCGGTCACCACTAGTTTCAGTACCTCGCGCTCCCGCCGCGTGAGGGTATCGAGGCGCTGCTGGATGTCGGCCCGGGTGACGCTCTCGGCCACGGCGCGACGGCTGAGCGCTAGCGCGCGGCGGACGGCGGCCAGGAGATCCTCATCCTCGAAGGGCTTCTGCAGGAAGTCGACGGCGCCGCCCTTCATGGCGCGAACGCTCATGGGCACGTTCCCGTAGCCCGTGATGAAGACGACGGGGAGGGTTTGCTGGTCCGGTCCGAGGCGTGACTGGAGGTCGAGGCCGCCGAGACCGGGCAGCCGCACGTCGAGCACAAGGCAGGCGGGCCGGTGGGGCGGGGCGGTGTCGATGAACGCCTGTGCCGTCGGGAACGTGAGGACGTCCAGGCCCACCGAGCGGAAGAGGCGCCCGAGGGCTTTGCGGATCCCGGCGTCATCGTCCACCACGTACACGACCCCGTCGGAATTCATCTCCATCTCGTCGATCTCGCGCCGGCTCCGTCGTCGCTCGCCCGCTCCCACGGCCCTGGGTCCCGGACGCGGACAACCATCGCTGTCCGGCCCGGACGCGCATACCATCGCTCCGGCTGCCTCCGAACGCCATACGACCTAGGTCCAGTCGATCGAGCCGGCGAGAAATACCATTGTTTCGCCGCGGTGTGCGGGGGCCCGGACGCTGGCCGCGAGGTCAGGCGGCGACCAAGGGACGGAAGGCC
>DATIAY010000089.1:0-44786 GCA_035457825.1 Candidatus Methylomirabilota bacterium
AGTTGGGTACGTTGATACGACGCGCCGCCCGAGAATGACAACGACCAGCGGGCAGGAATGGAAACTGTGCGGGCTTTGTGTGGGAACTACACCCAACCGACCCCAACCCCCACCACAACGGGCAGCGGTGGGGTATGGGGCTCGTTGGGAGTATCTAGTAGGCGTCGAGTTGGCAGAGACTCCTAAGTCCAGCGCGTCTGCCAGTTTCGCCACTCTCGCATTCCGCCCACCAAGCCCGTACAGTATGCCCGGGGCCGGCGCTGTGTGGGAAGTGGGCTGATGCCTTGACGGGTAGCCTGCCCCGCCTCCCCCCGAAAGAATAGGAGCGATTCCATGAGCTGTACTCGCCGCGACTTCGTCAGAGGCCTCACGCTCGTCGGAACGGCCGGTCTGCTCGCTGTGCGACCGGAGACCACTGCGGCCGAGCCGCCGCCCGAGACCACGCGCATCAGGCTGGTGCAAACCCCCAGCATGTGCCAGGCTCCGCAGTACGTGGCCGAGGAGCTCCTGCGCGGCGAGGGATTCACCGAGGTCATCTATCTCAAGAAGCCAGGGCCCCAGGATATCGCCGAAGCCATCGCCACGGGCGAGGTCGATCTCAACCTCCACTTCTCGGCGCGCCTCGTCGTGCAACTGGATCGTGGCAGCCCCATCACCATCCTGGCCGGGGTGCATCCCGGGTGCTACGAGCTGTTCACCGCGCAGCCGCTGCGAACGCTTCGGGAGCTGAAGGGTAAGACCATCGCCATCCGAGCCATCGAAGGGCCGGAGCACGTCTTTCTCTCCAGCATGCTGGCCTACGTGGGCCTCAATCCAGGCAAGGACGTGATCTGGGTCACCCATCCCACGGCCACGTCGATCGAGCTGCTCCGCCAGGGAAAGATCGATGCCTTCATGGGCTTCCCGCCGGACCCCCAGGAGCTTCGCGCGCGCCAGATCGGTCACGTCCTCGTCAACAGCACGATTGACCGCCCGTGGTCACAGTACTTCTGCTGCATGGTGGCCGCCAACCGGGAGTTCGTTCAGAAGCACCCGGTGGCCACCAAGCGCGCGCTGCGCGCCATCATGAAGGGAACGGATGTGTGCGCGGTCGAGCCCGATCGGGCATCGCGGCTGCTGGTGGACAGCGGCCGCACCAAGAAATACGACCTTATGCGGCAGGTCCTCAAAGAGATCCCCTACAATCGGTGGCGCGACTTCAACCCCGAGGACACCCTCCGTTTCTACGCGTTGCGTTTGCACGAAGCGGGGATGATCAAGTCGAGCCCGCAAAAGATCATCGCCCAGGGCACCGACTGGCGGTTCCTCAACGAGCTGAAGAAGGAGCTGAAGGGATAGTCGCCCCTGGCATCCGCGCCCTGGAGGACGTCGCGACACGGCTGCGGATCGAGTGCATCCGTGCCACCACGGCGGCCGGCAGCGGCCATCCCACAAGCTGCGCCTCGGCCGCCGACCTCGTGGCGGCGATCTTCTTCACCGCCCTCCGGGTAGCGCCGGAAGGGCCCCGCGCGCCCGGCAGCGACCGGTTCGTGCTGAGCAAGGGCCACGCCGCCCCGCTGCTCTACGCCGCCTGGGCCGAGGCCGGCCTGCTGGCACGCGGCGCTCTCCCCACTCTGCGCCGGCTCGACAGCGACCTCGAGGGGCACCCCACACCGCGCCTGGCCTTTGTCGATGTGGCCACGGGATCGCTGGGGCAAGGGCTGTCGGTCGGCGTCGGGCTCGCCCTGGGGGCCCGGATGGCTGGCGGTGACAGCCGCGCCTGGGTGCTGCTCGGCGACGGAGAGATCGCGGAAGGCTCGGTGTGGGAGGCGGCCCAACTGGCGGCACACCTGCGCCTGGCTCAGGTCGTCGCCGTGGTCGACGTCAACGGGCTCGGCCAGTCCGGACCCACCATGCACGGCCACGATCTCGAGCCCTATCGGCGCCGATTCGCCGCCTTCGGGTGGCGAGTGCACCTCGTCGACGGCCACGACATGGGCGCTATCGTGAAGGCCGTTCAGTGGGCCCAGCGGGGACGAGACGCCCCGAGCGCGATCGTGGCCCGCACGGTGAAGGGTCGAGGTATCGAAAGCGTGGACGGCCTGGACGGCTGGCACGGCAGGGCGCTGCCGCCCGAGGCCGCCGCGCGCGCGATCGAGCGCCTGGAGCAGCGCCTGCATCACCTGCCCGCGCCCTCGATGCCGCGGCCGCGCCGGCGAGCATCGCCGCCCGCGGGTGCCGCCCCCTCGCGCGAGTCCGTCCCCGCCCCCGTGCCCCCCGGCTCCGTCGCGACCCGTCAGGCCTACGGGGACGCGCTGGTGCGCGTGGGCGCCCACGAGCCGCGGCTCGTGGCCGTGGACGGCGACGTGAAAAATTCGACCTTCGCCGAGAAGTTCGCCGCCGCCTATCCGCAGCGGTTCGTGCAGGCGTTCATCGCCGAGCAGAACATGGTCGGCATGGCGGCGGGGCTGGCGGCCCAGGGCTTGATACCCTTCGCCTCCACGTTCGCCTGCTTCTTCACGCGCGCCGCCGACCAGATCCGGATGGCGGGCATCTCGGGCAGCAACGTGAAGCTCTGTGGCTCTCACGCCGGGGTGAGCATCGGCGAAGACGGGCCCTCACAGATGGGGCTCGAGGACCTCGCGCTCTTCCGCGCGGTGCCGGGCGCCGTTGTCCTGTACCCGGCCGACGGGGTGTCCACCCACGGCTGTGTCGAGCTGGCCGCTCGCCAGCAGGGCCTGGTGTACCTGCGCACCACCCGCATGGCGACACCGCCGGTGTACGGCGCCGGCGAGGCGTTTCGTATCGGCGGCCTGAAGGTGCTCCGGGAAAGCGCCCAGGACCGGCTCACCATCGTCGCCGCCGGCATCACGCTCCACGAGGCGCTCGCCGCCCACGACGAGCTCCGGGCTGCCGGCCTTTCTGTGCGCGTCATCGACCTCTACTCGGTCAAGCCCGTGGACGCCGCGGCGTTGATCGCGGCGGCCCGGGCCACCGGCGGCGCCATCCTCTCGGTGGAGGACCACTACCCCGAGGGCGGCCTGGGCGATGCCGTCCAGGAAGCGGTGGGACCGGCGGGGGTTCGCGTGCACCGCCTCGCCGTGCGCGAAGTCCCGCGCAGCGGGCCGCCGCTGGCGCTGCTCGAGCGCTTCGGAATCGGCCGGTCCGCCATCGTGACCGCCGCGCGCACCCTCTCGCATTCGGGCCCGGCTCTGCGTTAGGATGCCCGGCGGGCGGCTATGGACCGGCTCATCTTCATCGTGCGTGCAGACAGGATGGATCTCTTCGAGGCACTGAAGACGGCCTTTGCCCGGGAGCACGACGTGGAGGTCGTCCTCGAGCGCCGGTCGGGCCTCAATCGCAGACCCCAGGAGCTGCCCCATGCGGGCGACCGGCGCGGGGTCGACCGCCGAGCTCGGCCCGCCGTCGACGCCGAGATCCGGGAACGCGGCTGGTCCCTGGTCCGGCGGTCCGTCTGATCCGCCTCCCCTAACCCCCCCTCCGGCGGGGGCTTTCCGGTTGCGGTACCATTACCCCCCGTGGCTGGCCTACCCGCCTCGTCGATCACGACGGCTCCTTCCGCGCTGGCGGCCCCGCGACCCACCCTCAGCCTTCGGGACACGATCGCGCTCATCGTCGGTACCGTCATCGGCGTCGGCATTTTCCGCACCCCCTCACCGGTGGCGGCCTTCGCCGGCACCGAAACCCTCGTGGTGCTGGCCTGGCTCGCCGGCGGGCTCATCTCGCTCCTGGGCGCCCTCTGCTATGCCGAGCTCACCACGAGCTATCCGCACCCGGGCGGTGACTATCACTTCCTGCACCGGGCCTTCGGCCCCCGCCTGTCGTTCCTCTTCGGGTGGGCCCGCATCAGCGTCATCCAGCCGGGATCGATCGCCCTTCTGGCGTTCGTCCTCGGCGACTACGTGGCGGCCCTGCTGCCCCTGGGCCAGTTCGGACCCGCGATCTGCGCGGCCCTGGCGATCGCGCTCCTGACCGGCATCAACGTCCTCGGGATCCGCCACAGCAAGGCGACCCAGAATGTCTTCACCGTGCTCGAGGTCCTCGGTGTCTTGCTCGTTGCCGGGGCCGGCCTCGTGGTCGATCCGGCTCCCCCCGCGAGCGGCGCCGCGGCCGCGGTCACGCCGTCGGGCCTGGGTCTGGTGATGGTGTTCGTGCTGCTCACGTACGGGGGATGGAACGAGGCGGCCTACGTCTCGGCCGAGGTGCGGGATCCGGCCCGGAACATGGTTCGCGCCCTGGTTGTGAGCATCGTCCTGGTCACCGTGCTCTACGTGGGCCTCAACCTCGTCTACCTGCGCAGCCTGGGGCTGTCCGGCACCGCGGCTTCTCAGGCGGTGGCGGCGGATCTCATGGCCAGGGCCATAGGTCCGGCCGGAGCGGGCGTGATGGCGTTGCTCGTCGCGATCGCCGCCTTCACGTCGGCAAATGCCGCCGTGCTCACGGGCGCCCGCAGCGCCTTCGCGCTGGGACGCGACGTTCCCGCGTTCCGCTTCCTCGGCCACTGGAATACCGGTACCGGCACCCCGGCCAACGCGGTGCTGGTCCAGGGCGCGATCGCCGGGGCGCTGGTCCTGCTCGGCGCGCTCACACGCCGGGGCTTCGAAACCATGGTCGAGTACACCGCGCCGGTCTTCTGGTTCTTCTTCCTGTTGACCGTCGCCTCGCTCATCGTTCTTCGTCGGTCGGACCCCAATCATTTGCGCCCCTTCCGCGTCCCCGGCTATCCCGTGACCCCCGTCGTCTTCTGTGTGGTCGCGGCCTACCTGCTCTACTCGAGCGTGAGATATGCCGGGGTCGGTGCCGTGGTGGGGCTCGTGGTCCTGGCCACTGGCGTGCTCGTGATGCGCCTGACGGCTGGCCGCACCGCCAGTCATAACCCGGGAGAGAATTCGCCATGAGATCAGTCAAGCTCTCGCTCGCCCTCGTGCTTATCGTGGCCGTCGCCGTCACGAACGCCCTGGGGCAGGCCCCGACCCAGCAGAAGGTCCGCGAACCCGACGTGCAGTACGTGCCGACGCCCCAGCCCGTCGTCAACGAGATGCTCAAGCTCACCAAGGTCACCAAGAACGACGTCGTCTACGATCTCGGCTCGGGCGATGGCCGAATCCTGATCACCGCCGCCAAGGTGTACGGCGCACGGGGCGTCGGCTACGACATCGACCCCGACCGTGTCCGCGAGGCCACCGAGAACGCGGTCAAGGCCGGTGTGGACAAGCGCGTGCGTTTCGTCCAGGGCGACCTCTTCGAGGCCGATCTGAAGGAGGCTACGGTCGTCACGCTGTACCTGCTGCAGTCGCTCAATCTCAAGCTGCGCCCCAAGCTCTTCGCCGAGCTGCGCCCGGGCACGCGGATCGTCTCGCATGATTTCGACATGGGCGACTGGAAGCCGGACCAGACCGCGAAGCTGCAGGTCAACGGCCGGGAGCACACCGTCTACTACTGGCTGCTGCGCCCCGGAGCCATGCCTCGCTGATTCCGCGCCGATGAGTCCACCCCCTGTCGCTCCGGCGGCAGGGGGTGGAGCGTCCGCAGAACGCCGCCCTGTGCTACCATCCCGGTCGCGCGATACGGGATCGCGCCGACGTTCTCCCCTCACGCGGAGGTTCACCCATGGCTCAGGTGACGCGGCGTGGCTTCCTGAAGCTCACCGCTAGCGCGGCGGGCGCAGCCGCGGTGACGGGCGGGCCCGCGGTGCTGTCGGCCCAGTCCCGCGAGGTCGTCATGCTCGGTCTCTGGCCCTTCACCGGGGCCTTTGCCGACGTGGGGCCCATCCTCGACCGCGGGATGAAGATGGCCCTCGACGAGCGCGGCATGAAAGCCCAGGGCCGCGCCATCAAGTACATCACCCGTGACTCCGAGACCAAGGCGGCCGGCGCGACCCGGCGGGCCGAGGAGGCCGTCGACGGCGAGGGCGCCAAGTACATCATCGGCCCCTGGTCGTCGGGGGTGGCCCTGGCTGTCTCCGAGGTGGCCAAGCGCAAGAAGGTCCTGCACTACTTCAGCGGCGGCACCGAGGACATCGCGGGCTCCCGCTGCCACCGCTACTCCTTCCAGTGGGCGGCCAGTCCCTACACGGCGGCCAAGACCGTGGTGGACACCTTCATGAAGGCCAACCCCAAGGCCAAGCGCTGGCACCTGCTGGTGGCCGATTACGCGTTCGGCTGGTCGGTGGAGAAGTACATCAAGGAGGTCGGCAAGACGCACGGCCTGGAGTTCGTGGGCGCCGACCGCCACCCGCTGGGCGAGCGCGAGTTCTCCAACTACGTGACCAAAGCCGCCGGCAACAAGCCCGACGTGGTGGCCATGATCAACTTCGGACTCGACGCCGTGACCGGCGCCCGCGAGATCTTCAACTTCGGCCTGACCCCGAAGATCCCGCTCATCATGACCTGGTCCTCCGGGGTCGAGGAGCTGGTCCAGCTCGCGCCCGAAATCCGCGAGAACATCTGGGTGGGCTCGAACTTCTACTACACGGCGGACACGCCAGTGGCCAAGACGTTCGCCAAGAACTACCAGGCCAAGCACGGCAACCCGCCCGGGTACGCACCAGCCGCCGCCTACGGCATGACCCGCATGGTGCTGCACGCCATGGACCGCGCCAAGTCCACCGACCACGTCGAAGTGATCAAGGCCCTGGAGGGGCTCGAGGTCGATGATCTCGTGGGTCGGATGCGCGTTGACGCGAAGACGCACCAGACCCTCAGGCCGTTCTTCTTCATGCGCTGCAAGAAGAAGGACCAGATGAAGCACGCGATGGACTTCGCGGACATCATCGCCACGGGGTCGACACCGCTGCCGGCCGAGTACAGCACCTGTAAGGACATCGGGGCGCTCTAGCCGCCGGGCCCGAGTCGTCGCCCCGTGAACGCGAGCCTGCTGTTCACCCAGGTGCTGAACGGCGTCGCCACAGGCATGCTCTATGCCCTGATGGGCATCGGCCTGGCCATCATCACCGGCGTCCTCAACATCCCCAACTTCGCCCACGGCGCCATGTTCGCCGTGGGCGCGTACCTGCTGGCCACCACCCTCACGATCATCGACAACTTCTGGCTGGCCCTGGTGCTGGCACCGCTGGGGGTGGCCGCGCTGGGGATCGTCGTCGAGTATGCCGGCATCCGCCCACTCTACCGGGCTGGCCACGACTACCAGCTCCTGCTGACATTCGGGCTCTCGCTCATCATCACCGAAGGCATCATCCTCGTCTGGGGCCCGATCGGGATGAGCCAGCTTCCGCCGCCGATTCTCCGCGGCGGAGTGGACCTGGGTCTGACCGTCTACCCCAAGTACCGCTTGTTCGTCATGGTGATGGCTGGCCTCCTCGTGCTCGGCGCCTGGCTCTTCTTCGAGAAGACGCGCTACGGGGCCATCATGCGGGCAGGCATCGAGAACCGGGAGATGGTCTCGCTGCTCGGCATCGACGTCCACCGGCTCTTCACCGCGGCCTTCGCGCTGGGCGCCTACCTGGCCGGCATCTCGGGCGCGCTGACCGCGCCTATCCGGGGGCTCAATCCCCTGATGGGCGTGGACATGCTGGGCATCGCCTTCGTGGTCGTGGCCCTGGGTGGTCTGGGCAACCTGCCCGGCGCCATCGTGGCCGGGCTCATGATCGGGGTGGCCCAGAGCCTCGTGGCCCTGGTGTGGACGGAGGCCTCGGTGGCCGTCATCTTCGCGGTGATGGCGGTGGTCCTGCTCGTGAGACCCCAGGGCCTCTTCGGAATTCGGTGACGCGGGTTGACCGGGCGTGACGGAGCCACTCGCACCTAGAGCAGGCCACCCTCGGTCGGAGCCGGCCAGGCGGCCCCCGCTACAACTATTGGCGATCGGCGCCGCCGTCGTGCTCGTCCCGCTCGTCGTCCGCCACGCCGTGGCCACCGAGATCTGGATCTTCGCGATCTTCGGCCTGGGCCTGAATTTGATGCTGGGCTACACGGGCCTGCTGTCGTTCGGGCAGGCCACGTTCTTCGGCTCGGCCGCCTACGTGGCGGGCTACCTGCTCAAGCACCAGAGCCTCGACGTGCTGCTGGCGCTGGGGATCGGGCTGCTGGTGGGGGCGGCTTCGGCGGCGCTGGTGGGCTATCTCTGCGTGCAGCGCTCGGGCCTGTACTTCATCATGCTCACCTTCGCGCTGAACCAGATGTTCTACTTCATCGCCTACCAGTGGACGTCGGTCACGGGCGGCGAGGACGGGATGCCCGGCATCCCGCGGCCCCGCGTCCTGGGCGTCGACCTCAACAACCCCCTCATCTACTACGTTTTCGTCACCCTGTTCTTCCTGGTCGCGCTGTGGGCGATGCGGCGGATCGTGCAATCGCCGCTCGGCAAGATCTTGATGTGCATCCGCGAGAACGAGGTCCGGGCCCAGGCCATCGGCTACGACGCCCGCTGGTTCAAGCTCCTGGCCTTCGTCATCAGCGGCGCCTTCGCCGGCGTGGCCGGCGTCCTCTACGCCATGCTCTTCGGCATCGTGCCGCTCGACGCCATCGGCTTTGTCTTCTCGGGCAACGTCGTCTTCGGCACGCTGATTGGTGGCTCCGGCTCGCTGTACGGGCCCGTCATCGGCGCCTTCATCTTCATCTGGCTGTCGGAGTCGGTCAGCGTCATGTGGCAGCGCTGGCCGCTCCTGCTCGGGGTGGCCTTCGTCATCGTCGTCCTCTTCTTCCGGGGCGGGGTGGTCGAGGCCTGGGAGCGCCTGGTGAGCCGGCGGCGCCCGAGCCGTGCTGCTTAGGACCGAGCACCTGACCAAGTCGTTCGGCGCCCTCACCGCCGTCAACGACGTCACCCTGGCGGTCGAGGCCGGCACCCTGCACTCGGTGATCGGTCCCAACGGGGCCGGCAAGACGACGCTCTTCAACCTCCTCACCGGGCAGCTCCCGCCCACCGCGGGCCGCATCCTCTTCGACGGCCGCGACATCACGGGCACCCCGCCTCAGAAGATCGCCCACCTGGGCATCGCCCGCTCCTTCCAGCGTACCAACGTGTTTCCCGCCCTCAGCGTCCTCGATAATGTCTGGGTGGCCGCCTTCGCGCGCGGCTCCTGGCGCGGCCTGGCCTGGCGGCGGGCCGAGCATTACCCCGAGCTCAGCGATCGGGCGCGGGCGGCGCTGGCCGAGGTCGGCCTCGAAGGCAAGGCCGTCCACCTCGCCCGCGAGATCTCCCACGGCGAGCAGCGACAACTGGAGCTGGCCATCGCCCTGGCGGCCACGCCCCGCCTCCTGCTCCTCGACGAGCCGGCGGCGGGGCTCTCTCCCGAGGAGACGCGCCGGATGGTCGCGCTGATCCGCAGCCTCAAAGGGCGGTACACAATCGTCCTCATCGAGCACAAGATGGACATCATCATGGCCATTTCCGACCGGATCTCGGTGATGCACTTCGGCAGCCTCATCGCCGAAGGCCCCCCGGCCGAGATCCAGCGCAACGTCGAGGTCCGGCGCGCCTACCTGGGCGGCATCGCGGTCGAATGATCCTCGACGTCCGCGCCATCGACACCTACTACGGGCTGGCCCACGTCCTGCACGGGCTGTCGCTGCACGTGGGCGAGGGCGAGGTGGTGGCTCTCCTCGGCCGCAACGGCGCCGGCAAGACCACCACGCTCAGATCCATCACGGGCCTCACGCCCCCGCAGAAGGGCGCGATCCTGTACAAAGGGGCCGACCTCACCGGCCGGCCCGCCCACGAGATCTCCCGCCGGGGCATCGCCCTGGTTCCCGAGACGCGCGGGGTCTTCTCTTACCTCACGGCCCGCGAGAACCTCGAGATGGTGCGGCGGCCCGCCTCCCGCTGGCAGCTCGACGACGTGCTCGGGCGCTTTCCCAAACTTCAAGATGTGCTGGACCGCAAGGGACGCTTCCTCTCGGGGGGCGAGCAGCAGATGCTGGCCATCGCCCGGGCCATGCTGACCGGCCCCGAGCTGCTGCTGCTCGACGAGCCCTCGCAGGGACTGGCCCCACTCGTGGTGGAGGCAGTGATCTCCACCATCCATCAGCTCAAACGCGATCGGGTGAGCATGCTGCTCGTGGAGCAGAACGCCGAGATGGCGCTGGCCCTCGCCGACCGCGCCTACGTGATCGACCACGGGACCATCGTCTTCGAGGGCACGCCCGCCGCGCTGCGCGCCAACGCCCAGGTGACGACGACCTATCTGGGCGTGGGGGGCTGAAGCCGGCGGACCATCGCGCCGGCGGGCGCTCGGCCTACCACGCCGGCCCCGGCCTCGTGCCACGCGCCCTTTTCGGCGACGAGCGCCTCGAGGAGCCAGCGCGCGACCTGGTCATGGCCCGCCGAATTCCAGTGCCCATTGTGCGCATAGTAAAGCTCGCGCGATCGGCCGGTGGCCCGAAAGGCCTCGGTCAGGTCGAGGTAGGGCACGCCGAGCGCCGCGCAGAGCGCGCCCAGCGTCCGACCCGGGCGATCCCAGTCCAGCCCCGTCCGGTCGACTCGATAGAAGCTGGCAAAGGCCGCCGCCCTTTCGTCGTCGAGGGCGGCGAGCGCCGGCGCGTGCACCACGACAACCGGCCGGCCATGCTGGCGCCCCATCGCGACGATCTCACGGAGCTGGGCGCGCGTCGCATCCCAGCCGGCGGTCACCCGCGCGGGCGGGCGCCGGAGATACACGCCGAGGGAAGCCGCGTGGGACGGCTCGAGGCCGAGCCGGATCCTCAGCAGATGGTAGCGATCTCCAAGAAACCGGTAGGCGTGGCTTCGAGCCCGGACGACGGCCTGCCCGCGCCGCAGCCAGGCCGGTCCCTCCCCCCGGCCGGCGCGCACGCGCAGCGCGCCGTCCACCACCTCGCGGCCGAATGGCTCCAGATTCTCGTCGAGATCGTTCTGGGGAAACATCTGCAGCACGACGACGGCGGGCTCGTAGGCCCACCCTTCGGCGCGCAGGAATGCCGCCTCGTGGGCGGTGCCGTAACCGGACACGCCGGCGTTGATCACTTCCACCGGCACGCCGGCCCGCTCGGCCAGGAGCCGCTCGAGACGCTTGGGGTACGTATCCTCGGCGGCAACACCACTGCCGTAGGTGAAGGAGTCGCCGACCACGAGGATCCGCGCCGTCCCGGGCGGCCTGGTCGGCGCGATCTCCCGGTCGCGCAGGCCCCGGGAGTTGATGGCGATGGGAATCCGGAACTCGTGGGAAACCTCGGTGCCGCGGAACCCCGGGGCCAGACGAAACGCGCGATCGGGGTCGGGCGCCCAGAGCCCCTCGTCGCGGTGCAAATCTTGCGGATCGACCCACCGCACCGCGACTTCCAGCACGCCGGCGGTGATCGCGAGCGACGCTACCACGAGCCCCAGGCCCACGACAAGCGCGTGAACACGTCGCCCGATCGCCGCCATCGAACCGACCTTAACAAAAGAGCGCGGCCCGGCGGCCCAACTATCGGCGGGTCTACTTCCTTTTCACCACTGCAAGACGATCCGCCCGATGGGGTCCCCCGCCCGGAGCTGGGCCAGGGCCGCGTTCGCCTCCCGCATGGGGGCGGTGGAGGCGATGACGGCCTTGACGCGGCCATCGTTCACCAGACTGGCGGCATCAGCCACGTCCCGCACGGAATGATTGTGGGAGGCAATGATGTGCAGCCATCGGTAGACCAGCCGCGCCGGATCGATAGCGACCGTCTGGCCGTAGTGATAGCCGAGGATGACGAGCCGGCCGCCCGGCCGCAAGAGATCCAGGCACTGCTGGATGACCGGGGGCACGGCGTCGCCCCCCACGATCTCCAGGGCCACGTCGGCGCCCACGCCGTTCGTGAGGGCGAGCACCGTCTTCACAGGGTCGGTGTGCCGGGCGTCGATGGTGTGCAGCGCGCCTAGCTCGCGGGCCTTGGCGAGCTTGTCCTCCTTCACGTCGATCCCGATCACGCCCGCTCCCAGGTGACGCAGGATCTGCAGCGCGTGGATGCCCAGGCCGCCAAGCCCGAACACGACGGCGGTCTCGCCCAGCTCGACCCGGGCCATGCGGATGGCGTGCAGGGGGGAGGCGAGGGTTCCCCCGATCAGCGAGGCCGCTTCCATCGAGACCTGGGGGCCGACCTTGACGAGGTTGCGCTCGGGAACCGCGACGAGCTCGCCGAACCCTCCGTCCATCTCGAATCCCAGCCGCCCCGGTGAGTTCAGGCACATCTCCTCGTGCCCGGCCCGGCACATCCGGCAGCGGCCGCAGGTCTGCTTGCAGACCATCACCACGCGGTCACCCGGCTTGACGGACTCCACCTCCCTCCCGATCTCGACGACGACGCCGGCGCTTTCGTGGCCCAGCCTGAGCGGCGTCTTGGCCGTCTTCACCAGCCCGTCCACGATCTTCAGATCGGTGGCGCAAAGCCCGTTGGCCTGGGAGCGGACGAGGGCCTGGCGCGGGCCGATCGTCGGCTCGGGCACGTCCTCCCAGGAGAGCGGCTTGCCGAAGTCTTTGAGCACCATCGCCTTCATGCTCGGGAGCCTCCTTGGCCAGCACATTCTAGAGCCTTGCCGAGCCACCCGGGATCGCCTATCGTCTCGACGCTATGCCACCGCCGTCCCCCGGGCCCGCCGATCCTGCGCTAGTCGAAAATCTGGTCGCCGCCAACCGGATCCTCGCCCATCACGGTGTGGTGGACGGGTGGGGCCACGTGAGCGCCCGGCACGACCGCGATGCCAACCGCTATCTCATGTCGCGCGCGCTGGCCCCGGAGCTGGTCACCGCCGCCGACATCCTCGAGCACGATCTCGACAGCGTGGCGGTGGACGGGCGGGGCCGCGGTCTCTACCTGGAGCGGTTCATCCACGGGGAGATCTACCGGGCCCGGCCCGACGTGCACGCCGTCGTGCACCACCATTCACCATCGGTGATCCCGTTCGGCGTGAGCTCCCAGCCGCTTCGCCCCATCTACCACATGGCGGCCTTTCTCGGCGCGGACACGCCCGTCTTCGAGATCCGCAAGTTCGGCGGAATGACGGACCTGCTCGTTCGCGACGCCGCGCTCGGACGGGCGCTGGCCCAGACGCTCGGGCGACACACTGCGGTGCTCCTGCGTGGCCACGGGGCGGTGGTGGTGGGCCCGACGATCCAGCACGCGGTGGCCCGCAGCGTCTACATGGAGCTGAACGCGCGGCTTCAGCAGCAGGCCATCGCGCTGGGGAACGTCACCTACCTCGAGCCGGAGGAGGCGCGCCTGGCCGAAGCCGCGGTCTCCGGGACCTACGCCAGGCCGTGGGAGCTGTGGAAGCGGAAGGTGACCGACCGCTGACCGTGATCCCGATCGCGGTCGTGTAGACTAGGCGCGTGAGGGCCAAGGACTCCGCGCCCGGCAAGTCGCTGAGCTATCAGGCCGCGGGAGTTCTGGACAACACCCAGCTCGGGCTCAGCGCCTTGCTCGGCTGGGTGAACCGCACGAAGAAGTTCCGCCCGGCCGGGCGGCCCGGCCATCCCGTTCTCGACGTCGGCTACTTCGCCAGCGTCGTCGATCTGGGCAATAACGTCGGGCTGGCCCTGTGCACCGACGGCGTCGGCAGCAAAGTCCTCGTCGCCGAGATGCTCCAGCGCTACGACACGATCGGCATCGACTGCGTGGCCATGAACGTGAACGACGCCATCTGCGTCGGGGCCGAGCCCATCTCGTTCCTGGACTATATCGCCATCGAGCACGCCACCCCGCGCGTGCTCGAAGAGATCGCGCAAGGGCTCTACCGTGGCGCGGAGCTGGCCGACGTGGCGATCATCGGCGGCGAGATCTCGCAGATTCCCGACATCGTCAAAGGCCAGGAGCCCGGGCGCGGGCTCGACCTGTCGGGCATGTGCGCCGGGCTTGTCGCCCTCGACCGGGTCATCGTCGGGCGCGCGGTCAGGCCCGGCGACGTCATCGTCGGGGTGCGCAGCAACGGGATCCACAGCAACGGGCTCACGCTGGCCCGCAAGGCGCTCTTCGACCAGGGCCGGCTCACGCCAGACCAGCACATCCCTGAGCTGGGATGTTCCGTCGGCGAGGAGCTGTTGAGACCGACCCACATCTATGTGCGCCCGGTGGTCGAGCTGCTGTTCAAGCGCGCCGTCCCCATCCGGGCCCTGGCGCACATCACGGGCGACGGCCTGCTGAACCTGACCCGCATCGCGGCGACGGTCGGCTTCCAACTCGACAACCTGCCCTCACCGCCACCGATCTTCGAGCTGATCCAGACGACGGGGCACGTCCCCGCGCGCGAGATGTACTACGTCTTCAACATGGGAATCGGGTTCTGCCTCATCGTCGAGGATGACCCCGCGATCCTCCGCGCGCTCGCGGAGGTGTTCGCCGCCCACCAGTTCGAGACGACCATCATCGGCAAAGTGGTCGCCGACGAACGCAAGCGGGTGCTCCTCCCCGAGCAGAACCTCGTGGGGGAGGGCGACCGCTTCAGCGACGTTTAAGGAAGGCGGCGACTCATGGTTGTCCTCAACAGCCGGTGGCTTGTTCTTCTCGGCCTGAGCCTGATCGCGCTCTATGGGTGTGAGGGCCTGGCAGTAACCGATACGAAAAGCCTCTTGATTCCCAGGTTTCACCGGTCCGAGGTCTTCGGCTTTGTGGCGGGTTTTGGGACAACCTTTGCCGCCGTGCCGGACTTGATCGCGATGCTCAAGCGGCGGTCAAGCAAGGGAATGCACCCGAGGATGGCGGCCATCATGGGCGCCTTCCAAATCCTCTGGATCTACTATGGCTTGCTCATCGCTTCGAGACCGGTGGTGCTCTGGAACCTGATCGCCGTGCTGACGAATTCTTTCAGCGTGGGCGCCTATCTCTATTATTCCCGCCGCGAACGGCAGGATTCGATGCCGAGCGTGACGGGGCCCACGTGAGAGACGGGGGCGCCGACAGGCCCTTCGACGTCTCCTGAGCCCCGGCGACGAAGGCGCGCGAGAACGGGCTACCGGGGACGCACGGAGGTGACGTTCCCGTGCTCGTCGAGCTCGACTCCATGCTGCCGGGCCGAGGCCAGGACCTTCGGCGACCACTCCACGTGTCCCGCGTCCGACCCGCCCAGGATCGCCAGAAGGTACGCGTCCTCGGTGCCGAGGTTCCGAAAGCCCCGCATCACGCCCGGCGGCACGGAAATGACGTCCCACTGCTCGAGGACGACTTCGTGCTCGGCCTCGTCACCCCAGTACACCCCCCAGCGCCCGGTCAGCGGCATGAACACCTCGACCGTCGGGTGATCGTGCAACCCGACCCGGTTCCCGGGCGCCTTCTTCACGAGGGTGAGGTTGAAATCGCGGGCGTCGGTGATCACCGGGGCCAGCGCGGGATCCTCGGTCACCCCCCGGCCGATGACGTTGTAGATCAGCCGCTCATAGCCGGGGATCGCCGTGTCCACGAACGCCCGGGTGCTGGGCTTGAGGTTCCGGAACCGGGCCACCCGCGTCGCTTCCATCTCCTCCACCGAGATCTGCAGCTTTCCCATGGGATCCCTCCAGGGTGAGTAAGCGGAAATGTAGGCCGGGTCGGCGGTGCCGTCAAGCGCACCGGAGCGGCGTGCTACCATCTCATCCCATGGCCCACAAAGGCATGACCTTCGGCATTTTCCTGGCCCCGTTCCACCGACTCGGCGAGAACCCCACGCTGGCGCTGAACCGCGATATGGAGCTGATCGAGTGGCTCGACTACCTCGGCTACGACGAGGTGTGGGTGGGCGAGCACCACTCGGCGGGCTGGGAGCTGATCGCCTCGCCCGAGATCTTCATCGCCGCCGCCGCCGAGCGCACGCGCCACATCATGCTGGGCTCGGGGGTGACGAGCCTTCCCTACCACCATCCCCTGATGGTCGCCCAGCGCTTCGTGCTGCTCGATCACATGACGCGGGGCCGCGCCATGCTCGGGTGCGGGCCGGGGGCGCTGGTCTCGGATGCCTACATGATGGGGATCGAGCCCGTGACGCAGCGCCCGCGGATGGAGGAGGCCCTCGACGCCATCATGCAGCTCCTCCGCTGCGAGGAGCCGGTCACCCTGAAGACCGACTGGTTCGAGCTCCGCGAGGCCCGCCTGCACCTGGCACCCTACACGGAGCCGCACTTCCCGATCGCCGTAGCCAGCACGATCACCCCCGCCGGGGTCGTGGCCGCGGGCAAGCACGGCCTCGGCGTCCTCTCGCTCGGCGCGGGCCTGCCCGAGGGGCCGGGGATGCTGGCCACCCAGTGGAAGATCGCCGAGGACACCGCGGCCAAGCACGGCAAGCGCATGGACCGCAAGCAGTGGCGCCTCGTGGTCAACGTCCACGTGGCCGAGGACGACGAGCAGGCCCTGCGCGAAGTCTCGCGGGCCGAGCGGCACGAGACTCTTACTTACTTCGAAGAGACGCTCGGTCGGCCGCCCGGCCGCGCCGACGACCCCCTGCGCGATGGTGTGCGCATGGGCACCACGCTGGTGGGCACACCGGAGACCGTCATCCGCGGCATCGAGCGGCTGCAGGAGTACAGCCAGGGCGGCTTCGGCGGGATCCTCTTCCGCGCTCACGAGTGGGCCAACCGGGAGCAGACGCTCAAGAGCTACGAGCTGTTCGCGCGCTACGTCATGCCGCGCTTCCAGGGCTCGACGGTCACGCCCGAGGCGTCCAACGCGTGGGCCCGCTCCAACCGCAAGACCATCTTCAGCCCGAACGTGGAAGCCGTGCGCCGGGCGTATCTGGACGCCGGACGGCCGATTCCCGCGGAGTATCGGCAGCGCACGTCAGGCGCGCGAGACGAGGACTCGCCACCCACGACGCCCTAGCAGCCCCCCCCGGCCTTATATCGGCCACTGACCCTTCTAACCGTCTGATTCGGCGTTGAAATTGAGCCCGGACCTCGCAGCGGAGAATTCCGCTTGACAGTGTGATGCAACTATTGTTTCATGCGAGAAACATGACAGCGCCCCTGCTTCTGCTCCTGGTCGCGGTCCCACCGACACCGTCGAGCCTGCGAGTGCGCGTGTGGCGGAGGCTCCGGGCGCTCGGGGCGGTGCCGCTGAAGCGCTCCGCCTATCTCCTGCCTGACAGCCCCGAGCGCTACGAGGACTTCCAGTGGCTGGCTCAGGAGATCCAGCGTGAGGGTGGGGACGCCACGCTCGTCCGCGTCCAGCAGATCGAAAACCTGACCCCCGGTGACGTGCTCCGACTGTTCCACGAGCCGCGCGACCGAGAGTATCGCCAGCTCGCCGTCCGCTACCGCAAGCTGCTGCAGACGCTCGAGCGAAAGTCGGCGGCGGCGAGTGCCCGCGTGCAGGAAGAGCTCGCGCGCCTGGTCAAGGACCATCGACGAATCCGCGACATCGATTTCTTCAGCGCTCCCGGCGCAGCCGAAGTGGAGCGTCTCGAGGAGGCGATCGCCATGCGAACGCGACGACCTGAAGCTATCCGCCGTGAAGACCGTCCGACCCTCGACCTGAGCACGCTCCGCGACCGCCGGTGGGTCACCCGGCCCCGGCCCCACATCGACCGGATCGCCTCCGCGTGGCTCATCAAGCGATTCATCGACCCCAAGGCGGTGTTCGTATTCGCCGAGCCCGCCAACTTCCCGGCCGACGCCGTTCCCTTCGACGCCCCGGGGGTGGAGCTGAGTCACCACGGCGAGGACTGCACGTTCGAGACGCTCATCAAACGCGCCCGCCTGCGCGACCCGCGCCTGGCCCGGCTGGCCGAGATCGTGCACGAGGCGGATCTGCGCGACGGGAAGTTCCCCCACGAAGAGGCCCGCGGCATCGACGTGGCCGTGCGCGCGCTGCTGGCGGCGTCCCCCGACGACCAGCAGGTGCTCGCCAACGGCATGACGTTGTTCGAGGGCCTGTACGCCACCACTTCGAAGAAGGGCTGACCGGTACCGGAGGCGACGATGGCCACCCACACCCGCCCCGAGCCGACGCTGGTGCTGTCGCGGAGCGAGGTCAGCGCGCTGCTCACCCTGCCCGATTGCATCGACGCCGTCGAGCAGGCGTTCCGGCTCCACGCCGAGGGACGCACGCTGCGTCCGGGCGTCCTGGGGGTGCCCGCCAGGGACGGAGGCTTCCACATCAAGGCCGCGGGGCTCGTGGGGAAGCGGAGCTACTTCGCCGCCAAGACCAACGCCAACTTCCCGGACAATCCGACCCGCTGGGGCCTGCCGACGATCCAGGGCACGCTCGTCCTCGCTGACGCCGCCAACGGCGTGCCGCTGGCTGTCATGGATGCCGGTAGCGTGACGGCACTCCGCACCGGTGCCGCCACCGCGGTGGCGGCCAGGCGACTGGCTCGCCCCGACGCCCGAACCATCACCATCGTGGGCTGCGGGGTGCAGGGTGCGGTCCAGCTCGCCGCGCTGACGGCGGTCCTCCCCCTCGAGCGGGCGTGGGCCGTCGACGTCGACCCCTCGCGGGCCCACGCCCTGGCGGCGCAGGCCATGGCGACGCTGGGGCTACGCGCGGAGGTGGCGAGCGACCTGCGCGCCGCCGTGCGCCAGAGTGATGTCTGCGTCACCTGCACACCCGGCCGCCGTGTCGTCCTCTCCTGCGGTGACGTGCCCGCCGGCGCCTTCGTGGCGGCGATCGGCGCCGACAGCCATGGCAAACAGGAGCTGGACCCGGCGCTGGTGGCGTCGGCGACGCTCGTGGTCGACCTGCTCGAGCAGTGTGCGGAGATCGGCGAGCTGCAGCACGCCCTGGCCGCGGGTCTCATGAGACGCGATCAGGTGCATGCCGAGCTGGCCGACGTCGTCGTCGGCCGCCGGCCCGGCCGCACGCGCGCGGACGAGATCACCGTCTTCGACAGCACGGGGACGGGACTTCAAGATTTGGCCGCGGCGGTCGCCGTCTACGAGAAGGCCCGCTTCAGCGGGCGTGGCGTGGAGGTGAGGTTCGATGGCTGAGGCACCGACGGCGGTCCAGCGCGGCACGCTGGCCGAGCTGCTGCGCTACTTCCTTTATCTCGGCAGCCTGGGGTTCGGTGGGCCGGTGGCCCTGGTCGGCTACATGCAGCGTGATCTCGTGGAGCGCCGGGCCTGGTTCACGAGGGATGAGTACATCAAGTCGCTCGCCCTGTCTCAGCTCGCCCCCGGGCCCCTCGCGGCCCAGCTGGCGATCTGTCTGGGCTACGTGCACTCCCGGATCACCGGGGCGACGCTGGTCGCCCTGGTCTTCATCCTCCCGTCGTTCCTCATGACGCTGGTGATCAGCTGGCTCTACGTCCGCTTCGGCGGCCTGGCCTGGATGCAGGCCGCCTTCTACGGGGTGGGCGCGGCCGTCATCGGCATCATCGTGCTGGCCGCCTACAAGCTGGCCAGGCTTACCGTGGCCAGGGACCGGCTGCAGTGGGCGATCTTCGCCGTCATGGCCGGGGTCACGGCGTGGACGGAGTCGGAGATCGGCTGGCTCTTCCTGCTGTGCGGTGTGGTCGCCATGGTCGTCCAGGCCCCACCGGCCTGGCTGCGCGGCTCGGCGCCGGCCTGTCTGGCCGTGGCAGCGACACCGGACGTGCTGGTTCAGATCCTCTGGTTCTTCACCAAGGCCGGGGCGTTCGTCTTCGGCAGCGGGCTCGCCATCGTGCCGTTCCTCTACGGCGGCGTCGTCCAGGAATACCGCTGGCTGAACGACCAGCAATTCCTCGACGCCGTCGCCGTGGCCATGCTCACGCCGGGGCCGATCGTCATCACCGTCGCCTTCATCGGCTACCTCGTGGCCAGTGTCCCGGGTGCGGTGGCGGCGGCCGTCGGCGTGTTCCTGCCCGTCTACCTGTTCGTGGTCATCCCCTTCCCGTGGTTCGATCGCATCAGCGCCAATTTCCAGGTCAAGGCCTTCGTGGGGGGTGTCACGGCCGCGGCCTCGGGCGCGATCGCCGGGGCCTGCGTCGTGTTGGCCCGGCGCGCCATCATCGACGGGCCCACGCTACTCATCGGCGTCGCCGCCCTGGGCGTCATGTGGCGCTTCAAGGTCCCCGAACCCCTGCTCATCGCGGCCGGTGCCGCGGCGGGCTTCCTCATCTTCTCGTTGCGATAGGAGGACCATCATGAAATGGATCACCCGTGAGCGCGCTCGCGTCGACCGCATCGCCTGTCCCTGGCTGATCGGGCGCTTCATCGACCCCGCGCCCCAGTTCCTGTTCGTGCCCGCCCGCGACGTCCTCGCCGCCGCCCAGCGCGAGGGCGCCGTGCCTTACGACATACCGAATGTCGAGCTGGGTCACCGGGGGCCGCTCTGCTCGTTCGACGCCTTTCTGGAGCGTTACGAGCTTGACGACCCCGCCCTGACCAGGCTCGCCGGTATCGTCCGCGGTGCCGACACCGATGACCGCGGGCTCACGCCGGAGTCCGCCGGGCTCTACGCCGCGGCCACCGGATTCCAGGCGATCAGCAAGGACGACTACGAGAACATGGCGCGCCAGTTCCCCCTCTATGACGCGCTCTATGCCTTCTGCCGGACCCAGGTGGCGGCCGCCCCCACTCGACCGCGGGTGCTCTTCGTCTGCTTGCACGGGGCGGCCAAGAGCGTGGTGGCGGCCGCCCACTTCCGGCGCCAGGCAGCGGCGCGGGGGCTGACGGTAGATGCGGTTGCGGCCGGCATCGAGCCCGATCCGGAGCTGGCGCCGGCGGCGGCGAAGGGCCTGGCCGGTGACGCGCTCCGCCCGGCGCCCGCTCGCCCACGCCCGGTCACCCTCTACGACCTGAGCGCGGCGACCCGGGTCGTGAGCTTCGGTTGCGATGTCACGTCGCCGGTCGGGCAGCCGGTCGAGCGCTGGGACGACGTGCCTGCGGTGAGCGACGGCTACGCCGCCGCGCGTGACCGTATCGTGGGCCACGTGGAGCGACTGGTCGCCGAGCTTGCCGCCGGAGCATCCCGATCATGACCTCACGGCGGCGGTGACGACGTGCCGCTCAAGCACCGCGGTTTCATCGACCTGCCGGCTCACATCCGGCCGGGGGGCTTTGATCACGCTGCCGTCCACGGCCCGACGAGTCGGCTCTACGTAGCTCACACCGCCAACGACGCGGTCGACGTCATCGACCTGGCGGCGGAGCGGTACGTCACCTCCATCCCCAGGCTCACCGCCGTCGCCGGTGCCCTCGTCGCCGAGGCGCCCGGTCTCGTCTTCACCTCGAACCGCGGGGAGGACACCGTCGGCATCTTCACCCCGGCGGACGAAACCAGGGTCCAGAAGGTGGCGGTCGGGCGGGGACCGAACGGGCTCGCCTACGACGCCCGCCGGGGCCGACTGCTGGTGGCCCACGTGGGCGACCCGGCCATCCCGGACTCTCGGACCGTGTCGGTAATCGACGTCCCTTCACGTCGGCTGATCGCCGATCTGCCCGTGCCAGGTCGGACGCGGTGGAGCATCTTCGATCCCAATGCCGATGCTTTCCACGTCAACATCGCGGATCCGCCCCAGATCGTGATTGTGGATGCCGGCGATCCCGTGGCCATCCGGCGCGTGGCGGCCATACCACGCCCGGGGCCACACGGTCTCGATATCGACCTCGCGCGGCGGCGACTCTTCTGCGCCTGTGATGCCGCGGCCCTCCTCGAGCTGGACGCCGACAGCGGTCTGGTCGTCGCCGCTGAGGACCTCGCCGGTGTACCCGACGTGACGTTCTTCAACTCCGCGCTGGGGCGCGTGTACGTCGCGGTCGGTGATCCCGGCCTGATCGAGGTGTTCGACACGGCCCCGCTGCGCCGTCGCGAAACGGTAGTGACCGAAGCGGGCGCCCATACGCTGGCGTTTGACCCCGCGCGGAACCTCGTCTGCGCGTTCCTGCCGGCCACCCATCGCGCCACCCTCTACGACGATCGGGCCTAGCCACACGCCTACCGGACCTGGCCCACGCGGCCGGCCACGGCCCGCACCTGACGCGGAGCGGCCAGCCAGATGGCCACGGCCGAGAGGACGCTGAAGAGGATGGCCAGGAAAAACGCGAGCGTGTAGGTCCCGGTGGCATCGTGCAGCGCGCCGGTCACCCACGGCCCGGTGGCGCCGCCCAGGATGGAGGCCAGCATCAGCGTGCCGAAGATCGTGCCGTAGTGCCGGCCCTGAAAGATCTCGGCCGGAATGGCGCCGACCACGGAGGTGAGGCCGTAGCCGAGCAACCCCTGGGACAGGACCATAAGGTAGAGCAGGGACGGCACCGGGGCCTGCTCGAGCAGGAGCAGGGCCAGGTAGCAGAGCGCGAAGCCCAGGCTGCCCACCGTCCACACCCACTCCCGCCCGATTCGATCCGAGAGATGGCCGAGGGCGATCTGGCCGGGAATGCCGGCCAGGCTCACGAAGCCCAGCGCCCAGGCTGCATCGCTCGGGGCGAATCCGATCTCGATCAAATACTTCGTCTGGTGCACCTGCACCGCATACCAACAGTAGAGGCCCGAGAAATAGCCCACGGCGACCCACCAGAAGCGGGCGGTGCGCACGGCCCGGCCGAGGGTCCAGTCCACCGCGACCCAGGCCGGGTCCACTACGTTGGCTGCCGCCACAGCCGCCCGGGTGTGCGGCGAGCCGTCATCGCCATCGGGCACAAGCCCGAGGTCCTCGGGCCGCCCCCGGAGCAGGAGGTTGATCGGCGCGAGGAGGCCCAGCACAAGGAGGCCCAGCGCCCAGCAGGCGGCGCGCCAGCCGGCACCCTCGATGAGGGTCTGCAGCCAGGGCAGCAGGATGACCGAGCCCACGCCGACCCCGGAGTAGGCCAGGCTGAGGGCCAGGCCCCGGCGGCGCACGAACCAGTTCGGAAGGAACAGCGCCTGGCCGGTGTAGCCCATGCACACGCTGCCGCCGCCGACGAGCACCCCGAGGGTGAGGTAGAGGTGCCAGGGCTGATGCACGAGCGTGGCCAGCAGCAGGCCCGTCGCCATGATGCCCACGCCCAGCTCCATGACGACCCGCGGCCCGCGACGATCCATCAACCGGCCCAGGGAGGGGCTCAGGGCCGCCGAGACGAGAAAGCCGAAGGAAAAGGCCCCGGCCGTGGTGCCACGCTCCCACCCGAACTCGTCGAGAATGGGCGGGAAGAGCAGCGAGAATGCGGTGCGAGCGTTGACGCCCACCCCCATGGTGACGAACGCGACGGCCACGATGACCCAGCCGTAGAAGATCGGGAGCCGCACGGAGGGGGATTCTACAGAGGTCACACCTAGTCCACCGGGGGGGTTGTTTGACAGGTCGGTCATCCTGTAAAGTACGTCCCCAACACCCGGCCCAAGGGAGGAGTCGATCATGCGACGAGCCCGACTTTCGCTCATTCTCACGCTCGGTGCGACCGCGTTGCTGGCCCTGACCGTCTTGCCCGACCTCTCGTCGGCCCAAGCGCCCAAACGCGGGGGCACCCTGCGCGTCTCCTACGGCAACGACATCTCTCACCTCGACTTCCACACCGCCGCCGGCTACGAAATGATGTGGGTGGCCATGAACGTCGGTTGCGGGCTCGTCAACATCACGCCCGACGGGAAGTTCGTGGGCGACGCCGCCGAGTCGTGGCAGATGTCCGCCGACGGCCTCCTCTACACCTTCAAGCTCCGGAAGAACGTCCTGTTCCACAACGGCGACAAGCTGGACGCCGCCGCCGTGAAGTTCAGCATGGACCGCCTCATGGACCCCGAGACCAAGTCGGCGATGCGGACCTTCTACGAGCCGGTTCACAGCGTCGAGGTGGTCGATCCCTACACGGTCCAGCTCAGGCTCAAGCAGCCCTACGCCTTCCTCCTGCACATGCTCGCCGGGTACCGGACCGGCTTCGTGATCTACAACCCCGGGGCCACCCAGAAGTACACCCTGAAAGATCGGCAGCAAGGCAAGCCGGAGGCCCTGCCCGGGTGCGGGCCATTCAAGCTGATCGAGTGGGTGAAGGGCAGCCACCTGGTCATGGACCGCTTCGACAAGTACTTCATCCAGGGGCAGCCCTACCTCGACCGCATCATGATCCGCACGATCAAGGACCCCGTCACCGAGATGGCTGCCTTCAAGGCCGGTGAGACCGACTTCATCGCCTCGTTCTCGCCAGAGCACGTCGATAATCTAAAAGCGCAGATGCCCAAGGCCCAGTTCATGACGGGCAAAGAAACGACCCCCATGATCTTCAAGATGAAGGTGACGATACCGAAGGACGGCAAGCCCCACTCCAAGGAGCGCGCGCCCCACCCGATCTTCCACGACATCCGGGTCCGCAAGGCGGTAGGCTGCTTCGGGATCGATCGCCAGGAGATCGTCAAGATTGCCTTCAAGGGCCAGGCGACCCCGTGGGTGGGGATCATCCCGCCCGGGACTCTGGACGCCGTGGACGTCAACCATCTGTGCCCCTACGATCAGGCCAAGGCGAAGGCCCTCCTGACCGAAGCTGGCTACGGCGCCGCCAAGCCGCTCGTCTTCGAGCTGATCACCAGCAACGAGAAGTCCGTCTTCGCCGTCATCGCCACCGTCATCAAGGAGCAGCTGGCCCGCATCGGCGTGACCGCGAACCTCAAGGTGGTGGACAAGGTGACGTGGATGAACACCGCGCTCGAGGACGGCCCGTTCGACGCGGAGGTCGAGGATCTCCTGTCCCTGCTGACCCTGGACAGCAATGCGTTCCTGTCGGCGACCGGCGCCCGCTGGAACCAGTCGCGCCACACCGACATGAAGGTCAACGACTACTATGCGCGCTACGCGCGCGAGATGGATCCGGGCAAGCGCAAGGCCCTGGCCAAGGAGTTCACCGAGTACATGGCCGACAAGCTCTACTGGAACACCATCTCCGGCTCGCCCTTCTTCATGGTGGCGCAGCCGTACGTGAAGGGCTACACGTACAACGCCGAGTTCGAGGTGCACTGGGACAAGGTCTGGCTGGACAAGTAGCAGGCGCAATCCTTCCCTGGGAGGTGGAGGGGGCCGTCGCGCCCCAAAGGGCGCGCCTGTGTGGCGCCCCCTCCGACTAACGTATGCGACTGTACATCGTGAGACGGGTGATCGAGATGGTCCCTACCGTCCTCGGGATCACACTCGTGGTGTTCCTGATGATGCAGTCGATCCCGGGCGACCCCGTGGTCGCCCTGCTCGGTGAGGCCTACACCGAGGAGGAGGCCGTCAAGGTCCGCGCGGATTACGGCCTGGACAGACCGATCCTCGTGCAGTACGTCATCTGGCTGGGCAAGCTGGTGCAGGGTGACTGGGGCACCTCGATCCTGAGTGGACGCCCGGTGCTCAAGGACGTGCTGATTCGCCTGCCGGTGACCCTCGAGCTGATCGTGCTCTCCATGGGCGTGGCCCTGCTGATCGCCATCCCCGCCGGCATCGTCGGCGCGCTCAGGCAGAACACCTGGGCCGACTACACGGCCACGTCGGTGGCCATGGTCGGGGTCTCGATCCCGGAGTTCTTCATCGGCGTCCTGCTCCTCCTGGCCTTTTCCTTCGGCCTGGGCGGGCTGCTGCCCAGCTCGGGCTGGGTGTACCTGCCCGGCACCTGCCCGACGATCGTGTGCGGGACCAGCCTCTGGGGCAACGTGCAGCACGTCCTGATGCCGGCCTTCGCGCTCGGGGTGGGCCGGGCCGCCCTCCTGACGCGGCTTCTGCGGGCCAGCATGCTGGAGGTCATTCGAACCGAGTATGTCACCACGGCGCGGGCCAAGGGGTTGAGCGACCGGCCGGTCATCTTCAAGCACGCGTTGAAGAACGCCCTGATTCCGACCGTCACCGTGATGGGGCTCCAGGTCGGCTTCTTGATCGGCGGCGCCATCGTGGTGGAGACCCTGTTCGCCATGCCTGGCCTGGGCACCTTCGGCATCGAGGCCATCATCGGGCGCGACTACCAGCAGGTGCAGGGATTCGCGCTGATCACCGCTCTGGCCTTTGTCGTGATGAACCTGCTCGTCGACCTGACCTACACGTTCCTGGACCCCCGCATCCGCTACACATAAGCGCGCCGTGATCGACAACGCGCTCTTCTTGAGGAGGGACGGCCAGCTATGAGCACGGTCCGCGAGACTCCGCTGGGTGGAGTCGGTGAGCTCGTCATCGGGCCGCAGGCCGTGGCGCGCCCGGAGTCACCGTTCGTCCAGGGCCTGCGCCGTCTGCGGCGCAGCACGACCGCGCTCGTCGGCGTGGCCATCGTGGCCCTGCTGCTGGTGATCGCGATCTTCGCGGACGTGCTGGCCCCCACGAGCCCTACGATCAGCGACCAGACCCGTACCTTCCAGCCGCCCAGCTGGGATTACCCGCTGGGGACAGATCAGCTCGGACGCGACATGCTCAGCCGGGTCATCCACGGGACCCGCGTCTCGCTGCTGGTGGGCGTGTCGTCGGTGCTCCTCGCCCTCTTCGTCGGCGTCCCCCTGGGGATGATCGCCGGGTACTACGGCGGTCGCACCGACACTCTCGTGATGCGGGTGATGGACCTGATCCTGGCCTTCCCCATCTACCTGCTGGCCATCATCCTCATGGTCATCTTCACGCCGACGGCGGGACTGATCGGGACCATGAAAGTCACCGGCGCCATCGCCATCGTGCGCATCCCGATCTACGCTCGGCTGGTCCGCGGCAGCGTGCTGTCCGTCAAAGAGAAGGAGTATATCGAGGCCTGCCGGGCCCTGGGCGTGCGCGATCCCTGGATCCTCCTGCGCCACGTCCTGCCCAACTGCCTGGCCCCGATCATCGTGACTACCACGCTGGGCATCGCCACTTCCATCATCGTGGAGGCGACGCTCAGCTTCCTGGGGCTGGGCACCCAGCCGCCCACCCCGAGCTGGGGCTGGGACCTCAAGGCCAACGTGTCCTTCATCCAGGTCAACCCCTGGCTCTCGCTCTTCCCCGGCCTCGCCATCTTTGTCACCGTGCTCGGCTTCAACCTCTTCGGCGACGGCCTACGCGATGCTCTGGATCCGCGGCTCAAGTAGTTCCGGCTTCAACTCCGCTCCGAGGCAGACCTCGAACGACAGGAGGCTGGACATGAAGACACGTGCTACAGAAACGCTCGTTGGAGCTCTCCTGGCCCTGCTCGTCCTGGGCGTGGTCCCGGCCGCAGCCGGCCACCGGGCGAACAACGAGGTGCTCATCGGTGGCGCAATCTCGCAGACTGGACAGTACGCCGAGCCCGCCGGCCGGCAGGTGTACTCCATCAAGCTGTGGGTCGACGAGGTCAATGGCCGGGGTGGGCTCCTGGGCCACCGGATCAACCTGACCCTGCTCGACGACAAGTCCGACACCCAGACGGCCATCAAGCTCTACGAGAAGCTCATCACCGAGGACAAGGTCGACCTGCTGCTGGCCCCGTACTCGAGCGGGATCACCGAGGCCGTGGCCAACGTCAACGAGCGTTACAAGATGCCGTTCGTGGCGTATGGGGCGGCGTCGACGCCGATCTGGGAGAAGGGACGGAAATACATCTTCAACATCGTGGCGGTGGCCGAGGACTACCAGAAGGGCGCCGTCCACCTGGCCAAGCAGATCGGAGTCAAGCGGGCGGCCGTCATCGGCCAGGACAGCCTGTTCCCCCGCCAGTCGGGCAAGGGCGCCAAGGACTGGGCCAAGAAGCTCGGCATCGAGATCGTCGTCGACGAGAACTACCCGGTCAAGCAGACCGACTTCACCGCCCTGCTCCAGAAGATCTCCGGCGCCGGCGCCGAGGCCATCTTCTCCAACAGCTACTTCGCCGACTCGGCCGCCCAGCTTCGCCAGATGCGCGAGCTGAATCTGAACTTCAAGCTCTTCTCGAGCACGGTGGGGCCGGGGCTGCCGAATTTCCCCGAGCAGCTCGGCCCCACCGCCGAATACGTGCTCGGTTTCAGCCAATGGGAGCCGCTGCCCAAGATTCTCAAGCACCCGGGCATGCAGGACTACATCGACCGGTACGAGAAGCGCTTCCACGAGAAGCCCAACTACCATGCCGGCGGCGCCTACGGCGCCCTGCAGGTGACGGAGGCCGCGCTGAAGAAAGCGGGCAGCTTCGATCCGGAGAAGCTCCGCGAGGCGCTGGCCACCATCGAGGTGCAGACCATCTTCGGGCACTACAAGGTCGACGCCAAGGGCATGAACACCCACGAGGGCATCACCTTCCAGATCCTCAAGGGGCAGCGGCGCGTCGTCTGGCCGGAGAAGTGGGCCGAGACGAAGCCGGAGCTGCCCGTTCCCGCGTGGAGCAAGCGGTAGCGACCGCGTGAACCAGCGGGCGGACGACGTCCCGGGCCGGGAGGCGCTCTCCCGGCCCTTTGCTCCCCGGGCGGACGCCACCGCCGTCCGCCCGTCGCCTCACTCCTGGAGGGAGCGGAGCGAGACCCGGAGCCTCTATCTGCTCGCCGCCTTCCTCATCTGCGCCTACGCGCTGCCCTTCGTGGTGGGCGCCGGGGCTGGCACCATTCGGCTCGACGAGCGGTGGCTCGCGAACCTGGCCACCGTTGTCGTGGGCGGTGTCATGCAGGGCGGCGTCTATGCGATGTTCGCGGTGGGACTCACCCTGATCTTCGGCGTCATGCGCATCATCAATGCCGCGCACGGCGAGATGGTGATGATGGGCGCCTATCTGACATGGGTCTCGTTCTTCTACCTGGGCGTCGATCCCCTGCTGGCCCTGGTTCTCACCCTCCCGGTCGCCTTCCTGTTCGGGGTAGCCGTCCAGAAGGTCCTGCTGAACGCCGCAGTGGGCGCGCCCGAGCTGACGGGGCTCCTGATCACCTTCGGCCTGGGCCTCACCATGATCTACACTGCCGAGCTGATCTTCACCACCGACTTCCGGACGATTCCCTACGCCCCGGGCACGATCCAGCTCACCAGTACCATCGCCGTCGGCCAGAACCGGGTGATCAGCTTCGTGATGGCGGTCGTGATCTCCGTCGGCGTCTACTTGTTCTTGAAGCTGAGCCGGCTGGGCAAGGCGGTTCGCGCGACCGCGCTTAACGCCGAGGTAGCGATGGTGTGCGGGATCAACGTGCAGCGGATCTACCTGATCACCACCGGCCTGGCCGCGGCGCTGGCCGTGGCCGGCGGGGCCCTGGTGTCCATCCAGTTCGGGTTCAACCCCGAGACCGGCGTGCAGTACACACTCCAGGCCTTCGCCATCATCATCCTGGGCGGTCGCGGCGACTACGTGGGCGCGCTGCTCGGCGGGCTCATGCTGGCGGTCCTCGAGAATCTGGTGTCGCTGATGGTTCCCAGCGGCACCGCGATGGTCGAGCTGGCCGCCTATGGCTTGATGATCTTCGTCCTCCTGATCCGTCCCGGCGGGCTCATGGGCGTGAAGGAAGGCTGAGGGGACGCCGTGAAGCGGCACGAGCACCTGCGCAACCTGGCCCTGCTGGCCGTGGTGGGACTCGTCCTGGCCTTCGTGCCGGACACCCTTAACGTCTACCAGCGCTCCTTCGTGCTGTTCACGATGATGTACGTCGTCCTGGCGCTGTCCTGGAACATCATCAGCGGCTTCACCGGCTACACGTCGTTCGGCCACGTCGCCTTCTACGGGATCGGCGCCTATGCCTGCGCGATTCTGGTCGCCGACTACGGCTGGCACTGGCTCGCCACGCTCGGCGCCGCGGCCGTGGTGGCCGGGGTGGTCGCGGTGGCGATCGGCTACCCGGTGCTACGTCTGAAGGGCCCCTACTTCGCCATCGCCATGCTGGGGACCGCCGAGGGCACGCGCGTCATCGCCACCGTGTGGGACAGCCTGACCCACGGCGGGCTGGGCATCAGCCTGCCCAGCGCCGAGACCTCGTTCGAGACGTATTACGCGATGCTGGCTCTGATGGTGGTGACGATCGCCGTGGCCTACGCGATCGGGCATTCCCGCTTCGGGGTTCGCCTCAACGCCATCCGTGAGGATGAGGGGGCGGCCGAGGCCCTGGGGGTCAACGCCACGATCTACAAGCTGGCCGCCTTCGTGCTCTCGGCAATCTTCCCGGCCGTGGCCGGCGGTATCCAGGCCTACAAGGTGCTCTACATCGATCCCCCGTCGGTCTTCTTCGTGCAGATCACGATCGCCATGGCCCTCATGTCGATGCTCGGCGGCAAGGGCACGGTGATCGGCCCCATCGTGGGCGCGGTGCTGCTCTACACGGTCCAGGAGCTCACCTGGGTCAACTTCCCGACCGCCCATCTCATCGCCTACGGGCTCTTCATCGTCGTGGTCGCCCGCTTCATGCCCCGGGGCCTGATGGGGCTGGCCATCGACCGGGGCTGGGTCCGCAAGGGCATGGTCCACTGATGCCTTCCCGCCCCAACGGGGTCGCCCTCGAAGTGCGCGATCTCCGGAAGGCCTTCGGGGGGGTCCGGGCCGTCGACGGGTGCAGCTTCGCCGTGCCCGGGGGCAAGATCTCCGGGCTCATCGGCCCCAACGGCTCGGGCAAGACGACGACCTTCAACCTGCTCACCGGGATCATCCGCCCCGACGACGGCCAGGTGATCTACCGGGGCGAGGACCTCGCCGGCCTCAAGCCGCACCAGATCTTCGGCAAGGGCATCACCCGAACGTTTCAGATCACCCGCATCTTCCGGGAGATGACGGTGCTGGAGAACATGCTTTCGGTGACCGGGCTCAGCGTGCCCGACCGGGTCGCCCGCGAGCGGGCCGAAGAGCTGATCGCCTTCGTGAACCTCGCCCACCTGCACGCCGAGTACGGCGGGCGCCTGTCCTACGGGCAGCAGAAGCTCCTGGAGTTCGCGCGGGCGCTCATGACCGACCCCGAGCTGATCCTGCTCGACGAGCCCGCCGCCGGCGTCAACCGCACCCTCCTCCAGCACCTGCTCGAGCAGATCCACCGACTGCAAGAGATGGGCAAGACCATCCTCATCGTCGAGCACGACATGAACGTCATCATGAATCACTGCGAGCGCATCTTCGTCATGGACTACGGGGTGAAAATCGCCGAAGGGCCGCCCGCCGAGATCCAGCGGGACGAGCGGGTCCTCGACGCCTACTTCGGCCGCCGGCGCACCTGATGGCGCTGCTGGAGCTCCGCGACGTCCAGGCCGGCTACGGGTCGATCCAGATCCTCCACGGCGTCTCCCTCGATGTGAACGAGGGTGAAATCGTCTCGGTGATCGGGCCCAACGGCGCCGGCAAGTCGACCACCTTCAAGGTGATCATGAACCTGATCACCTTCCTCGGGGGCGCGGTCGTGTTCGACGGGCGTAGCCTGGTTGGTCAGCGCCCAGACCGGGTCCTCGGCCTGGGGCTCGGCTACGTGCCCCAGGGACGCGTGGTCTTCAACACGATGACCGTGCGCGAGAACCTCGAGATGGGCGCCTACCTCCAGCGGGATCCGGCAAAGATCAAGGCGGCCATGGAGTACGTGTTCTCCCTGTTCCCTCGCCTGCAGGAGCGATCCCGCCAGCTGGCCGGCACCATGAGCGGGGGTGAGCAGCAGATGCTGGCCATGGGACGCGGCCTCATGATGCGGCCGCGGATGCTCATGCTCGACGAGCCCTCGCTCGGCCTCAGTCCTCGCTTCGTCGACGAGGTCTTCGACAAGACGGTCGAGCTGGCGCGGGCCGGGCTGACGGTGATGCTGGTGGAGCAGAACGCCGCCCGGGCCCTGGAGATCTCCGATCGGGGCTACGTGCTGGAGCTCGGGCGTAATCGCTTCGAGGGCACCGGCCAGGCGCTGCTCGACAACCCCGAGGTCCGCCGCATGTACCTCGGGGGCCACGCGCGTGGGGGCTGACGGTATGACGCCGCATCCCGGTGACGGCGGCTCCTGGCCGACCGGGTTCACGCGCACCCCGCTGCCCGAGCGACTCTGCAATCTCGGCCGCCTGCTCGACACCATGAAACAGCGGGGGATGGACGGGATCGTGTCCTACCTGCGCCCCAACGTATTCTACCTGAGCGGATTCGGCCCCCCGGCCAGCGCCTCGGTCCAGGAAACCAATGGCTATGCCGCCGTGGTGGTCTCCCGCCACGAGCCCGAGCACCCGATCATCGTCATCGCCGAGTTCGACCTCGCGCACTTCCTCCGGCAGCCCTCGTGGGTCACAGACGCCCGCCCCTACGCCACCCTGCTGACCCCGTTCGACGTCGCGTGGGCGCCGCTGGACCACTTCGTGCCGGCCGATCTCCGCACGGCCGAGCGCACGCAGACAGCCCGCGCCCACTACGCCGGCAGCCTGGTCGATGGGACGGTGCAGGCCCTGAAGGATCTCGGACTGGCCAGCGGGGCGGTCGGGTTCGACGACCTTCGCTTCGCCAACGCGGTCGCTCCCGCCGGCGTGCGCATCGTCGATGCCTACGCGGCCGTCAAGTACGTGCGCCAGGTGAAGACGCCCGAAGAGGTGAGCCTCCTGCGACAGGCGACCAGACTGAACCAGCAGGCCATCGAGCGGGCCATCCGCACCTGGTCACGGGGGATGACCTGGCAGGAGATGATGCGCGCTTACCACACGACCGCCGTGAGCCTGGGCGGCTTCGTGCGCGATCCCGGCGCCCTCGTCATGGCCAATCCCCCGGGGATCGAGCCGGCGTTCTTCACCCAGTCCGGGCTGGAGGACTTCACCGTCGAACCCGGCATGCACATCATGTGGGATTGCCACGGCACGTGGGCCCACTACTGCTGGGACGGCGGCAAGACCTGGACCGTCGACGACCGGTCCCGCGGCGCCGCGCGCCAGATCGCGGCCGCCACCGCCGCCGCCATGACCGAGATCCAGCACGCCATGCGTCCTGGGGTGAAGATCAGCGCGTTACAGACCCGGGGCCGGGAGACCTTCCGGCGGGCCGGCCTGGCCAACGCCGACGACGCGTTCATCTTCTTCCACGGGCTCGGACTGGAGCACATCGACATGGAAATACCGGCCAGCCGTCATGACTGGAGTCTGGAGGCGGGAATGGTCGTGGCGGTGCATCTGCAGATTCCGGGCGACGATCGTCACCGCAGCTGGCTGGAGGAAATCTTCCTCGTCGCCCGAGATGGCGGCGATCCCTTCTTCACCTGGGGCAACGAGCCGATCGAGGGCGCTCCGACCGGTTGAGGAGAGTTACGCTCGCGCGACGGCCGGTGACGGCGCGCGGAGCAACTCGTCCCAGGGGCCGGGGAACCGACCTTTTCCCTCTTCCCCCGAGAACGGCCTCTCCCGGCGCCACTCACTGCGCGGGAGCTCGTAATAGACCTCCAGCCCGTTCCCGTCGGGATCCGCGAAGTAGACGCCGATGGAAACCTTGTGGTCCGAGACGCTGATGGGAACGCCCCGGGCCTTCAGCCGCTGATACATCTCGGCGAGGTCATCGAGGCTCGCCATCCTCCAGGCCAGGTGGTTCAGGCCCACCTGCTTCTTCTGGGGACCCGGCGCGTCTTCACCCACCTCGAACAGCGCGATATCGTGAGCGTGATCCGGGTCACACGCGAGGAAGGCGGCCCGCAGCCTGTTCGTTCCCGGGAAGGTCATGGTGTCCTGGGTGTGGAGGCCGAAGACGTCCGTGTACCACTTGTGGGAGCGCTCGGCGTTGCGCACGAAGATGTTGACGTGGTCGAGGGCCACCGGCTTGTAGGCCATGCGTCAGTCTCCTGGTGAGATCGTTCCTCCGAAAGTATACCCCGGCCCGGGACCTCGCGCGGCCATCCCGCTGACGTATCATCTCTCGGTGGGGGTGGCATTATGCTCGAGGGCATCGGTCTCGCGCGAGGGCGGTGATGGAGCGGTTGACCGGTGCGGTGCTGAAGCGCGAGCAGGAGCGGACCCTGGCGGCTCCTCGTATGCGGTACGGGCTGCTGGCGCGCGTGCTGTTCTGCGGTATGGACCTCCTCTACGGTCAGACGCGCACGCTCTCAAAGTTCAAGGTGCTGGAGCTGATCGCCCGGGTGCCCTACCAGGCGTGGGAGCAGGTCGCCTACGTGGCGATGACCCACACGTCTCACGACCCGGGGTTCGCCCGGCGCATCTTCGAGCGAGTGCGGCAGAGCCGGCAACAGCAGGACAACGAGCAGTGGCACCTGCTGGTCCTGCAGGAGCTGATCGCGAGGTCCGGCATGCGCGAGGGGTGGATGACGTACTGGCTCGTCCCCCAGATCGTCGCCTTCGTCTACTACCAGATCGCCTGGCTGCTCTACGTGCTGCGCCCGGTCTGGGCCTACCGGCTCAACGCGGAGTTCGAGGACCACGCCGAGCACGAGTACATGGAGTTCGTACGCGAGCATCCTGAGCTCGAGCACGAGCCGTTCGATAGCTTCCTGGCCGCGGACTACGGTTCCTTCGACTCGCGGGCCGACCTCTTCCGTCAGATCGGCTATGACGAGCGCGTCCATAAGGAGGAATCGCTGGCCTGGGCTTCCCAGCCTCGCTTCACGTAGACGCCGCAGCTTCGATGAGGGCGCGGACCCGCCCCGCGGTCAGCACGGGATCGCGGATATCCAGCCGGCCCTCGAAGGCGTCGTCGACGGCGTTCGCGATCACCGTGGCCGGAGCGCACGTGGGGCCCTCGCCCACGCCGCGCACGCCGAGGGGATTGTGGTCGGTGGGAAAGACCAGGTGCTCGGTGACGACCTCGGGAATGTCGTCGGCGCGCGGGATCGGGTAGTCCATCAGGCTGCCCGTGAGCAGCTGGCCCTGGGCGTCGTAGACGATGCGCTCGCCCAGGGGCACGCCGAGGCCCTGGACGAACCCGCCCAGCACCTGGCCGTCGACGATGACCGGATGCAGCTGCCGCCCGCAATCGTGGACCATGACGTACTTCAGGATCGCGATGCGCCCGGTGTCCGCATCCACCTCGACGACGGCGACGTGGACACCGCTCGCCCACGTGACGGTCGGCAGCGCGTAGAACTTGGTGTCCCAGAGGCCCGGACCGCCGAGGTCGGCGAGCGTCCGGTCGCGCAGCGCCGCCCGGGCCAGGCGCCCGAGCGGTACCGCGCGCATGGGTGCGCCGGTCACGAAAGCCTGACCGTTCTCGATGCGCACATCCCCTTCGCCGCATTCCAGCATTCGGGCGGCCACCCGAGAGGCCTTCCGCCGCACGGACTCCGCGGCCATGGCCACGGCGTTGCCCGTGTTGACGGCCACCCGACTGGCGCCCGTTCCGTAGCCGTGGGGGACCAGCGTGGTGTCGCCCCCGCGCACGCGGATGTCCTCGAAGCGCGCACCCAAGTACTCGGCGCACACCTGGGCGAACACCGTCTCGTGGCCCTGGCCCGACGCCGACACACCGATCGACACGGCGACGTGCCCCTCGTCGTCCACCCTCACCGCGGCCCACTCGCCCGGGCTCGGGCTGCCCCCGGCCTCCATGTAGGCGGCGATGCCGAGCCCGACGTGACGACCCTCCCGCCGCAACTCGACCTGCCGCTTCCGCCATCCGTCATAGTCCGCCAGGTCGAGGGCGCGGCGAAGCTCCAGCGGATAGTCACCGCCGTCGTACCGAACGGGCACGCCGTCCCGATAGACGAGATCCGGGGCATAGGGCATCTGCTCGGGCCGGACGAGGTTCCGGAACCGCACCTCGGCGGGATCCATCCCGAGCCGGCGGGCCAGGCGATCGAGGAGCCGCTCGATCACGAACACCGCCTCCGGCCGGCCGGCGCCGCGATACGGCGAGCTGGCCACCTTGTTCGTCACCACCGACACTCCTTCGGCCCTAAAGGTGGGAATCCGGTACTGCGACGGCAGGTGGTTGATGGTGTTGGTCGGCTCGTTGATCGAGAAGTAGTGATACGCCCCCACGTCCTTCACGATCTGCACGTCGAGGGCGAGCAGCCGTCCGTCCCGCGAGGCGGCCAGCCGGGCCTGGTGGAGCTGTTCCCGCGCCTGGTGCGAGCTCTGCATGAACTCGGTGCGCGTCTGGATCCACTTCACGGGCCGACGCAGCCGATAGGCGAGCAGGGGGACGAGGACGTCCTCCGGGTACACCGCGATCTTCGGCCCGAAGCCGCCGCCCGTGTCGGGCACGATCACCCGCACGCTCTCGACGGGCAGGCCGAGGAAGGACGCCACCGTGGTGCGGAGGTTGAAGGGCTGCTGGTGACCGGCCCAGACCGTGAGGCTCTCGGCCTCGGCGTCGAAGGCCGCACACACGGCGCGCGGCTCCAGGGCCATCGACGACACGCGGACGTGGGCCAGCCGCTCCTCCACCACCACGTCGGCCCCGGCGAAGGCCTGCTCCACGTCTCCCACGACTTTCCGGACCCGCCCGACGACGTTGCTCTGACCCGCATGCACCTGCGCGGCGTCCGCGCGCATCGCCTCCTCGGTATCGACCACGGCCGGCCCCGGCTCGTATTCGACCCTGACCGCTTCGGCCGCGTCGGCGGCCCGGTAGCGATCGCCGGCCAGGACCGCGGCGATGGCTTCGCCGACGTGACGCACCTGCCCGCGCGCGAGCACGTGCTGGGCCCGCGGTGAGTCGAGGACCACGTAGGGGTTGGTCGGGTCGGCGCTGGCCGCGGGCAGCGGCGCAGCAAGCTCGGGGAGGTCGTCGGCGGCGAAGGCCACCACGCCGGGCAGGCGGCGTGCCGCCTCCACATCGACGCGGACCAGCCGCGCGCGGGCATGGGTCGAGCGCACGAGAACCAGATGCCAGGGATCGGGGAGTCGGATGTCGTCCACGAACCGTCCCCCACCGACGATGAGGCGCGCGTCTTCCTTGCGGCGGGGCGACTGGCCGATCATGGCGCTATTCCGGCCGCTACCTTATCACGCGACGTGACTTGCCGGCTCCCCGCCTCCGCTCTATCTTCGCGCCGTGGCTTCCGCGAAAGGAGCGCGCCCCATGAGGATCGCAACGCCAGACCTGGTGACGAACTCCTACTTCCCGGCCCTCGCCGCCGAAGAGCTCGGCATCTACCGCGAGGAAGGGATCGAGGCCCACCTCGAGCTGCTCCCCTCGCTCGAGGCGGTGAACGCCCTGCGCGATGGCGTGGTGGATTTCGTGGCCGGCGGCGCCCATACGATGCTGCTCGCCTTCCCCCAGTGGAAGGGCGCCCGGCTCGTCGTCACGCTGTCGCAGGGCACGCCCTGGCTGCTGGTCCTGCGCGCGGATCTCCCAGCGCGTCGCGGTGACATCGCCGCCGTCAAGGGCCTCCGCATCGGCGCCGCCCCCGGACCGGATCGCGCATTCCGGCGCCTGCTTGCCGAGGTCGGCCTCGATCCTGTCCGCGACAGCATCACGATCGGCCCGGTGCCGGGAGCGCTCGCGGCCGGCGCGTCGTTCGGGGTCGTCGCCGCCGACGCCCTCGAGCGCCGCCTCGTCGACGGCTTCTGGGCCAACGCGCTGGGCAGCGAGACCGCCGTGCGGCGCGGGGTCGGGAAGATCATCGCCGACGTCCGGCGGGGGGACGGTCCGGCCGGAGCGGGCCAGTACACCTTCGCCGCGCTGTCCACGACCGAGGCGCTGATCGCCCGCGAGCCCGACCACGTGGCGGCGGCCGTGCGGGCGATCGTGCGGACCCAGCGCCTGCTCCGGAAGGATCCCGCCCGCGCCCGCGAGGTGGGCCGGCGGCGGTTCCCGCCCGCGGCGGCGGAGATCATCACCGGGATCGTCGAGCGCGACCTGCCCTTCTACGACCCCGCCATCGGGGAAGCGGCGGTGGCGGCGATGAACAAATTCGCCCAGGCCATCGGCCTGCTGGCCACGCCGGTCGCCTACGACCAGGTCGTCGCCACGCGCTTCCGCGAGTTGTGGGCGGCAACGTCCTGATCCGCGGGGTTGCGCCGTGACGGATCGCCTCACGATCGCCCGATTCCTCGCCCGCTTCGCCTTCGCGTTGCTCGTGGTCGGGGCAACGTACAACCCCACACGGTACTCGTACTACGCGTGGGTGGAGCACACGGGGTGGCAGTGGCGCCCGCCCATCGTGTTCGTCGGTGTCGTCCTGCTGATCGGCTGGGTCGTCTGCCTGCGCGTCACCCTGCGCTCGATCGGCGGCCTGAGCCTGCTCCTGGCCAACGCGTTCCTCGCCGCCTTCTTCTGGCTTCTCGCCGACTGGGGCTGGCTGCCCATCGAGAACGTCGCCGCGATCTCGTGGCTCGGCCTGTTCAGCGTCGCCGTCATCCTCGCCGTGGGGATGTCGTGGCCACTGCTGCGCAGGGCCCGGCGGACCGGAGCCTGATCAGCGGCCGGATCCCGTGCGCGCCCTCAATGGCCCGGCAGGTAGCCGCCGAGCACGGTGCGCGGCCACTTGGCCTGGGCCAGCAGGTAATCGCGCGACTGTTCGACCTGGCGTCGGAGCTCGGGCATGCGCACCCCGACCAGCTCGCCCTTCCACTTCTTCACTTTGCCGCCGATGAAGACCGAATCGACGTTGCTAGTGTCCATGGCGAGCACGACGGCACCGTAGGCGTGATTCAGCGGCATCACGTTGATCGCGTCCGCGGCCAGCATGATGATGTCGGCTTCCTTGCCGGGGGTGAGCGAGCCGACCTTCTTGTCGAGGTGGTTCACCCGGGCGCCGCCGATGGTGGCGATCTCTGCCACCTGTTTCACCGTGATCAGCGGCGGCGCGTTCTTCTCGCCCGCCCGCTCCCGGGTAAAGATCATCATCCGCTGCAGGAAGAAGGTCGTGCGCATCTGCGTGAAGAATTCGGTCGGGATCTCGGTCTCGACGTCGTTGCTGAGCGACAAAGGAATCTTGTGATCGATCGTCTGCTGGAAGGGCGGTATGCCGTGCCCCATCTCCATCTCGATCGGCGCCGCGATCGAGACCCCGCCGCCGGTCTCGGCGATGAGCGTCCACTCCTGCGCGTTGAGGTTGCAGCAGTGGATGTAGGTGCAGTCCGGCCCCATCAGCTTGGCCAGGGGCAGCAGCTGTCCCGTCCCGTTGACGTGCAGCGTGATCGGCGCGCCGACTTCCCGGCCCACCGCCCAGGGCGCCGGGTCCAGGGCGGTGGCCAGCGCCAGCGTCAGCAGCTGGTCATCCGAAGAGAAGTACTGCTTGCGCAGTCGCCGGATATCGTGCGGGTACTGATTGCCGGGTCCCGTCGCCCCCGTGCCGTAAGCATAGACGCCGCGGATGCCCGATTCCCTCAGCCCCTGGATGGCGGCATCGGAGTGCTCGGGCGAGTTCGAGATGTGTGACCAGTCGAGCAGCGTCGTGACGCCGGCGTTGATGGCGCCCCAGGCGCTGAGCAGATCGCCGACCCGGACGTCTTCGGGCCGATACACGCTGCGGGCAGTTCCGCCGATGTCCCGAAAGTAGTCGGGTTGCAGCCGGCCGTTGGGCAGGATGTTCCGCAGCTGGCCCTGCCAGATGTGACGGTGCGAATCGACGAAGCCCGGCATGATGATCATGTTCGAGGCGTCGATCACGGTGGCCGTGGCCTGGAAGTTCGTCCCGACGGCGGCGATCTTCGATCCCTCGATCAGCACGTCGCCCTTCTCGAGGTCGCCGAGCTTGGCATCCATCGTCAAGACGACGCCTCCCTTCAAGAGGAGGCGCTGGCCCGGCGCCCCGCTGACCGGCGCGGCCCCAGGGGCGCCCGGCATCGACGCGCAGCCGGCCAGCCCGGCGGCGAGGGCTGCCGTGCTCGCGGCCAGGAAGTCGCGGCGCAACACCCCGCCTTCGTCGCGTGGGCTCGCCTCACCGCCAGTCATCTCGGGATTCTGCATTGCCGACGCGCTCAGTGATTCAGACATGACCGGCCCTCCCTGGCGAATCCGGTGATCATGGACGGTCCTCGACAGAGCGTCTCTGGCTCTTGATCTCGTCCAAGAATTCACCGAGTTGTCGTTGCACAGACCAGAGCACTCTGGCGTTCATGAGACCCTCCGGAATTCGAGGTTGACCGGTCCAAGGGAAGGCTGTGTCCAGCGATTGCGATCACGAATGACGAAGCCGATCGTCGAAATGTCTCGGGACACGACAGCTTGAAATTGCGCACCGTCCTGCCACCACGTGAATCGGTAACGCAGGCTCCGCACTCCGTCGCTGTAGGGTGTCACGACGCGCAGTGCGCCAACCTGGCCGGATCCCAGCAGACCTGGACTGGCCCAGGCGTGCTCAACCCGCTTCACCTTGCCGAAGAAGTCCCGGAACTCGACTGTCACCTGGAGGCCTTCGATGCGCTGGGGCGCCTGGTTCGCGACGAGCGCGTCGACAACCAGAAATACGCCCACGCGATAGGCGCTGTCCTCGACAATGGCGATGGGATCACCGAGAGCAGTTTGCGGCAGGACAAACCCGAGGCCAGCCACCAAGCTCACCACCACGAGCACTGGACGCGCCACGATTGCGATTCCTCAGGCGGCCGGCGCTACTCGATCACGTGATCGACCGGGGCCACTTCATGCCGGGCCTCCCAACAGTTGGCCGGTGAAGGTCGGGACGGTGGTGGGAGAGTAGCCTGCGGCGTCGCGAGCCGTCAAGGAGCGCCCGTGCCCTCATCGATTTGAGCTTCCGCTACGCCGTCCTTCGTAACGGAAGCGCTACATCACGCCTCGGCGCCCGCAACAAAACGGAGCTGAGTCACCGGATCGACCAGGAGGAGTTCTGGGGGCGCCAGCGATTCGGCGTCTTCGACGCGGTCGCGGTCGGCCTTCGAGCCTGGGAAACCCGCTACAACCACGAGCGCTTTCCCCTTGGCGCTTCAGGGGTGGACGCCCGCCGAAAGCTGCCGGCTCCCGCCGCGTAACCGTGTCCACAGTCACCACACCACATCATCGCAGGACCGGGGCCAATCTTGACGAGACGCAACAGGCAAGTAGCAGCCGCTTGAACTCACTGGCCTCCTGACCTACCTTCCCCGTGTCCTATCCCCGAGCCGGGAGGCGCAAATGAAGTCAGGAAGGGCCGCACTCCTGATCTTGCTCACCCTTGGTGTGCTCTGGCCGCGGCTCGCCGCCGAGGGGCAACAGGCGGGGAAATTGTGGCGGATCGGGCTCTTTCATGTCGGCCTCGACCACGATCCGCCCTCGCTCGCGCCATTACGGGAGAGCCTCAAGCGGCTAGGTTATGAGGAGGGCAAGAATGTTCACCTCGACTATCGGAACCAAGCCGACGAAGAGGCGGCGCGGGCAACCGCAGTAGATTTCGTGCGCACGCGGGTCGATTTGATCATCGCCTTCGAGAACCAGGCGGTCCGCGCGGCCCAGGCCGCTTCGTCGCAGATCCCCGTGGTGTTCGTCCACGTGAGCGACCCGGTTGCCGCCGGCTTCGTGAAAAGCATGGCCCGCCCCGGAGGCAATTCGACGGGCGTGGCGGACTACGTGGGAGAGCTTCACGACAAGCGCATCCAGATTCTCAGCGAAATCGTCCAGCTCCGGCGGCTGCTCGTCCTCACAGATCCCACCGATCCCGCTGTGCCCATGCTGACAACGGTTCTCACTAGCGCCGCCGCGCAACTCAACGTCCAGCTCGTAGAACGGCGTGCGACTACCGAAACCGACGTCGCAAGGATCTTCGCGGCGTTGAAGAGGAATGATGTCGACGGCGTGATCGTCAGCTCGCCCAAGTTGCTTACAAACTTCCCTGAGCTCATCTTGAGGCTGAGTCTGGAGCGGCAGATCCCTCTCGCGCATCACCGCAAGGCGTTGGTAGAGAAGGGGGCGCTTTTCTCTTATGGGCCGAACTTTACGGTAGTCGGCCAGGATGTTGCCGGCTACGTCGACCGCATCATCAGGGGAGCCAAGCCCGCTGATCTCCCCGTCCAGGCGGTAGCGCAGCTCGAACTCGTCATCAACCTCAAGACTGCCAAGGCTCTCGGCCTCACCATCCCACCCTCACTGCTGCTGCGGGCGGATCAGCTCATAGAGTGAGCCGCCGCACCTTCCTCTGCGGGATGACTTTTGGATTGCCTACTTCGGTCGCCCCCGAGGCGCAGGGGGCAGGGAAGGTGGCCCGCATCGGTATCGGCATGCCGAGCATCACCGACCCTGTGAGGCTCGGCCTCGTCGCCGAGCCTCGCCCGACCAGGCAGAAATGCCACCGCGCTCGCAACCCAGAATGACGAGTTGCCAGGGAAGTGGATGCAACTGGTGAAAGAAACACTCCCGAAGGTCTCCCGCGTGGCTGTCCTCTGGCACCCTACGTACGATGGGGCGTCCAATTGAAAGCGTCGGAGGCCGCGGCTCGATCTCTGGGTATGCACCTTCAGGCGCTGAAGGTGGAACGCCCGGACGGTTTCGTGACCGCGTTTGCGGAGGTACAGAAGAATCGGGCTCAGCCCTCATCGTCTCGTCCGCAGGTCTTTTCTATGTGCACAGAACCCGCCTCGTCGAATTCGCGGCCAAGCACCGGCTGCCGACCATTTACCACCAAAGTGAGTTTATCTTGGACGCCGGAGTCGAAGCACAGGCCCTCATGGCCGGCCACGATCCATCACCGTGGGTCTTCGCGTCCGACGCCGGAACGCCGGTGGACGCCAAGCGGCGAGGAGATCGGTCGCGTAGGTGTGACGAAGATCGTAGAGCCGGAAGTGCGGAAGACTGGCCACGCGCAGAGGCGCCCGGAACCGCTTGGCGACGCGATTCTGGGCACCGATTACCTACGTGGCCGCTCAACTCGCCACGCTCGCCTTCTACGCGCATTGGCTCCCTCGCGGGGACAGCGGGTGGATCGAACGACTAACGGCCCTACGTGAAGGAGTTGGCACCAAGACTTGCCACCAAAACAAAATCGGGGAGCCCGCCGCCGCGGAACTCCCCGATTCACTTGGTGGGCCGTCGGAGACTCGAACTCCGGACCCGCTGATTAAGAGTCACTTCGGGCAGGACTGCATCGGACACCATCGCGCAAGATCCGCGGCAATTACGCGGCTGAACCGCGTTTGGCCGCCCTCGATTCTGCGCGTTGCTTGATCTAGCTCTTCCCCCGGTCTTTGACCCGCTCTGATCGGTCTACTGCATCATGCACAGGACAGGCTGGCGCTTCCCCTCTGACCTGCCACCGGCGCCCGTCCGAGCACTGCGGGACGCCGTGGCGCCGACGGCGATCGCCCTCCGCGATGGCCGTGGCGGCGGCGGCCCGACTTAACTGCGGTCCTTCGCCGGGCCGCGGGCCTTCGTGAGGTTGGCCGCCGTGTTGATCAGCGCCATGTGCGACATCGCCTGGGGGAAGTTGCCGAGCATGCGGCGCGTACCCGGCTCGTACTCCTCGGCGAGGAGCCCGACGTCGTTGCGCACGGCCAGCAGTCGTTCGAAGAGCGCGCGGGCCTCGTCCTGGCGGCCCTGGAGCACGAGGTTGTCCGCAAGCCAGAACGAGCACGGCAGGAACGCGCCCTCGCCCGGGGGCAGACCATCCACCTCGGGGTCCGTGGGGTAGCGCGCGACGAAGCCGTCGCTCGTCAGTCGCTCCTCGATGGCCTTCACCGTCCCGCGCATGCGCGGGTCGTCGGCGGACAGGAAGCCGACGAGCGGGATCATCAAGAGGCTCGCGTCGAGGAGCCGCGCGCCGTAGAACTGCACGAAGGCGCCGATCTCCGGATCGTAGCCCTTCGCGCAGACGTCCGTGTGGATCTGGTCGCGCACGGTTCGCCACCGATCCACCGGACCCTCGAGGCCGAACCGCTCGACGGCCTTGACGGCACGGTCGAGCGCGACCCAGGCCATCACCTTCGAGTGCGTGAAGTGACGGCGCGGGCCGCGCACCTCCCAGATCCCCTCGTCGGGCTCCCGCCAGGCGCGCTCGACGTACTCCATCATCCGCCGCTGGACATGCCAGGCGTTCTCGTCCGGCGGCAGCCCAAGCCGGCGCGCCGTGTGGAGGGCGTCCATCACCTCGCCGTAGACGTCGAGCTGGAACTGAGAGTAGGCGGCGTTGCCCACGCGCACCGGCGTCGAGCCCGCGTAGCCGGGCAGCCAGCCGAGCTCCCATTCCGGCATCAGCCTCTCGCCGGCCACGCCGTAGAGGATCTGGGCCTGCGACGGCTCGCCGGCCACCGCGCGCAGGAGCCACTCGCGCCAGTCGGACGCCTCCTGGGTATAGCCACCGAGCATCAGCGCGTAGAGTGTGAACGTGGCGTCCCGGAGCCAGCAGAAGCGGTAGTCCCAGTTGCGGACGCCGCCGAGCCGCTCTGGCAGCGAGGTGGTCGCGGCCGCGAGGAGGCCGCCGGTCGGCCGGTAGGTCAGAGCCTTGAGGGTAATCAGCGAGCGGACGACGGCGTCACGGTACGGTCCCTGATAGGCGCAGCGGTCCGACCACTCGCGCCACCACCGTTCAGTGGCTGCGATGCTCCGCTCGGGATCCTCCGGGGCCGCCGATGGCTGGTAGGAGCGCTGCCACTCGAGCGTGAAGGGAATGTGCTCGCCGGGCGACACCGTGAACTCGCCCACCGTGTGGAAGTTCTCGCCTCGCAGAGGGACCGGCGTGCGGACGCGGATCAAGTTCGCACCGCCGACCGCCGTGAGCCCGTCCTCGGTCCGGCGCACCCACGGAATCAGCGAGCCGTAGTCGAAGCGGATGGTGAGCTCCGTGCGCATCGGCACGCGCCCACGCCGGCCCTCGACCACGCGGAAGACGTCCAGCACGCCGCTACGGACCGGCATGCAGTCGATGACGGCCACGACGCCCTCCGCGGTTTCGAACTCGGTCTCGAGCACGAGGGTGCCCTCGCGATAGCGCCGGCGGACTGTGCGCGGCTCGCTTGCCGGCGCGACGAGCCAACGGCCGTTCTCCGGACCCCCGAGCAGAGCGGCGAAGCAGGCCGGGGAGTCGAAGCGCGGGAAACAGAGCCAGTCGATCGACCCGCTGCGGCTCACCAGCGCTGCCGTCTCGCAGTCGCCGATCAGCGCGTAGTCCTCGATCGGCGCTGACGTCACCTCGCCTCTTGTCTGCACGGGTCGGTCATCGGCCTGCCGCAACCGTGGTCGAGCTGTGGGTCGTACACCTTAGCCGTCACCTCCTCGGCCAGTCAGCGTCGAACGCGGTGCCGTTTCCCTCGACGGAGACGGGCCCGCCGCGCGGGATCCACGAGCGCTCGTGGGGCTTCGGGATCCAGTCTCGCGGAATCGGAGGAGGGGGGCAACCCCGTCGGGGATCAGCGATGGC
>DATIAY010000090.1:0-2628 GCA_035457825.1 Candidatus Methylomirabilota bacterium
GCAGATCGGTCATCGGCCAGGGATTCTACCAGTGGCGCGGCCGGCGCTACGGGGTGTGTCGTGTCGTTCACGAGTAGCACAGGTGCTCGGAGGGGCGTATCATTCATCGACCAACCCCAGAGGCGGATGTGGCTCACAGCGGCGCCGTCACGTATACCTCGATGCAGGCACGACAACCGCCGCAGACGAGAGTCTCCATCGGGCGCCGGGTAAGACCCGTTGCGGGAACAGGGGGCGGACGATGATCGAGAGACGAATCCTCGGCGGGGTCTTCTTGACGATGGCCGTGCTGGTCTCATCGGCCGGGGCGCTGGAGGTCGGTGCGCCGGCGCCCGAGTTCAAGTTGCCTAGCACCACCGGTGCCGACATCGCCCTCAGCGACTTCAGGGGCAAGAAGTGGGTGTTCCTTGAATTCTACGGAGGTGACTTCGTGCCGACGTGAGCGGCGAACCTGTCGGCCAGGAAGGCCAACTACAAGAGCTTCGAAGCCCTGGGCGTCCAGATCCTCGCCGTCAGCAGCAGCAACACCTTTTCGCAGCAGGTCTTCGCCGAATCGCTGAAGCTGCCGTTCCCGCTGCTCAGCGACTCTCCCGACCGCAACACCATCCGTGCCTACGGGGTGCTCAACGAACGGGGCATGTTTGCGACCCGGACCTTCTTTCTCATCGATCCCCAGGGCATGATCCGCAAGAAATGGGTCCTCGAGAACCCCAGCACGACGGTCGTGTACAGCACCACCGTGTTGAAGGACATCCGGGAGGCCATGGGGAAGCCGTAGGGATGCTCAGGCGGCGCTGGACCTGGCTCGTGGCAGGAGCGCTGGCGGTCCTGTGCGGCGCTGCGGGAGCCCAGCCAACAGCTCTGGCGCCCCTGCTCGAGGGGCTCGACCTCCGCGGCTATGCCCGTGGCACCACGCCACCTCCCTTCAGTGGCGGGACCCTCGACGGCCGCCTTTCGATGAACGACGTCCGGGGTCAGGTGATCCTCCTGAACTTCTGGGCGAGCTGGTGTGCCGAGTGTCGTGCCGAGATGCCCGTCCTGGAGCGCCTTCACCGCGGGCTTGGACCGCGAGGCCTGGCCGTCGTGGGCATCAACGCGCGTGAGGATGCGGTCACGATCCGCCGGTACGCCGGAGAGCTGCGCCTGACGTTTCCCCTCCTGCTGGATCCGGGCGGAACGGTGAACAGCCAGTACGGCGTGGTTGGTCTTCCGACGACGTTCCTCGTCGGCCGAGATGGACGCGCCGTCGCCTTCGCCGTCGGGACCCGTGCCTGGGGGGGCGCCCCGGCGCGCGTGCTCATCGAGGCGCTGCTGGCCGAGCCGGCCCCGCGACCGGAGGCGCGGTGACGAGAGCCCGGGTCGGCCGGCTCGTGATCGGGCTCGTCCTGATGTCCGGACTGATGGACACCGACGTCGCGGCGCAGCCCCCGCGTCCGATCAAGATCGGCGCCCTCACGCAATCGTGGGGCCCGACGCCGGCCATCGTCGGGCTCCGCGACGGCCTGCAGGAGCTGGGATACCGCGAGAACGAAGACTTCGTGATCGGGGTGCGATTCACCCAGGGCGACCCGGACGAGCTGCCGGCGGCGGCGCACGAGCTGGTGAGGCACGGAGTGGACGTCATCATCACGAGCGAAGCAGGCGATGCGGCCAAAGCTGCCAAGGCGGCAACGTCACGGATCCCGATCGTCTTCATCGGCGGGATCGATCCGGTGGGACTGGGACTGGTGAAGAGCTTCGCGCGCCCGGGAGGCAACGTGACGGGGATCACCGATCTGGGCGTCGAGCTGATCCCGAAGCGCATCGAGATCTTCCAGCAGCTCGTGCCCGGGCTGAAACGGGTGCTTCTGCCCTACGACGCAACCAGTGATCACACGCTCGCGCAGCTAGAAGCCTTCCGGGCGGCCGCGCGCCGGCTCGACCTCACGCTGGTGGAGAAGCCGGTGCGAACCCAGGACGAGGCGCAAGCGGTGATCGCCGGAATCCGCAAATCAGAGGTGGACGGGATCCTGTCGCCCCGCTCCCTGTCGCTGAACATCCCCGGCTTCATTCTCGAGGCCGGGCCCAGGCAGGCGATCCCGACGATGTTCCAGGCGGCATTCTTCGTGGAGCGGGGTGGGCTGGCCAGCTATGCGCCCAGCACGCGGGGATTGGGCCGCCAGGCGGCGCGCCTCGTGGACAAGATCGTCAAGGGATCAAAGCCGGGCGATCTGCCGGTGGAACAGCCGACCACCTTCGAACTGGTCGTCAATCTCAAGACCGCGGCGGCGCTGGGGCTCACGATCCCCAAGCCGGTACTGTTCCGGGCCGATCGGGTCATCCAGTAGGAATGCCATGACTCCCGCGGGGTGACCCCGACGAGCAGTAAGGTCGCCTGGCCTGGGACGAACGGCCTCCTCGGTCGCGCGGGCGGCTCCGGGCGCCCCGCTTCGAGGCGGGCGAGGCAGCGCTACGCCGGCCGGGACTTCAAGAACAGGTTGACGTCGGCCGGCGTGATGAGGTCGGGGACGGTCCAGCCCTCCAGGTCGTACTCGGCCATGCACTGCTCGGCGAAGCCGCGGAACTCGCGAGTCCGGCCGCTGTCGTGGGCCATCTGCCAGGTGAGCATCCGGATCGTCTCGGGGGCGC
>DATIAY010000091.1:0-2510 GCA_035457825.1 Candidatus Methylomirabilota bacterium
TGGCCGGTTCTGCGCTTTCCGGATCCCAGCGCCGCTGCTTCACGAGGCAGATTACCCCGGGAGGCGGTATCATGACAGACTTCAAGCAGCTTCGCGTGGGCAGCCTGGCCCGCGATCTCGTCGTTCAGGCCTACCAGGCGACCGCCAACTTTCCGGCGCAGGAACGTTACGGCCTGGTGAGTCAGATGCGCCGTGCGGCGATCTCCGTCGGCGCCAACATCGCTGAAGGCGCTGGCCGGAATACCGATCGCGAATTCGCCCGATTCCTGCGCCTGGCTCGCGGATCGGCGCATGAGCTCGAATTCGAGACGCAGGCAGCGACGGACCTCGGATTCCTGGACGAAAAGAACGCTGCCGACCTGCGCGAACGGATCAGCCAACTGAGCCGCATGCTGAACATGCTCGTTCGGCACCTGACCCGGAACGACTAGCGATGCCTGCATGCTCGTCCCTCGTCCCTCGTCCCTCGTCTCTCGCCTCTCGTCCCTCGTCTCGTCCCATGCCCATCCTTGCCCCCTTGCCGATCCAAGCCGAAATTACCCCCTCCCGTTACCCGGCCACTCATGACTGACATCCGTCCGACCCTCACCGACTTTCCCGCCCATCTCGCCGGCGCCACCAAGGCCGACGTGTTCGAGCTGCTGAGCCGCTTCCAGGTGGATTTTCTCCGGCTCCAGTTCACCGATATCCTGGGCATCAACAAGAACGTCGAAGTGCCGCGAAGCCGGTTCGAGAAGGCACTCGACGGCGAGATCATGTTTGACGGCTCGTCCATCGAGGGCTTTGTCCGGATCGAGGAGAGCGACATGCTCCTCAAGCCGGACCTGCCGACGCTCCGCATTCTGCCGTACGAGGACGAAGGGGGCCGGGTGGCCCGGCTGCTCTGTGACGTCTACTTGCCGGACAATTCGCCCTTCAGCGGCTGTCCCCGGCTGGTGCTCAAGCGCCAGCTGGCGCGCGCGGCCAGGATGGGCTTCACCATGATGGCCGGCTGCGAGGCGGAGTTTTTCCTGTTCGAGGCCGCCGCTGACGGCTCGGTTTCGACCGTGACGCGGGACGACGGCAGCTATTTCGACCTGGGGCCCAAGGACCGGGGTGAGGAAATCCGGCGGGTGATGGTGGACCAGCTCGTCACCATGGGGATCGAGGTGGAGGCGGCGCACCATGAGGTCTCGCGCGGCCAGCACGAGATTGATCTGCGCTACGCGGACGCACTGGTGACCGCTGACAACTTCGCCACGTTCAAGTACGTGGTGCGGAACGTCGCCTCCCGTTACGGCTTCATGGCGTCATTCATGCCCAAGCCGATCGAAGGCATCAACGGCAGCGGCATGCACATGCACCAGTCGCTCTTCCGCGGGGAAGGGAAGAACGCCTTCCATGATCCGAAGACCGAGAACGGGCTGAGCGCGCTCGCCCTGAGCTACATCGAGGGGTTGCTGCAGCATGCGCGCGGCTTCTGCGCGATCACCAACCCGCTGGTGAACTCCTACAAGCGACTGGTGCCGGGGTTCGAGGCGCCGGTGAACGTGGCGTGGTCCATGCGCAACCGCTCGCCGCTGGTGCGGATTCCGGACCGGCGCGGCACCGGCACGCGCTGTGAGCTCCGGACGCCGGACCCGAGCTGCAATCCATACCTGGCGCTCACCGTGCAGCTGGCGGCGGGACTCGACGGCGTGGAGCGGAAGCTCAAGGCGCGCCCGCCCGTCAACCGCAACATCTTCACCATGAGCTACCGCGACCGCCGCAAGTTCCGGATCGACGACCTGCCGAGGGACCTGTACGAGGCGCTGGACGAGATGAAGAAGGACAAGGTCGTCACCACTGCGCTCGGTGACCATTTGACGGAGCGGTTCCTCGAGGCCAAGCGGAAGGAAGTGGAGGAGTACCAACGGCACGTGAGTCCGTGGGAGGTGGAGCGGTATCTAGGGCGGTATTAGACGGGAAGACGGGAAGACGGGAAGACGGGAGGACGGGCAGGAGGGGCAGGACGGGCAGGACGGGCAGGCATACGTGGCCCGTCATTCCCGCGCACTCCCCGCTTTCGCGGGGGTGACGGGAATCCATGAGGGCTCACCCGGGCTCGGTAGGGGCGACGCATGCGTCGCCCCTACGGTCCCGTGACGAAGCGCCCTTGCCCACACCGGCCGCTCATGGACCCCCGCGAAAGCGGGGGTGACGCAGGGGTGGGATCGGGCTCGGCGGTGCGGGACCGGGACGCCAGTGGGCGGCCGCGGATCATCGGGCGGTATCCCGATCTGACCCGGCCATTGTAGGGGCGGCCCGCGGGCCGCCCCTACCGATGACGGGCCCGCATCGGGACGCCGATCAGGATCGTGCGGGCCGCCCACCGGGTCACGGGGCTGATAGCCCCCGTCACCCCCGCGAAAGCGGGGGTCGGCACATGTCGCCCTTCGGGCGACCTCACCCCGCTGGCATGTCATCCCGAGGCCGCGAAGCGGCCGTAGGGATCTACCGGCCTGCGTCGGGAGTCGGTGGAGTAGAGGGGG
>DATIAY010000092.1:0-10043 GCA_035457825.1 Candidatus Methylomirabilota bacterium
AGATCACGACGTACGGCACGGCCACCTGGAACGGGTATCGCCAGACGCCCAACGACCCCGACTATCTCTCCCTGGAGGAGCTCGTTGCCGCCGCCCGCGATATCGCCGGGCCCGACCACCATTTCAAGATGATCCAGCTCCCCTACAACCTGGCCATGCCCGAGGCCTTCACCCGCGCCAACCAGCGTGTGGGCCAGGACACCGTCACCGTGGTGGAGGCGGCGCGCCGCCTGGGGATCTACGTGATGGCCTCGGCCTCGGTCTACCAGGGTCAGCTGACGCGGAACCTGCCGCCGGTCGTGGCCGAGTACTTGCCCGGGTTCACCACCGACGCCCAGCGGGCCCTGCAGTTCGTCCGCTCCACCCCGGGCATCGGGACCGCGCTGGTCGGCATGAAGTCGGTCGCGCACGTCGAGGAGAACGCGGCGGTGGCGGCGACAGCGCCGATGGCCTGGGAGCAGTTTCGGCGCCTGTTCAGCGAGGGGTAGCTTGCTTGCGCGCGCCCGGGGGCTCGGGTAGGGTGGCACCGTGATCACGCTCGAGCCCGATGCCACCAGGGCCAGGGGCATCCGGCCAAGCGTATCCGCGGTGATCTTCGACCGGCGTGGCCACCTCCTCTTGCAGCAGCGCTCGGATGGCGGCCAGTGGGGGCTGCCCGGCGGCTCGGTGGAGATCGGCGAGTCAGTGACCGACGCGGTGCGCCGCGAGGTGCGTGAGGAGACGGGGCTCGATGTCGCGGTGAAGCGGGTGGTTGGCGTCTACTCCGATGCCGGGCTCCAGATCGTCCGCTATCCCGATGGCGCCGTCTGGCACTACATCAACGTGTGCTTCGAGTGCTCGGCGCGGGGTGGCGCGCTGAGCACGTCGGAGGAGACGCTGGCGCTCCGCTATTTCCCCGTGCGCCGCCTGCCGGCGACCCTGCTGCCCAACCATCGGATCCGCATTCGGGACGCCCGGACCCGTCGGGCCGCCGCGTTCATCCGCTGAGCGAGCGGTGCCTCGTGGTCCGACGCATCCATCATGTCGCCATCGTGGTGCGGCGCGTGGCCGAGGCTTATCGCTTCTACCGCGACACGCTGGGTCTGCCCCTGCTCAAGGAGGCCACTATCCCGGAGCAAGCAGTACGGGCGGCCCTGCTGGCAGCGGGTCAGAGCGAGATCGAGCTCATCGAGCCCCTGGACGCCACCAGCGGGGTGGCCCGCTATCTCGGTCGGCACGGTGAGGGGCTGCACCACCTCTGCTTCGAGGTCGCCGACGTGGACAGCGCGCTGCCCGAGCTGACCCGCCGCGGCGCGGAGCTGATCGATCGAACGCCCCGTCACGGGCTGGCCGGGCGCATCGCCTTCCTGCATCCTCGCGCGTGCGCGGGCATCCTGGTGGAGCTGGCCACGCCGGATGCCGGGGCGGACGCGACACCGTCGCCTCTGGAGCTCAAGCGGGTCGTCATCGGAGCCGGCGAGCCCCGGAGCGTCGCGCAGCGCTTCACGTCGCTGATGGCCCTGCCGGAGGTGGCCATGCCCGACGGCCGCCGCGTCATGCTGGCGGCGGGGGCGGGCACGCTACTCGTCGTCCCCGCCGACGAGGTGGGCGGCGCCGAGGGGATGGTGGCGCTGTCCTTTGTCGCCGAGGAATTCACGGCGCTCACGCAGGCCTGCGCCGGCGCGGGCGTGAAGTTCCTTCGCGGCGCCGGCGAGGTGACCGTCGATCCCGTGTCCAGTCACGGGGTGCACCTGCACGTCTCCCGCTACCGGTTTCCCTGAGCGGTCGAGGCCCCCTCACCTGCTAGAAGGCGTCGGGGGCCTCGGCGATGGAGTCGAGATCGGCTCGCGAGTACGTGCCCAGGCTGCGGAAGTCGAGGTCCACGTAGTTCCGGATCCACCGCATGGCGATCCTGACCGCCTTGCCGTAGCGCTTGGCCACCTCGCGGTCGGGATTGGCCAGGCGGAGGATGTCCTCGACCTCCTCCCGGAGCAGCCGTTTGACCAGCGCGAAGTCGTGGACATCGGCGGGGCCCGCGCTGGCCCGCACCCGGTGGCGGATGCGCTGAGCGATCTGGGCCACTGACATCCGGCCCGTGGCCAGATCCTCCATGAGCGCGGGATGCACGCCGGGCTTGCCGGCCAGACTGTCGATTCCCTTGGCGCCGCGTCCGTTGAGCCATCCCTCGACATATTCGATGAGCATTCGCGCGTTACGGCGCGTGCCCTCGAGGGTGATCGGTCCTGCTGGCACCTCGATGCGCACGGGGTAGCGGGCCTCATCCCTGAGCTCGGGAGGTGGCTGCCACCCCCGGGCCCGGAGCTGCTTGAATGGCTCGGCGGCGGTCTTCATGTGGAAGATGTGGGCCACCCAGGCTCGGATGAAGCCTTGCCGGGCCTCCCACTCCTTGTCGGCGCGGATGGCGTCCGCGGCGGCGCGATTCACTTCGGGGTCGGGGTTGGGCAGGGCCGTGGCCATGCCGCCGATGGGCACGGCCCCGCGCTTGAGGCAGATGGCGACGAGGCGGCGGAAGATGTCGGCCAGGAACGGCGTGGTCTTGATGTCGACGCCGAAGCGGTCGGGCCACACCGACCCCGGATCCGCCATGACGTATTCGAAGATGCTGGCCTTGAGGTCCCAGCGGGCGGCGTTCAGCCCCGCCGCATAGGGACCCAGCTCGTACAGCATCTCTTCCATCTCGTAGACGCAGGGCAGCGACTCCACCAGCACCACGGCCCGGATGGTGGCGTCGCGGAGCCAGGGCAGCCGCTGGCGGCTCACCGCGAAGAGGTCGCGGTACAGGCGCGCCTCGGGGGCGAACTCCAGCTTGGGCAAGTAGAAGTAGATGCCCTGCCCGCGCTCGGCCTGGGCCCGGCCCGCGTAATACAGGGTGAGCGCGGTGGACAGGATGGCCGCGTTCACCGGCTGGCCGTCGATCGTGACGTCGGGCTCGGGCAGGTGGAGGCCCCGGTCCCGGTGCATGAAGAAGGGCAGCTCGCCCCCGGCGATCCAGTACTCCTTGCCCCGCTCCGCATCCACGAAGTGCAGCTCGCGGTGGACCGCCGCCACGCGGTTGTGGGCCGAGCGGACGGTGTCGATGAGCCGGTGGCCACCGGAGTCCTCGTCGTCGTCGAGGTCGCCCTCGGCGCGCTCGCCCTCCGGCCCCGGGTTCAGCGCGTTGATGAACATCGAGGTGATGGAGCACGGTCCGGAGATCTCGATGCCGGGGGTCAGGAGCTCGACGGGGACGGGTGGAACCTTCCAGTCGCCGGTAGTGGCCGGGCCGGGCGGCGGGTGGCCGGGGAGGATTCCCCGGGTGAGCGCCAGCTGGAGGGCGTCGGCCCGGCGGGCCAGCAGCTGGCGAACACGGGGGCTGAACTCGTCGTGGAGACCGAGCAGGTAATCGAGGAAGGGGGGTGTGAAGAGCTGGGCCGCGCCCTCTACGCGCCCCCAGCGTACGCGCTCACCGGTTGAACCGCCCATGAACCGGAACATTTCGCATGCAGGCCGGGAACTGTCAATGGCAGAATGCCATTTCCATGAGCCCGCGGTTCCGTGGCATGGGCCGGGGGCGGCGCACCCGCCGCACGCTGAGCCAGGGCGGCAGCGGACCGGCCCAACCTCTCAACGACGCCCTCGGCCGCTGGCCCGGCGTCAAGATCACCCCGATGTTCGGCCGCTGGGGCTACTTCGTGGGCAGCCGGCTCTTCGCCTGCTTTCCCCTGCGCGTCAAGCAGCATGACCTGTGGATCCGCCTCAGCGAGGAGGACCAGGCCCGCGCGCTCCGCGATGCCCGCATCCGGCCGCACCGTCGCTTCGCGCGTCGCGGCTGGGTGGAGCTCGACGTCACGGGGCCGGCCGAGATCGGCTTGGCCCTGCGCTGGCTGCGTCGGGCCTGGGTCGCCGCGACGAACGAGCCGGAGGAGACGACCTAGGACGGCGCGTTGGCTCGCGCCCTGGCCTCGATCTGCTCGATCCTGACCAGTGGCACCAGCGCCCAGGCCAGAGCGGTCATCGTCGCCGAGATCAGGACGAGGGGTGTGAAGCCCAGCGCGTCGTACAGATACCCCCCGGTGATCTGCGACCCCTTGACCCCGATGTTGTAGACCGACATCAGCAGGGCGAAGAAGCTTCCCTCCACCCGTGGCGGACAGGCCTTGGCGGCCAGATCGAGGAAGGCGAGCTGGGCGATCATTCCCACCACGCCGAAGACGCTGTCGATGATCACGGCCGACGCCGGGGTCTCGTAGAGCAGGTAGCCCAGGGTGGTGACCACGGCCACGCCGATCGACCACACGATGAGCCGCCTGAGCGGGACCCGACGCGACAGGGGAGCGTAGATCATGGCGCCCACCACGTAGCCGGCGGCGTTCAGGGAGTAGAGCAGGCCGATGAACTCCTGGCTGAACTTGAGCATGTCGGTCTGGTAGTAGAGGAAGGCCGGTCCGAACGAGGGGCTGAAGGTCCAGAACAGGATGAACCCGGCCACCACCCAGACATCCCGCTCGCGCAGCGCCTCCCGGATCGAGGCCAGCGTCCCCCGGAACGCCTGGCGGTCGGCGGCCACGCGCGGCTCCCGGATGAACAGCAGGGCCATCACGAAGGAGACGATGGGGAAGCAAGCGGCCGCCGCGAAGGCGGCGTGCAGGCTGCGCCGCCCCGCCAGCTGACCGCCGGCCACGCCGACAATCATGGACGCGCCGTAGATGGCCGCCCACTGCACCGACTGGAACGCGCCCGTCAGTCCCAGGGCGCGGCCGTTCTCGACCATCAGGGCGTCCACCATCACGTCCGTGAAGGCCAGCCCCAGCCCCATCAGGGTCACGAAGACCGCCAGAACGGCATACGGCTGACTGCCCATGGTGGCCAGCGTGGCGCCGGAGAGCGCGGCGAGCCCGGACGAGGCCAGCAGGTAGCTCTTGCGACGTCGTCCGAAGAGGGGAACGAAGTCCGAGGTCAAGCCGTAGATCGGCTTGATGTACCAGGGGATCGTGGCGATCAGGAAGAATGTCGCCGCCTGGCCAGCCGACAGCCCGAACCGCTCCTTGAGCGTGAGGGTGAGTGTCTGCGTGGGCAGGTCGAACATCCCCTGGGCGAAGTAGACGACCCCGAAGAGCAGGGCCAGGCGCTGGGCGTCGGCGGTCTGGAACGGGTGGAGCCGACGCAGCCAGGCGAGCATCGCGACCATGATAGTGTACCTGGCGATGCGTTCGGTCTGCCCTCACGATTGTCCATCCGCGTGCAGTCTGCAGATAGCCGTCGAGGACGGCCGGCTGACCGGCGTCACCGGAGACCCCGAGCATCCCTTCACGCAGGGCGTGATCTGCGGCAAGGTGCGCGCCTACGCCGAACGTGTGTACTCACCGCTGCGCGTCCTGCGCCCGCTGCGACGGGTGGGACCCAAAGGGGCCGGGCGCTTCGAGCCGGTTTCCTGGTCGGCCGCCATCGACGAGATCGCCGAGCGCTGGCGGACCATCATCGGCACCCACGGCGGCGAGGCGATCCTGCCGTTCTCGTACGCGGGGACGATGGGGCAGGTGCAGTACCATGCCGGCCATCCCCTGTTCCACGCCCTGGGGGCCAGTCGCCTGGACCGGACGATCTGCGTGTCGACGGCCTACGCGGGCTGGCGGGCCACTGTGGGGGCGGTGACCGGCAACGACTCCGAGCAGATGGTGGGCGCCGACCTTGTCGTGCTCTGGGGCATCAACGCGGCCTATTCCACCATCAACGTGATGACCCTCGTCAAGCAGGCCCGCCAGCAGGGTGCCCGGGTCATCACGATCGATCCCTATCGCACGCCGACCGCGGCCGAGGCCGACGAGCACCTCATGGTCAGGCCGGGGACCGACGCGGCCCTGGCTCTGGCCGTCATGCACGTGCTCATCAGCGAGGGCCGGGTGGATCGTGCGTACGTCGCGCGGGCCACCCTCGGCTACGAGCGGCTCGTCGGCCACGTGGAAGGCTATGCGCCTGAGCGGGTGGCCCCGATCGTGGGGCTCCCCGTCGAGTCCATCGTCAGCTTCGCGCGGCGCTACGGGGCCAGTCCGCGCACGTTCATCCGTCTGGGCATCGGGATCAGCCGTCACGACAACGGTGGCATGACGTGCCGGACCATCGCCTGTCTACCCGCGTTGACCGGCGCCTACGCCGATCCTCACGGGGGAGCGCTGCTGTCGTCCGGGGCGGCGTTCGGCTTCGACTACGCCGTGCTCGAGCGGCCCGACCTCATGCCGACGCCGTCGCCCCGCACCGTCAATATGATCCACCTGGGCCGGGTGCTCACGGACCCCGCGCTCACGCCGCCCGTGAAGTCCCTCTACGTGTACAACTCCAACCCGGCCGCCGTCTGCCCGAATCAGCGCCTGGTCCTGGCCGGCCTGGCCCGGGAGGACCTGTTCACGGTCGTCCACGAGCAGGTGATGACTGACACCGCGCACTGGGCCGATTTGGTGCTGCCGGCCACGATGTCGCTGGAGCACGAGGACCTGTATCGCTCCTACGGCCACTTTCATCTGCAGCTGGCCCAGCCCGTCCTGCCCGCTCCCGGCGAGACGAAGTCCAACTGGGAGGCCTTCGCGCTGCTGGCCGAGGCGCTGGGGATGGCGCGCGAGCACTACGCGAAACGACCGGCGTCCCTCATCCGGGAGTTCCTGGCCGGTGGCGACGCCACCGTGGCGGGCATCACCTACGAGCGGTTGCGCGAGGAAGGCTCGGTTCGTTTGAATCTTCCCCGACCCTACCGGCCCTTTGCCGACGGGGCCCCGACGCCATCAGGCAAGGTGGAGTTCTATTCAGCGAGCCTGGCGGCGCGGGGGTGGCCGGCGCTCCCGACGTACATGCCCCTCGCCGAGGGCCCCGACAACGCCGTGCTCGAGGCGCGCTACCCGCTGCAGTGCATCGTGCCACCCAACCGTTTCTTCCTGAACTCGTCCTTCAGCCAGTCCGAGCGCCTCCGGGATCGGCAGAAGACGCCAACCGTGTTGATCGCTTCCGTCGACGCTGCCGCGCGGACGATCGAAGACGGCGCCCTGGTGAGAGTATTCAACGACCGGGGCGCAGCCCGCTTCACGGCGCGGGTGACCGACGCCACCCGGCCCGGGGTCGTGGTGATCGAGGGGATCTGGTGGCACCGCTTCCACCCGGGCGGGCAGGGGGTCAACGTGCTGACCAGCGACCGGGTCACCGATCTCGGCGGTGGCCCGGCCTTTCACTCCAACCTGGTCGAGGTGGCCCGGCTCTAGGCGTATCATTGTCGGGTGCCCGCCGCCCCGCGGGGTGAAGCTGCGGACGATGCGGCCAGCGCCACAAGGCGGGGAATGTTGTGCCCGGTCCCCGCGCCGTCGCCGCGGATAGCCGCCGGAGTAACGCCCGGCCGGTAGACATCGGAGGGGGCCGTCGAGGCCCCCTCCGAACCCTCCCCCAGGAGGAGCTGCGGCGGCAACGCCGCCGCTCGAACAGGAGGTTATGATGGCGGTGGCGGCGGCGGACTTCACGAAAAGTCTACTGCAGGAAGCTCAGGAGACGCACCCGTGGCTGCACCATCGGCTGTTCCGGCTGATCTGGGAGGGGCGACTCACCCGGTCCCAGGTGCAGCGGGTCATCCGCGAGCAGGGTTGCTTCTTCCTGGATACGCTCCGTCACGCGGCGTGGAAGATCATCTCGGTGGGGGGCTACATGCCCACCTTCGAGGACCTCGAGCGCCAGCGCGCGCTCATCCCGCTGGTGGTGGAGGAGGGGGGAGAGGACACGGTGGGCGGCAAGACCACCGCGCACGCCTACCTTTATCTACGCCTGGCCGAGGGCCTGGGGCTCAGCCGGGACGAGGTCTTCACCACCGAGTACCTGCCCACCACGATCATCGAGAAGAACGAGCTCTTCCTCCTCCAGCGCACATCCCCGCTGGAGGCGCTCTGCGGCGGCAACATCGCCACCGAGTCCATCAACCCCGTCCACATGGAGCGGATGGCCTGGGCCCTGGAGCGCCATTACGGCGTCGCCCGCGAAACGCTGGAGTTCTACGCCGTCCACATGGAGGTCGAGGGGGACCACGCGGCGCGCGCGGTGCGCCTGCTCGAGCGGCTGGCCGTGACCGACGAGGAGCAGGCGCGGGGGCGGCTGGCCCTGCGTCGGGCCATCACCGCCCGGCGTATCTGCGCCGATGGGATGCTGGCGGCCTTCGTCGACGGCTCATAGGGCCGGCGGGTCCGAACCCCGCCGGCCCGCGTCGCCGGGTTTTTGCGGCTACTTCTTCCAGTAGTGCGCCACCACCACCTCGATCGGCGGGCGGATCTTCTGGGCGTGGGGCACCGCCCGCGCGGCGAAGTCCTTCTGCGACTTGAGCACCTTGGCGAAGAAGGGGTTCTTCTGCGCCTCGGCCTCATACACCTTGTCGATGGCGGCCACCTGGGCTTTGAGGACGTCAGGGGGCGTCTGCCGGATCTGGACGCCGTGCTTCTTCTGCAGCTCCTCGACCGCCTTGCTGTCGAGGTCCACGCTGTAGGCGGTCATGCGGATGATCTCGGCCATGCCGGCCCACTTGACGATCGCCTTCAGATCAGCCGGTAGCTCCTCCCACTTCTTCTTGTTGATCAGGATCTCCTGATAGGAGGCCGGCTGGCGCAGGTCGGGCATGTAGTAGTTCTTGGTGACGTTCTGGAACCCCATCAGGATGTCGTGGCTGGGGATGGCCCACTCGGCGCCGTCGACGGCCCCCCGCTCCAGGGCCGGGATCACCTCGCCACCGGCCAGGGTCACCACGGAGACGCCCATCGTCCTCATCATCTCCAGGCCCAGCCCGGAGGTCCGGAACTTGAGCTTGCGCAGCTCGTCGAGGTTGCTGAACGGTTTCTTGAACCAACCCAGTGGCTCCCAGTAGGGCAGGCTGGTGGTGAACACGGGCACCACCACGTTCATCTTCAGCTCTTTCTGGAGCATCTCGTTGTAGAGCTCGAGGCCCCCGCCGGCAAACAGCCACGACAGGTACTCCTCGCGGTCCATGCCGAAGGGGCCGGCCGGGCCGGGCGCGAACAGGCCGGCCGCCGAGTTCTTGCCCGCCCAGTAGCCGGGCCAGGCATGCGAGGCGTCGATGAGGCCCCGGTTGACGGCGTCCAGCACCTCGAACGAGCCGACCACCGTGCCCGCCGCCATCATCTCCCACTTGAGCCGGCCGCCCGACATCTCCTCGATCATCTTGGCTAGCTCGACGGCCGAGATGTGCAGGAGGTTGCTGGCCGGCCAGGCGCTCTGGACCTTCCAGACGAAGCGGGGCTGGGCCACCGCCGAGGTCGGCCCCCGCCCGAGCACCGCGGCCAGGATCAGCACGGGGAGAGCGAACGCGATCCAGGCGAGGACGATGGTTCTCGTGGATTTCATGGCTCCTCCATGAGCGGATGGGTCGTCGCGTTGCCTGATTACACCGCTACTTCGGGTCAGTCAATAGCGGCTGCGGCGCGCTTCGATCTAGACGCGGGGCGCGGGCTCGCCACCCGGTCGCGACGGCGATTCCACGGAGGCGGTGGCCTGCTTGGCCACGGCGCGGGCCAGGCGCCGGAGATGACGCGCGACACGAATCTGCCGCACCATCCGGAGAAGCACGGGCAGCACGACCAGGGCGGCGGTGAGGCTCGTGACCATCCCCAACGTGAGCAGGAGGCCCAGGCTGAAGATCCCCCGGTGGTGGGCGAGCATGAGGCTGCCGAAACCCACGATCGTGGTGAGGCCGTTGAAGAGGACGGCCATGACCGTGCTGCGCGCGATGAGGGGGCCCTCGTAGTCCCGGCCGCCCTCCATGAAGCGCAGCACGATGTTGGTGCCGAACTCGGTGGCCGCCCCCAGGATGAGGGGGATGGCGAAGATGTTGCCGAGGTTCACCTTGAGATCGAGGAAGGACATCAGCCCGAAGGTCCACAGCAGCCCCAGGGCCAGCGGCAGCAGGGCCAGCGGCGTCTCCCGCCAGCGCCGGATCGTCACGGCCGTCATCAGAGCGACCAACGCGATCGCGTAGAGAGTGCCCTGCTTGCAGGCGCGCTCCATCAGGCGAATGGCCTCGAACGTGATGACCG
>DATIAY010000093.1:0-2762 GCA_035457825.1 Candidatus Methylomirabilota bacterium
CTTAATGCGCCAAGCCCCAGATCTCCGGGAATCGGCACGATGCCTCGCCAATCGCCGGCACAGGGGCTGCGCCCAGCTTCCGCCAGGATCAACCACCGCTCGGATTCGACAGGTCAGCCGGCACCCGGGGTTTCGACAGGCTCGGCAGCGTCAGCCTCAGCGGCGGTACGACGGGCGGCCTGGCTCTCGAGCCGGTCGAGCCGCCTGTCCTCGCGCCGCGCCTCCTTCATCGACTCCCGCACCCACTGCACGAACAGCACCGCGAAGAAGCTGAGCCCCACGATGTCCCCGGAGCCCCAGAGGATCCCGCCGGCGAGGTGCTGGTCGTCGGCCGGGTCGGGCAGCCAGGTCAGTCCTGAGGCCGAGGGAAGTGAGGAATACCACTCCCCCGCGATCAGCTCCTCCTGCCCCATGATCGTGACGCCCAGGAAGGCGTGGAACGGCAGCGTCAGGAAGACGAGGATCAGCCGGAAGGGATAGGCGACACGTCCGGGCACCGGGTCCACGCCCACGAGGGGCCAGAAGAACAGCGTCCCGACCAGCACGAGGTGGATGTGCATCATCTCGTGCACGTAGGTGGAGCGGAGCGAGGCGTCGTACCACCCGCTGAAGTAGAGCGCCCACGGGCTCACCACGAAGAGAAGGAAGGTGAGCGGCGCGAACGAGAGCACCTTCGCGACCCGGGAGTGCAGCACCGACAGCAGCCAGCCGCGGGGACGCTGCGGGAGCGTGCGCAGCGCCAGCGTCACCGGGGCGCCGAGCGCCAGGAACAGCGGCACCGCCATGGACAGCACCATGTGCTGCACCATGTGCACGCTCAGCAGCGCCGTGTCATAGGCGGCGAGGCCCGACGAGGTCGCCACGTAGAAGCTGCCCATGCCCAGCACCACGAAGCTGAGCGTCCGGCCGACGGGCCACGCGTCGCCGCGTGAGCGGAGCACCCAGACGCCGAACAGGTACAGACCGGCCGCCCAGACCGTGAGCACGAAGAGGAGGGGGTCGATCCCCCACTCGGTGAACACCGAGGCCGGGGTGAAAGGGGGCAGGTCCGAGAGTTCCTCGGGACCGGTGAGGGCGAGCACGCTCCCAGATTAGGTCGCCCGACCACCCATCCTCACGGCGGTCGGCGGCGAATGTGAAACAGATGACGCCCAGGAAGGAGGGGGGCGGATGTCTTTGGCAGTGAGTTACCGACATAATGTCCGCGTGGCGACAGCAACTGCGATTCCTGCATCCCGTCTGCACGGGCACCATGACCGACCCAGCATGGTCAGCGTCGGAACGATCGTCTGGCTCTCCAGCGAGCTGATGTTCTTCGCGGCGCTCTTTGCTGCCTACTTCACGATCCGCGCGGTCTCGCCGGAGCTGTGGGCGCAAGAGACCGAGAAGCTGAACATCCCCTTCGCGACGGTCAACACCACGATCCTGGTGCTCTCCTCCGTGACGTGCCAGCTCGGCGTGTTCGCGGCCGAGCGCGGCCAGGTCGGCCGCACCGGCGGCGTCCTGAACGTGAAGGGCTGGGGCCTGCGCGAGTGGTTCGTGCTCACCTACATCATGGGCGCGATCTTCATCGGCGGTCAGGCGCTCGAGTACGCCGAGCTCGTGCACGAGGGCGTGACCATGCCGGCGAACGCCTACGGCTCGATGTTCTACCTGACGACCGGCTTCCACGGCCTCCACGTCACGGGCGGTCTCATCGCCTTCCTGTTTGTCCTGGGCCGGACGTTCGTGGCCCGGAAGTTCACCCACGAGCAGGCCGTGAGCGCCATCGTCGTGTCCTACTACTGGCACTTCGTCGATGTCGTGTGGATCGGGCTGTTCGCGACCATCTACCTGATCAAGTAGACGAGGACACTTCGTGCGATTCCTTAGCGCTCGACTCTCACAGAAGCGCCGCGCCCCGCTCGCCGGGCTGGTGGTTCTGGTGATGGGTCTGCTGTTCACCGGTGGCGTGTACGCCGTGCTGTCGCCCGCCACCGCTTCCGACGAACTGGCCTCGGACCAGGCCCTGGTGGACCAGGGGCGCGAGCTCTTCCTCGTCGGCTGCGCGTCCTGCCACGGTCGCAACGCCGAGGGCGTCGTGACCCAGAACGGCGACCAGTACGGTCCCTCGCTCGTCGGCGTCGGCGCCGCTGCCGTGGACTTCCAGGTCGAGACCGGGCGCATGCCGATGGCACGCCCGGGCGTCCAGGCCCCCCGGAAGGACCCCGTCTACACCGAGGAGGAGACCCGCGCCCTCGCGGCGTACGTCGCCTCGCTCGGCCCCGGCCCCTCCATCCCCGCCGAGGAGGAGTACAGCAGCGACGCCATCCCCGAGGACGAGCGTGAGGAGGCTCTCGTCCGCGGCGGCGAGTTCTTCCGCACCAACTGCACCGCCTGCCACAACTTCGAGGGCTCCGGCGGTGCGCTGCCGGGCGGCAAGTTCGCCCCCTCGCTCGAAGGCGTGAGCGACAAGCACATGTACGAGGCCATGCTCACCGGCCCGCAGCAGATGCCGGTGTTCTCCGACGACGTCCTCACGCCCGAGCAGAAGCGCGACGTCATCTTCTACGTCCAGAGCCTCGGGGAGAACCCGAAGTACGGTGGATTCGCCATGGGTGGTCTCGGCCCGGTCGCCGAGGGCCTCTTCGCGTGGATCCTGGGCATCGGTGGACTGGTCGGCTTCGCCGTCTGGATCGCCGCCCACACCGCAAAGTCCAAGAAAGGTAAGCAGGCGTGACGCAGCACAAGCCTGACGAGCTGGCCGTGCCCGGCAACGACGA
>DATIAY010000094.1:0-14476 GCA_035457825.1 Candidatus Methylomirabilota bacterium
CGCGGAGCTCGCTGGCCGGCCCCTCGAAGACGATCACACCCTTTTCCATGACGTAACCCCGATCGCAGACGGCGAGCGCCATGCGGGCGTTCTGCTCGACGAGCAGCACGGTCACACCGAGCCGCTTCAGCTCTCCGATCATCTCGCGAATGTGGCGCACCATAGCCGGAGCCAGCCCCTGCGTCGGCTCGTCCATGAGGATGATCCGGGCCCCCGCCATCATCACGCGTGCGATGGCCAGCATCTGTTGCTCCCCCCCCGACAGGGTCTTGCCCGGCTGGTCCAGGCGCTCGTTGAGGCGGGGGAAGTGGTGGAACACTCGTTCGAGACGCTCGCGCCGGGCCGGGGCCGGGCATCGCGGTGCTGCCGACAGCCCGAGCTCGAGATTTTCCCGGACGGTGAGGCCGGGGAAGATGCGGCGGTTCTCCGGGACCAGGCCGACGCCGCGTCGGGCGATGTCGTGGGGAGAGAGTCCGGCGAGGGAACGGTCGTCCAGCTCGATGATCCCCTGCCACGGCTTGAGAAAGCCCATTACTGTCTTGACGAGCGTGGTCTTGCCCATCCCGTTGCGGCCCAGCAATGCCACCGCCTCGCCGGTCCGAACTTCAAGGGAAACACCGAAGAGAATGGGGGTGGCGCCGTAGCCCGCCCGCAGTTCACGAATCGTCAGCATCAGGTGTCAGCACCGCCCAGGTACGCCTCGATGACGCGGGGATCGCGGCGGATCACCTCCGGCGGTCCTTCGGCGATCTTCTCGCCGAAGTGCAGCACGGCGATCCGATCGGAGATCTCCATGACCACGCTCATGTCGTGCTCGATGAGCAGCACGGTGAGGCTGCGGGCCTGGGCGATGCGCTTGATCAGGTCCGTGGCCTGCCTGGTCTCGCCCGGCGTCATGCCGGCGGTGGGCTCGTCCAGCATGAGCAGCGTGGGCCGAGTGGCCAGGGCCAGGCAGATTTCCAGATATCGTTGCTCGCCGTGCGAGAGATTCTCGGCCAGCTCGTCGCGGCGACTGGCCAGCCCGAACGCCTCCAGCAGCTCCATCACGGGTTCGGCCACGTCGGGCAGTCGCCATAGCGAGGCCGGGCGACCGGACACGGGCACCCGCGACTGCGCGGCCACCCCCACGTTCTCGAAGACGGTGATCTCCGGGAAGATATTGGTGATCTGGAAGGTCTTGGCCAGGCCCCGGCGATTGACGACCTCCGGGGGCAGGCCCGTGATGTCCTCGGTCCGGAACAGGACCCGACCAGCGGTCGGGCTGTGCAGTCCCGAGATCACGTTGAACAGCGTGGACTTGCCGGCCCCATTTGGCCCGATAACCGAGAAGATCTCGCCAGGGCGGATGGCCAGGCTCACATCGACGAGCGCAGCCAGCGCGCCGAAGCTTTTGCTCAGGCCGGCCACCTCGAGAATCGTCACCGCGGGCGGGGCTAGGCCGGGGCCCGCCACGGTCGCGCCCGAAGGGCATGACGAAAGCCGAACAAGCCCCGAGGCATGAAGAGCACGATGAGGACCAGGACCCCGCCGATGACCATGAAGTACCAGTCGACGTAGGAGGAGACTTTCTCCTGCAGCAGGATGAAGAAGGCGCCGCCGATGACGGGCCCGACCAGCGTTCCCAGGCCCCCAATCATGACCATGATGATGAATTCTCCGGAGACCGTCCACAGCATGAGATCCGGGGTCGCGTAGGCGGCCCGGCCGGGGTAGATGGCGCCGCCCAGCCCGGTCAGCAGGGCCGAGATCACGCACACCGCCATCTTGTAACGCTGGACGTTATAGCCGAGAAAGCGGGCGCGGTCCTCGTTCTCCCGGATGGCGACCAGGACCTTACCGAAATGTGAGCCGACGAGGACGCGGCACAGCATCCACGCCGATCCCAGATAGGCTACGACCAGGTAGTAATTCCGCAGCGGCGTATCCAGGGGCATTCCGGGCCACAGCACCGGGGCCGGCAGGCCCTGGATGCCGTCGGAGCCGCCAAACGTCTGGGTGTAGCGGAAAAACGTGAAGACGACCTCGGCAAAGACCAGCGTGAGCAGGGCGAAGTAGATGCCACGGCGAGTCGTGGCGAAGTAGGCGACCAGGGTGGCGTAGACGCCGACGACCACGAGCGCGAAGCCCAGGCACAGCCAGAGCGAGAGCACGCCGCGCTCGAGGAGGATTGCGGTGGCGTAGGCGCCCAGGCCGAAGAAGGCGGCGTGGCCGAAGGAGACCAGACCGGTGTAGCCCATCAGGAGATCCAGGCTCATCGCCACGGCGCCGAAGAGCAGCGCGTCGAAGGCCAGCAGCAGATAGTACCTGGTCATTCCCGGCATGAAGGGGAGGAGGGCGAGGGCGGCGAAGACTATGGAGGCTCGCCAGCCGAGGACCCTATTCAAGGACGCCCTCACGGCCGAAGAATCCCCGCGGGCGCACGATGAGCACGAGGATCATGATCCCGAAAATTGCGATGGCCACTCGCTGGGGGTTCATCCACAGGGTGAGCAGGCTCTGGGTGACTCCGATGACGAAGGCGGCGACCACCGAGCCGCCCATCGACCCCATGCCGCCCAGAATGACCACGATGAAGGCGAGCAGGATCAGCTCGACCCCCATCTGGGGGTAGATGGTGAAGATCGGAGCTAGCAGCAGCCCGGCCAGCGCGGCTAGCGCGGCCGACCCCGCGAAGGTCAGGGTGAACACGCGCGGGACGTTGACGCCGAGCCCGTCCAGCATCTCGGCGTCCTGGACGGCCGCGCGCACGAGGATGCCGGCCCGCGTTTTGGTGAAGAACAACCAGATGCCGAACAGCAGGACCGACGAGGCGGCGAGCAGGAACAGCCGGTAATTCGGGTAGGTCATGCCCAACAGGGGGGTGGAGCCGGTGACAGGCGGCAGGATGCGCCGCATGTCGCCACCCCACACCTGGCGCACGCCCTCGCGGAAAACGAGGGCCAGGCCAAAGGTGAGGATCAGGCCGTAGAGGGGTTCGCGCCGGTAGAGCGGACGTAAGGTCACCACCTCGGTGAGGGCGCCCACGGCGCCGACGAGAAGCGGGGCCACGACCAGGGCCACCCAGAAAGACTGGGTGACCCCGATCACCACGATCCCCGCGTACGCCCCCAGCATGTACAGCTCGCCGTGGGCGAAGTTCATTACGCCCAGCAGCCCGAAGATCACGGTCAGGCCCAGCGCCACCAGCCCCAGCGCGGCCCCGAAAACGAGGCCGTGCAGGAGCTGGGGCAACAGGACGCCGACCACGTAGTCCACGGGTCGAGGCTAGTTCTTCTTCTTGAGCTCCCAGGTGAAGCCCTCCACCGGATCCTTGCCCACCATGGAGGCGCCGATGGAGTCGCTGCCGGCGATCCGGGCGATCGGGACGTTCTTGCCCTTCTCCACCCGGTAGAGATGCATGTCCATGATCACCTGGTGATCCTCCTTGCGGATGCACTGCCGGCCGATGTGAGTGTTGTCCAGACACATTCCCTCGTGGGCTTCCGCTACCTTGTCGGAGTCGAAGCTCTTGACCTTCTCGACGGCGGCCGCCCAGAAGTGGACGGCGTCGTAGGCTCCCGCCGCGATGTTGGCATCTACGCCGAACTTCTTCTTGAACTTGGTGTTGAAGGCCTGCATGTGCGGATCCGGGTTGAAGGCCGAGAAGTGGTTGAGCTGGACGAACCCCTCCATCGGCTCGGCGATGGTCGGCAGATCCTGCTGGAGCAGGAAGCAGTCGATCCCGGCCAGCTTGTACTTCTTGGTCATGCCGAAGGAGTGGAGCTGGGTCATGAGCCGGAGCGAATCCGTGCCCGCGAAGGCCAGGAACAAAACCTGAGGATTCGACTGGTTGATGGCGCCGAACCAGGGACTGAAGTCCTTGGTGTCCAGCGGGGCTCCAGCCACGCCCACCACCTCGCCGCCCAGCTTCTCGAAGGCGGTCTTGAACTGGCGGCCGTCGGACTGGCCCATGGCGTAGTCGGTGTAGAAGATGTAGAGACGCTTGCCCATCTTGTCCAGGATGTATTTGGCCAGGCCGTTGGCCTGCATCCGGGAGTCGGGCTGGTTGGAGAAGTAGTACTTGTGGAACTTGGTCGTCCGCATGAATTCGGCGCAGGAGACCGAGTTCCAGTGGATGGTCTTGTGCTTTTTGGTGACGTCCATGACCGCCATGGTGGAGCCGCTGGAGACGGCGCCCACCAGCAGCTTGACGTCGTCCTGCAGGATGAGCTTCTCGGCCTTGCGCACGGCCGGGGCCGGCTTGGTCTCGTCGTCCTCGGAGATGATCTCGACCCGGTGGCCGAGCACGCCGCCCTTGGCGTTCAGCTCCTCGACAGCGAGCTGGATTCCCATGGTCTGATATTTGCCGTAGCCCTCGAAGACGCCGACCTTCGAGCCGAGGTCGCCGATCTTGACGACCTTGGGTGCCTGGGCGGGGGCCAGAGCGGCCACGCCGGCCAGCCCGGCAATCGCGAGAAGACACGCGAGGAACACCTTGAGCGTCATGACTCCCTCCTTGTTGATGATGAGGACGCCTGGATCACGTCGGTGAGGATGCGGGCCATCTGCTGCAGCGGCGGGCGAACCTTGTCCAGCGCGGGAGCCGGTCCGGGCTTGAGGTAGCCTTCCGCTTCGTCGAAGGCCAGTCGCATGTCGGCGGACGCCTTGGGATCGCGCTGGGAGAGGGCGAAGTCGATGAGGTTGTAGTAGCGCCAGATTGCGTCGAGAAACTTGCGGCCGGCCGCAGCCCGCGCCTGGACGGCGGTAGTGGGATCGCTCACCTGGCGGTCGGCCTCCAGGACCAGATCACGCACGAGGGCGACGAAGAAAACCATCAAGCCCCGTTCGGCCTCCTGGCCATCGCCCCTCTGCAGCGCGGCTCCGATGGCCTCGTCGAGGCCGGCCGGCAGTCGGCCGGCCTGAACCTGCAGCTCACGCCGGAGCGCGCCCGTTTCGTAGAGCCGGCGCGCGACATCGAACCGGCCGGCCTGAATGGAGAACTTGAGCTGCTTGAAGTTGGCCGAGACTTCGTTGTCGCGAGGGGTGTAGCTTCCCACGTGGTGCGCGAGGGCGGGGGCGACCAGCCCGAGCACCAGCAGTGTCGAGGCCAGGAGCCGAACCCGGCTCATCGGCCCACCATCCGGGCCGCCACCACCGCGGCGAGCAGCCACATGGCGATGATGGCGGCGCCGCCGAAGGGGATCCAGATCAGCCACTCGGCGACGCTCTTGCCGCGCTCGATGCCGTAATAGGGAATCAGCGCGCTCCACACCAGGTATCCCACCGGATAGCCAGCTCCGCCCACGGTGACGGACCCGATGATCGCCCGGCGCAGCGCGGCCGATTGCACCAGCGTGGCCGCCACCATCGTCGCTACCAGGATGACCATACCCATACCTTCGCCGTGGAGGTGGAAGAGCCTGAGCCCCGCGTCGAACTTCACGAGTGCCTCGTCGAGGATCTGCTCGTCGACATCTCGCACCCCGACCAGACCGTGGGCATCGGGTCGGGCCAGCATCGCCCCGCGCACCCAGCGCGCCAGTTCCAGCTTGAAGCGCGCCATGACGGCGCCGCCCACCTCGGCGGAGGCGATGAGGAGCACGCCGACCAGGAGCACCCACACGGCCGGCAGCCGCCACGTCTCGGGCCGCGCCGTCATCGCGTTGGCGGCGACCGCCGCCCACCGACCAGGAGGACGGCCAGGATGAGGAGTCCGAGGATCATGACGCTACCCAGCGGTGTCAGCACCCACGACTCGGTGAACCTGACGCCAGCGTCGCGCCCGGCTTCCAGCACGGCCAGAGCGTACACCAGGTAGCCGCAGGGGAACAGGCCGCCAACGGCGAGCAGCGCATACAGCAGCCGGCGGCGCCGCCCGGCGGGCACGGTATTGGCCGCGATGGTGGCGGTCAGGAGCACGATGGGGCCGAGCCCCATGGCGTGGGTGTGCAGGAACGACACGCCGGCCTCGGCCGTGAAGACGGCGCGCGCGACGATTTCGTCATCGTACTCGGGGCTGCCGGCCAGCCCGTGGGCGGCGGCATTGGCCCGGATGCGGGCCTGGGCATAGCGCTCGGTCTCGGGGCGAAGCTGCGACATGACCGCGCCCGCGGTCATGCCGAGGGCGATGATCACGACGGCGACGAAGACGACGATCAGCGGCGGCCGTGTCACCGGTCCGAGCACCAGTGGGTCGCCACATTAGCACCGGCGCCCCCGACTTGTCACTCGCGGGTGCGGGACGGGCGGACGCCTTGACGGGTGCGGCCCGCCCGTGCGATTACTGGCGGCCTAACAAAGGGTGGCCGGGCGCGTGAGAGTCCCGATCACCGGCGGGGGAGCCTACCATGCGCGACGAGATCATCGACGCCGACGGGCACGTGACCGAGACGTGGGAGCAGATCGCGCGCTATCTCGAGGAACCGTACCGCAAGCGGTCCCTCCTCACCCCATTCATCCCTCAAGACGGCTGGGACCGCCGTCTCAGCGGTACCTTCCATGACTGGGCGGGGGATGTGAAATCGTGGCACGAGGCGCTGGACACCGGCGGAATGACCACGAGCGTCCTGTTCCCGACGCTCGGGCTGTTCATGCCCTTCCTGCGCGACCCGCTGTGGGCGGCGGCCACCTGCTGCGCCTACAACACGATGCTCCACGAGGAGTTCACCAGCCAGAGCCCCCGCCTCAAGGGAGTGGCGCTCCTGCCGCTGCAAGACCCCGCCGCCGCGGTGACCGAGCTCAAGCGCACCGTGACCCGTTACGGCTTCGTGGGGGCCATGCTCGCCGCCGACGGGCCGTACCTGCTGGGTCACCCGCGCTTCGATCCGATCTATGCCGCCGCCGAGGAGCTGGACGTACCCGTGTGCGTCCACGCGGCGGGCACGGACATGAGCACGCTGGGGGTGGAGCCCTTCCCCAAGTTCATCCAGGCCCACACCGTCTCCCACGCCTTTGGCCAGATGCGCCAGATCACGTCGATGATGTTCGAGGGCGTCCCCGCCCGGTTTCCGCGCCTGCGCATCGCGTACCTGGAGGCGGGGGCCGGCTGGGTCCCCTACTTCGTGCAGCGCATGGACGAGGAGTTCGAGAAGCGCGGCCACGTGGAGGCGCCTCGTCTACCCCGCCGCCCCAGCGAGTACGTCAAGGGGGGCCGAATTTACTTTTCCTGCGAAGCCGAAGAGGTTTTGCTGCGACCGGCTATCGATTACGTGGGGGCCGGCCAGATCCTCTACGCGTCGGATTTTCCCCACTGGGATCACAGCTATCCCCAGTCGCTCAAAGAGCTGTGCGATCGGCCCGACGTGACTGATGCCGAGAAGCGCCGCATTCTCTCCGAGAATCCCCGGCAACTCTACGGCCTGCCCGCGAGTGCGCGATGAGCCGGCTCCTCGCGTTGTTGCTGGTCGGCGGCGCACTCAGCCTGCCACTGGCGGCCGGCTCGACCAGCCGAATCTCCGTGGGGACCGGCTCCACCGGCGGCGTCTACTACTTCGTCGGCACCGCGATGACCAAGATCCTGAACCAGCATCTCACCGGCGTGACGGCAACCCCGGAGCCGGTGACGGGCTCCGCCCACGCTCACAAGCTCGTGCACGCCGGGGACCTGACGATCGCCCTGGCCGAGTTGGCCACCGTGCATCACGGTTATCGCGGCAGCCGCAAGGACTTCGACAAGAAGTACGAAGGCGTGCGCTTCCTGATGGCCGGCATGGACACCGGCCAGACGGCGGTGGCCTGGGCCGGCTCCGGTGTCAAGTCGTACGGCGACATCAAGGGCAAGCGCGTTGCCACCAACTCGCCGGCCTCCCTGGCTATGCTCGCCCCGGCCATGGCGCTCTACGACATCAAGGAGGGCGATGTCCAGCACAAGACCCTGAACTACTCGGAGCAGGTCAGCGCGTTGAAGGATGGTGCCCTCGACGTAGGGTTCCTGGCGGCGGCCCCCCGCAATGCCAGCGTGATGGAGCTGGCCGCCACCCGGCCGGTGCGGGTGCTCGGCCTGGACCCGGACCGGGCCCGCGAGTTCAGCAAGCGCTACCCGTACTGGACCCCGCTCACGCTCAAGGCCGGCACCTATCCCGGGCAGGACACCGACGTCCTGATGCCGGCGTTCTACACGACGCTCATCGCCAACAAAGACACTGACCCCACGCTCGTCTACAATATCGTAAAGACCATCGTCGAGCACGGCCGGGAGTTCGGCGACCTGCATGCGGGCGGCAAGGAATTCACGGTCGACAAGACGCGCTTTTTCGTCGAGCACCAGATGGTGCCCGTGCCGTTTCACCCCGGCGCCGAGCGCTTCTGGCGGGAGCAGGGAGTCTTGAAGTAGCCTCAGGGTGAGCGCCCGGCTCCCGCTCGTCAGCGTCCTGGCCGTCGCCTGGTCGCTCTTCCACCTGACGACGGGATTCCTCGGGGCGCGGCCGGCCTTCCAGCAGCGGGCCGTGCACCTGGCCTTCGGGCTCGTTCTGGTGTTCCTCACGGTCCCCTTCGTACGGGATGGCCCGAGGCGAGGCTGGACGCTCGTGATGGACGTCCTGCTGGCGGCCATCGCGGCGGCCGCCACCGGCTACATAGCGTGGGACTACGAGGGCATCCTCCTCCGTTCGGGAAGCTTCCACCGGTATGAGCTGTGGCTGGGCGGACTGCTGGTCCTGGCCGTTCTGGAAGGGACCCGACGGACGATCGGTTGGCCGCTACCGCTGCTGACCCTGCTTGCCCTCGCCTATGCCGTCGTAGGGGGCGACCTGCCCGGGCTGCTGGGCCACCGCGGCTACTCGGCGCGCCGGATCATCTCCACGCTCTATCTGACCTACGACGGCATCTTCGGGCTGATCCTCGGCGTGTCCGCGACCTTCGTCTTCCTCTTCGTCCTCTTCGGCGTCTTCTTCCGTGAGTCTGGCGCCGGCCAGTTCTTTCTGGAGCTGGCCCAGGCGCTGCTCGGCGGCGTCCGCGGCGGGTCGGCCAAGGTGGCGATCGTGGGGTCGAGCCTGTTCGGGATGATCTCGGGCAGCACCGTCGCCAACGTGGGCACCGTGGGGACGGTGACCATTCCTCTCATGAAGCGGAGTGGGTTCTCGCCAAGCCTGGCCGCGGCCGTCGAGTCGGCGGCCTCGGTGGCCGGCCAGCTCATGCCGCCGGTCATGGGCGCCGCGGCCTTCATCATGGCCGAGGTCCTGGGTGTTCCCTACATCCAGGTAGCCCTGGCCGCGGCGCTTCCGGCGGCGCTCTACTACTTCGCGCTGTTCGTGATGGTCGATCTGCAGGCAGCCAAGCTGGGGCTGCGCGGGTTGCCCGCCGAGGAGCGACCGTCGCTTGGGCCCGTGCTTCGCCGGGGATGGCCGTCGCTCATTCCGGTGGCCGTGCTGATCTATCTCATGGGCGTCGTCGGATACTCACCCGGGCTGGCCTGCTTCTGGGCGACCCTGACGGTTGTGGTGGTCGGGCTCGCCCGCCGCACGCTCTCCCCAGCCGTGATGCTGAAGACGCTGGCCGACGGCGCCCTGGCCGCTCTCGAAGTCGTCATGGCGGTGGCCTGCGTTGGCGTCATCATCGGCATCGTCGTGCTGACGGGAATCGGCCTCAAGCTCTCCACGCTGCTCCTCGACGCCTCCGGTGGCAGCCTCCTGGTGCTGCTGGTTCTGACCATGCTGGCCTCGCTCGTCCTCGGCACGGCGCTGCCGACGACCGCGACCTACGTGCTGCTGGCCGTCCTGGTGGCGCCGGCGATCGTGAAGTTCGGGGTGCCGGTGCTGGCCGCCCACCTGTTCGTCTTCTATTTCGGCGTGATCGCCGACATCACGCCCCCCACCGCACTGTGCGTGTTCGTGGCCTCGAACATCGCCGGCGCGCCCTTCCAGCGCACCTGCTGGCTCGCCTGCCGGCTCGCCCTGGCCGGGTTCATCCTGCCCTTCTTCTTCGTGTACGGCCCGGGGCTGGTCCTCATCGGAAGCTGGGGTGCCGTGGGGCTCGCCGCGGTCACGGCCATGCTGGGGGTGGTCGCGCTGGCAGTGGCCGTGGAGGGGTACCTGCTACGGCCGCTCGCCTGGCCGGACCGCGCGGCGGCCGTTGCGGCCGCGCTGCTCCTGATCCACGCTGGTTGGCTCACCGATCTGCTGGGCGGCGCTGTCCTGGTGGTCGTGGCGGCCCGCCAGCTCGGCGGCCACCGGCCCGTGCCGGCGCCCCACCTTTGACAAGGCCGGGGACTGTGATATGGGATGCGTCCTGACATGAGTGCAGCGACGACGAAGTGGGTCGGCCGTCCCGTCCGTCGGGTAGAGGATACGCGCCTGCTCACGGGTCGCGGTACCTTTATCGACGACCATCCTCCGACCAGCGGCGTCCATCACGCGGCGATCGTGCGATCGCCCCACGCTCACGCCCGGATCCTCGGCTACGACGTGGCCGCCGCGCTGGCCATGGAGGGCGTGGTCGGCGTGATCACCGGCGAGGATGTGGCGAAGTCGACTCGCCCGTTCGCCGTGGGTGTCACGGCACCTGTCCGTTACTATTGCGCGGCAACCGACAAGGCGCGCTTTGTGGGCGAGCCAGTGGCGGTGGTGGTGGCCCGCGACCGCTATCTGGCCGAGGACGCCGCCGAGGTGGTGACCGTGCGCTACGAGCCCTTGCCGGTTGTTACCGATCCCGAGCGGGCGCTCGAGTCCGACGCCCCGGTGCTGCACGAGGCGGTGGGGACGAACCTGGCCGGTCATCGCCGGCTCGTCTACGGCGATCCCGATCAAGCCTTCGGCGAGGCGGACGTTGTCATCCGCGAGCGCTTCCGGTTCCCCAAGTACGGTTCGACGCCGATCGAGACCTACGGGATCATCGCCCGCTGGGACCCGCTGGAAGGCGTCCTCACCGTCTGGTCCAACTTCATGGGGCCGTTCATCATGCACCCGCTCACGGCGCGGGTGCTGGGGTTGCCCGAGAACAAGCTGCGCTTCATCGTGCCCCCCGACATCGGAGGGTCGTTCGGGATCAAGACCAGCATCTACCCCTACATCGCCCTGGTCGGCCTGGCCGCCATGAAGACGGGCGTGGCCGTGAAGTGGATCGAGGACCGGCGTGAACACCTGCTGGCCTCCTCGAGCGGCACCGACCGGATTGCCGAGCGCGAGTTGGCAGCCCGCCGCGACGGGACTGTATTGGGCATGCGCTTCAAGTGGCTGGACAATGTCGGCGGATACATCCGCAGTCCCGAGCCCGGCTGCTCCTTCCGTCCCACGGGAAACTTCGTCGGGCCTTATGGCTTCCAGCATCTGGAGGTCGACGCCTCGGTCGTCATGACCAACAAGAGCCTGACCGGTCCTAACCGCGGCTATGCCTGCGGCCATCTGTACTTCGAGACCGAGGGCATGATGGACCGGCTGGCCGAGCGCCTGGGCCTCGACCCTGCCGAGGTGCGGCGGCGCAACCTGCTCCGCCCCGAGCAGATGCCGTATCGCACGCCGACGGGCGGGCTCTACGACAGCGGAGATTACCCCGCGGCCTTCGACAGGGCCCTGCAGCTGGCCGGGTACACGGACCTGCGGCGCCGGCAGGCCCGGGCCCGCGCGGAAGGCCGGTCTTTCGGCATCGGCATCGCGCTGGCCGTTGACCCCTCGGTCTCGAACATGGGCTACGTGGCGACGGCGCTCGACCCCCAGTTTCGGGCCAAGCCCGAATACCTGCCGAAGTCGGGCGCCGTGGAAGCGGCCACCCTCAAGATCGATCCGCTGGGGCGGGTGACCGCCATCCTGGCCACGACGCCGCAGGGCCAGGGGCATCAGACCATCGTGGCCCAGATCGTGGCCGACGAGCTCGGGCTGGTACCGGACGACGTCACCGTGGTCGACGAGATGGACACGTTCACCCGGGTTTGGTCGATCTCGTCGGGGACGTACTCGAGCCGCTTCGGCTCGGTGGGCACCAGCGCGGTGGCGCTGGCCGCGCGCAAGCTCAAGCGCAAGCTCTGCGAGTACGCCGCGCACCTCATGGACGTTCCTGCGGATCAGGTGGAGTTCCGCCAGGGGGCAGTCCGCCGCACGAGCGGCCAGGGCCCGGCGTACTCCGTCAAGGATCTGGCCGGGCGCGGCCACTGGCACACGGACTCGCTACCCGCCGGCATGGAGCCCGGTCTGCAGGTCACCGCCGTTTTCGGCTTCTCGGTGGCCAAGGCGGTGGACGCCGAGGACCGGGTGAACTCCTCCAACACCTACGGCTTCATTGCCGAGGTGATGGCGGTCGAGGTCGATCCCGAGACGGCGGCGATCTCGATCCTCGAGTACGTGACCGTGCACGATGCCGGCACGATCATCAATCCCATGATCGCCGAGGGTCAGATCTACGGTGGCGCGCTCCACGGCCTGGGGGGAGCGTTGTACGAAGAGCTCCTCTACGACGAGAGCGGCCAGCTTCTGACCGCGACGTTCATGGACTACCTGGTGCCGACCGCCACCGAGGCGCCCGTCATCAAGATCGCCCACGTCGTGTCGCCCTCGCCGCTCACCCCGCTCGGCTCCAAGGGGCTGGGCGAATCCTCCTCGATGACGGTACCGGCAGTCATCGCCAATGCCGTGAGCGATGCGCTGGCCCCGCTGGGTGTGAGGATCACCGAGCTACCGATCACGCCGGACCGGCTCTGGCGATTGATCAGGCAAGCCAAGAAACCCAAGTAACATGAAGCCGCCGCGCTTCGAGTACCACGCACCGGCTACCACCGAGGAGGCGCTCGGCCTGCTGGCGGGCTACGGGGGCGAGGCCAAGGTACTGGCCGGAGGACAGAGCCTCATGCCGCTCTTGAACTTTCGGCTCGTCCGGCCGGCCGCGCTGATCGACCTCAACCGCATCGCCGCGCTGGCCTACATTCGTGAGGTGGATGGGCAGGTGAGGTTCGGCGCCATGACCCGCCAGCGCACCGTGGAGTTCTCGCCCGTCGTCCGCCAGCGCCTGCCGCTCCTGACGGAGGCGACGCGCTGGGTAGGCCACCTGCCCATCCGCACGCGGGGCACGATCGGGGGTTCGATCGCGCATGCCGACCCGGCGGCAGAGTATCCCGCCGTCCTCGCGGCGCTGGATGGCGAGGTCGTCGCCCGCAGCGCCCGCGGGGAGCGCACGCTGCGCTCGAGCGATCTCTTTCAGACGTACCTGACCACGACCCTGGAGCCAGACGAGATCCTCACCGAGGTCCGGCTGCCCGCGATGCCAGCCGGAGCCGGCTACGCGTTCGAGGAATTCGCGCGCCGCCATGGCGACTTTGCCATCGTCGGGATCGCCGCCCTCATCGTGCTGGAGGGGCGCCGGGTCGTCCGGGCCCGACTGGCCACGGCCGGGGCGCATCCCGTGCCCTGCCGCCTGCGGGCTGCCGAGGAGATTCTCGAGCGTGACGGCCTGAATGAGGAGGCCATCGCGGCAGCGGCGGCCCGGGCCGGGGAGCTGGTCGAGCCGGACTCGGACATCCACGCCTCCGCCGACTACCGCCGTCATCTCACGGGGGTGCTCACGGCCCGTGCGCTGAAGCGGGCCCGAGCCGGGGCCGGAGAGCGTTAGATGCCCGGCCCCGTCGCGGTTCGTCTGACCGTCAATGGCACGCCCCGCGAGGGGCGATGCGAGCCCCGGAAGCTGCTGGTGGATTTCCTGCGCGAGGATCTCGGGCTCACCGGCACCCATGTCGGCTGCGAGCACGGTATCTGCGGTGCGTGCACGATTCTCGTGAACGGCGAGGCCGCCCGGTCCTGCATCATGCTGGCCGTGCAGGCCGAGGGGAGCGAGATCGTCACCGTGGAGGGCCTGGCCCGCGACGGGCGTCTGCACCCGCTGCAGGAGGCGTTCCGCGAGCACCACGGCTTGCAGTGTGGGTTCTGCACGCCGGGTATGCTGCTGGCCGCTCTGGACTTTCTCCGGATGCATCCCGATCCGACCGAGAGCCAGATTCGCGAGGGTCTCTCGGCCGTGCTCTGCCGCTGCACGGGGTACCAGGGGATCGTCAATGCGGTGAAGGCCGCGGCGCCAGTGCTGCGGGGGGGTTAACGTGCGGCAAGCACGATCGGGCCCGTCGGCGCGGGCACGCCGCCCGCCGGCTCGAGGGTGACGGCGAAGCCCTCGACCTGGCCCCCGGTCGGGGCGATGCGGTGGGTGGCGGCGCCTGAGGCGTCGACGTTGAAGACACCGGCCGGGCTGGGCCGGCCCGCGCTGAACGTCCACAGCTCGTACGTCTTGCCCGGTTGTGCCGGAAGCAGTCTGGCCACTATCAGGAAGCCGCCGGCGGTCTCGTGCCAGATGACGCGGGCCACGGCCTCGGAGCGCGGCTCGGCGCCCTGTAGCGAGACGAGGCGCGTCGCCGGGTCGCCCAGGAGATCAAGGACAAGCTGCGCCTGGACTCGCTCGGCACGCAGGCGGGCCACTTCGCCGGTGAGCTCGGCGAGTCGGGTCTCGTAGCGGCTGGTGAGGACCAGAGTGCTGCCCAGCCCTGCGATCACGGCCGCGGCCGCCGCACTCACCGCCCAGGCCCGCCAAC
>DATIAY010000095.1:0-17976 GCA_035457825.1 Candidatus Methylomirabilota bacterium
CGGGCCTGGCTCATGCACCTGCACGGCCTCGGGCTGCAGCCGGCGTCGGTCGCCCGAAAGCTGGCTGCCCTCCGAAGCTGGCTGCGGTTTCTCGTTCGCCGAGGTACGCTCTCTGGCAATCCGGCCGCGGAAGTCCGCGGCCCCCGCCTGGGCCGGAAGCTGGCCGCGTTCCTGCCGATCGACGAATCCCAGGCGTTGCTGGACGGCGGCTCGGCGCCGGCGCGAGACCGGGCCGTGCTGGAGCTGCTGTATGCCAGCGGCCTGCGGGTGTCCGAGCTGGCGGGACTCGATCTCGATGACGCAGATTTCACCCGGCGTACCGTGCGAGTGCTCGGCAAGGGCGGCAAGGAGCGGGAGGTCCCCTTCGGCGCTCGGGCCGCCGCCGCGCTCGACGCCTACCTGCGGGTTCGCGGCCACGACGGGGGCCCGCTGTTCCTGGGCCGTCGCACGCGCCGGCTGGGGGTGCGCAGTATCTTCGAGATCGTGCGGCGCCAGGCCCGGGCAGTGGGGATCGCCCGGCGGGTGACTCCGCACACGCTGCGGCACACCTTCGCTACGCACCTGCTCGACCGGGGCGCCGATCTCCGGATGATCCAGGAACTGCTCGGGCACAGCCGCCTGTCCACGACGCAGCGTTATACTCACGTGAGCGCCACCCAGCTCATGCGAATCTACGATCGCGCCCACCCCCGCGCCCGCCGCCAACCCGATTGATCGACCCCATCCGCGCTACCACCGTGCTCTGCGTGCGCCATCGCGGGCAGGTGGCGATCGGGGGGGACGGTCAGGTGACGATCGGCCAGACCGTCGTGAAGGCCGGGGCCCGCAAGGTCCGCAAGCTCTACCACGACCGGGTGCTGGCCGGCTTCGCCGGCGCGGCCGCCGACGCCTTCACGCTGTTCGGACGCTTCGAGGGGCGGCTCGAGGAGTTTCGCGGCAATCTGGCCCGGGCTGCGGTGGAGCTGGCCAAGGACTGGCGGGCCGATCGCGTGCTGCGGCGGCTGGAGGCGCTGTTGGCGGTAGCCGATGGCGAGCACAGCTTCATCGTGTCGGGGACCGGCGACCTCATCGAGCCCGACGACGGCCTGATCGGCATCGGCTCGGGCGGCGCGTACGCGCTGGCGGCGGCCCGGGCGCTGATCGGCCACACCGAGCTCGACGCCAGGACCATCGTCACCGAGGCCATGCGCATCACGGCCGGCATCTGCGTGTACACTAACGACCACATCACGGTCGAGGTGCTGTGAACGCCGGGTTGACGCCTGCGCAGATCGTTGTCGAGCTGGACCGCTACATCGTGGGGCAGGAGCGGGCCAAGCGCGCTGTCGCCATCGCCCTGCGCAATCGCTGGAGGCGCCAGAACCTCTCGGGCCACCTCCGGGATGAGGTCGCCCCCAAGAACATCATCATGATCGGCCCCACCGGCGTGGGCAAGACGGAAATCGCCCGCCGCCTGGCCAAGCTCGCCCAGGCCCCCTTCGTCAAGGTCGAGGCCTCCAAGTACACCGAGGTCGGGTACGTGGGGCGCGACGTCGAGTCGATGATCCGGGAGCTGACGGAGCTGGCCGTGACCATGGTCAAGGCCGAGATGGCGGCCGCCGTCCACGACAAGGCCGAGGAGCTCGCCGAGGACCGGCTCCTCGACCTTTTGCTACCCCGGGGGAGGGAGCCTTTCTCCAGCGAATCGCTGGAGGAGGTCGGGGTGGGCGCGCGCGAGGCTACCCGTGACAAGCTGCGCGCCCAGCTCCGGGCCGGCCGTCTGGACGACCGCATGATAGAGCTGGAGACACAGCAGCAGGCCATGCCCATCGTGGAGGTGTTCTCCGGGCAGGGTATGGAGGAGATGGGCATCAATCTCCGCGACATGCTCTCCAACATCATGCCCAGCCGGACCAAGCGGCGCCGGCTCCGGGTGGCCGAGGCCCGGCGCCTGCTCGTCCAGGAGGAAGCGCAAAAACTGGTCGACCAGGAGGAGGCGGTGAGTCAGGCGGTGCGGCGTGTGGAGAACTCGGGCATCGTGTTCATCGACGAGCTCGACAAGGTAGCCGGGCGAGAGGGCGGGCACGGCCCCGACGTCAGCCGGGAGGGCGTGCAGCGCGACCTGCTGCCCATCGTGGAAGGCTCCGCGGTCACCACGAAGTTCGGGATCGTCCGCACCGACCACATCCTGTTCATCGCTGCCGGGGCCTTTCACGTGACCAAGCCTTCCGATCTCATCCCCGAGCTGCAGGGTCGCTTCCCCATCCGGGTCGAGCTGGACCCCTTGACGCGCGACGATTTCGTCCGCATCCTGACGGAACCTCGGAATGCCCTGATCACCCAGTACGTGGAGCTGCTGAGGACGGAGACGGTGACATTGCGATTCACGCCGGACGCTATCGACGCGGTGGCTGACATCGCGATGCAGGTGAACACGGCAACCGAGAACATCGGGGCCCGCCGCCTCTACACCATCATGGAGCGGCTCCTGGAGGAGGTGTCCTTCAGTGCCCCCGACCTGGGGGGCAAGGAGATCACCGTGGACGCCGGCTACGTTCATCAGCGGCTCAGCGACATCACCCGGGACCAGGACCTGTCCCGGTACATCCTGTGAGCGCCAGTGAGCGATAGCGACGCCCTGCGCCGGGCCGAGATCCTCATGGAGGCACTCCCGTACATCCGGGAGTTCCGGGGCAAGACCGTCGTCATCAAGTATGGCGGCGCCGCCATGGAGCAGGGAGACCTCAAGGAGCCGTTCGCCCTCGACGTCATTCTGTTGCAACTGGTGGGGATCAGTCCGGTGATCGTCCACGGCGGCGGCCCGCAGATCGGGGCCCTCATGAAGCGGCTGGGCAAGGAGCCCCGCTTCGTGGGTGGGATGCGGGTGACCGACGAGGAGACGATGGACATTGTCGAGATGGTGCTGGTGGGCAAGATCAACAAGGAGATCGTCGCGCTCATCAACCGTCACGGCGGTCGCGCGGTTGGCCTCTCCGGCAAGGACGCCGACCTGATCCGGGCCCGGCGCCGCGCCCACCGGCTCCCCAGCGGTGAGGAGATCGACATCGGGCTCGTCGGCGAGGTAGAGGCCGTGAACGCCGAACCCATCCGCCTGCTGGAAGAGCACGGCTTCATCCCGGTCATCGCGCCAGTCGCCGTGGGCGACCACGGCGAGACCTATAACGTCAACGCCGACCTGGTGGCCGGCGAGGTGGCGGCGGCGCTCAGCGCGGAGAAGCTCATCCACCTCACCGACGTGCAGGGGATCCTCGACGGGGCAGGGCGGCTGGTGAGCACTCTGGCCCGCAAGGAGGCCGAGCGCCTCATGCAGGAGGGCGTGATCGAGGGCGGAATGCTTCCCAAGGTGGAGTCCTCGCTGCGGGCCCTCACCGGCGGCAGCGCCAAGGCCCACATCGTCGACGGCCGGGTGCCCCACGCCATCCTGCTCGAGATCTTCACCCGCGAAGGCATCGGTACGGAGATCGTGCTCTGATGGACACCAAGACATTGCTCGAGTGGTCGGCCCGCTACCACACGCCCAACTACGGTCGGGTCCCCATCTGCGTCGTCCGTGGCGAGGGTGTGCGCCTGTGGGACTCCGAGGGTCGGGAGTACCTGGACTTCACCTCTGGGATCGCCGTGACCGCGCTCGGGCATTGCCATCCCCGGGTCACCGGCGCTATCCGAGAGGCCGCGGCCACGCTGCTCCACGTGTCGAACCTCTTCCACACGGCGCCGCAGATCCACCTGGCCAAGCTGCTGTGCGAGCATTCCTTCGCCGATCGGGTGTTCTTCTGCAACTCCGGCGCAGAGGCCAATGAGGCGGCGCTGAAGCTGGCCCGCAAGTATGCCAAGGAGCGCTACGCCTCCGATCGTTACGAGGTGATTGCCACGCGGGATTCCTTCCACGGGCGCACGCTGGCCACGGTGACGGCCACCGGTCAGGAGAAGTACCAGCACGGGTTCGAGCCGCTGATGCCCGGCTTCAAGCACGTGCCCTACAACGACCTGCGCGCCATGGAGCGCGCCATCGACAGCCGCACCGCGGCGATTCTCGTGGAGCCCATCCAGGGCGAGGGCGGCGTCAACGTCCCCGACGACGACTACCTGCCGGGTCTCCGGAAGCTCTGCGATGAATCCGGGGCGCTGCTCATCCTGGACGAGATCCAGACGGGCGTGGGTCGGACCGGCCGCCTGTGGAGCTATCAGCACTCGGGCATCGAGCCCGACATCATGACGCTGGCCAAGGCCCTGGCCAACGGCGTGCCCATCGGCGCGATGCTGGCCCGTGAGGAGGTGGCCCGGGCCCTGACCGCCGGCAGTCACGCGTCGACATTTGGGGGGACGCCCTTCGTGACCTCGGTGGCGCTAGCCACACTGAGCACGGTAATCGGCGAAAAGCTCCCGGAGCGGGCCGACCAGCTCGGACGGGGCCTCATGGATGGCCTGCGGGCCCTGGCGCGGCGGTACCCGATGATTCAGAAGGTCCGGGGCCGGGGGCTCCTCATCGGTGCCGAGCTCGGGCAGCCCGCCGGTCCGGTGGTGGACGCCTGCCGCGAGCGCGGTCTCCTGGTCCTGACGGCGGGTGACCGCGTCCTTCGGTTGGCCCCGCCGCTGATCGTGGAGGAGCAGGACTGCCAGCGGGCTCTGGCCGTCATCGAGGCTGTCTTCGGGACGATGCGGGGATGAGTCACTTCCTGTCGGCGGCCGATCTCACCCGGGAGCGGTCGCTGGACATCTTCCGGACCGCCGCCGCGCTCAAACAGGGCTGGAAGGCCGGGGTCCGCACGGCGCCCCTGGCCGGCCGGACGCTGGCGCTGATCTTCGAAAAGCCCTCGCTTCGTACTCGCGTGACGTTCGAGGTCGGCATCGTCCAGCTGGGCGGCCGCGCCGTCTACCTGGCCGGCAGCGAGATCGGGATGGGCACCCGGGAGTCGGTCCCCGATGTGGCGCGTAACCTTTCACGGTGGGTCGACGGGATCGCTGCCCGTGTCTTCGCTCACGCCACGGTCGAAGCTCTGGCCCGCCATGCCAGTGTCCCCGTCATCAACGGGCTCAGCGATTTCGAGCATCCCTGTCAGGCCCTGGCGGACTACTTCACGCTGTGGGAGCGGGGCATCGACGTCGGCAGGATGCGGCTTGCCTGGATCGGCGACGGCAACAACGTGTGTCACTCGGTGATGCTGCTGGGTGCCCTGCTCGGAGCGGACGTCGCCGTAGCCTGCCCGCCCGGCTACGAGCCCGACGATGGCGTGCAGGCCCGGGTCCGCAGCCTGGGCGGGCGGCTCGCCATCACCGCTGATCCGCGTGAGGCTGCGACCGGAGCCGACGTCCTCTACACCGACACCTGGATCAGCATGGGCCAGGAGGCGGAACGAGAGCGGCGTCGCCAGGCCTTCGCTCGCTATCAGATCAACGACACCCTGGTCGGCTTCGCCAAGCCCAGTGCGCTCGTCATGCACTGCCTGCCTGCCCACCGAGGCGAGGAGATCACGGACGCCGTCCTCGACGGGTCCCACAGCATCGTGCTGGACCAGGCCGAGAACCGCCTGCATGCCCAGAAGGCGATCATCCTGGCGCTGCTGGGAGGCTCACTGGACGATGTCTGATCCCAAGCGGGTCGTCCTCGCCTACTCGGGGGGGCTCGACACCTCGGTGATCCTACGCTGGCTCATGGAGCGCTATCACTGCGAGGTCCTCGCCTTCTGCGCCGACCTCGGACAGGGCGAGGAGCTGCTCGCCGTCCGGGACAAGGCCCGGCGCACGGGCGCGGTTGCCGTTCACATCGTCGATCTCCGCGAGGAGTTCGTCCGGGACTTCATCTTCCCCATGCTGAGGGCCAACGCCGTCTACGAGGGTGGCTATCTGCTCGGCACCTCGATTGCCCGGCCGCTCATCGCCCGGGCCCAGGTCGAGGTTGCGCTCCGCGAGGGCGCCGACGCCGTGGCCCACGGCGCCACCGGGAAGGGCAACGATCAGGTACGTTTCGAGCTGACGTACGCCGCCCTGGCGCCGCACCTACGCGTCATCGCCCCCTGGCGGGAGTGGGAGCTCGGCTCACGGTCGGCCCTCATCGAGTTCGCCCGCCGTCACGACATTCCGGTGCCGGTCACGGTCGAACGACCATACTCGACCGACCGGAATCTCTTCCACATCTCCTACGAGGGCGGCATCCTGGAAGATCCCTGGACGGAGCCTCCCGACAAGATGTTCCTGCTCACGAGCTCGCCCGAGGCGGCCCCGGACGTGCCGGTGGAGGTCACGGTCGACTTCGAGCGCGGCGACCCCGTGGCCGTGGACGGCCAGCGCCTGGCCCCGGTCGCGTTGCTCGAGCGCCTCAACCGCGTGGGGGCCGAGCACGGGATCGGGCGCGTGGACCTGGTGGAAAACCGCTTCGTGGGCATGAAGTCGCGGGGTGTGTACGAGACGCCGGGGGGAACCATTCTCCACGTGGCGCGGCGAGCGGTGGAGTCGCTCACTCTCGACCGGGAACTCCTCCATCTGCGCGACTCGCTCGTCCCTCGCTATGCCGAGATGATCTACTACGGTTTCTGGTTCGCGCCCGAGCGACGGGCGCTGCAGGCCCTGCTCGACGAGTGCGCCCAGGACGTCAGCGGCACCGCGCGGGTCAAGCTCTACAAGGGCCAGGTCACCGTGACGGGCCGGCGCTCACCCCGCTCGCTGTACCGGACCGACTTCGCCACCTTCGAGGCCGACTCGGTCTACCGGCAGCGCGATGCCGAGGGCTTCATCACCCTGAACGCGCTCCGCCTGAGAATCCGCGCGCTGCGGGACCGCCAGAGCTAGCGCGTGCGCGTGGATGTGGCGCCCACCGCGGAAGCGCTACACGCGGCCCGCGTCCAGGCACGTACGGTGCTCGTCGTTGACGTCCTCCGGGCCAGCACCACGATGATCGCCGCCCTGGCCAACGGCTGCACGGGTGTCGTGCCCGCTCCCGACGCCGAGACGGCACGTCGCCTGGCCCAGGGGCTGCCGCCGGGGACGTGTCTGCTCGCCGGGGAGCGGCGCGGCGAGCCCATTCCGGGGTTCGACCTGGGCAACTCGCCACTCGAGTTCGTCGCCGAGCGAGTGGCCGGCATGACCATCGTGCTGTCCACCAGCAACGGCACGCGGGCCCTGCTGGCCGCCCGCGGAGGCGCGGCCATCGGCGTAGCGGCGCTGGTGAATCTCAAAGCGGCAGCCGGCTGGGCCGTGGCCGGGGGGCGTGACGTGACGGTGGCCTGCGCCGGCGAGCGCGGGGAGGTGTCGCTGGAGGATCTGGTCGCGGCCGGCCTGCTCGTAGAGCGCATGGCGAGAGACGAGCCCCGGGCGACGCCCACGTCGGAGGCCCGGAAGGCCCTGCGCGCGGCCGCCGGTTACCGCCGGGACGTCGCCCGGCTCGCCGAGACGTCGACGTGGGCGCGACACCTGTCGCGCCGGGGACGGGCCCCCGACGTGGCCGCCTGCCTACTCCTCGACACCACGACGCTCGTGCCCGAATACCGGCCCGAGATTGACAAGGTCGTTCGCGGCCCTCGATAATGCTTTCCGCGACGCTTCGCACACACGGGGTGCGGACGTGAACTTACCGATCGGTCTCACGCTCACGCGGATCGTCGCCGTCCCCCTCCTCATCGTCTTCCTCATCTCATCGTCCCGGGTCCACGCCGTCATCGCGGCGGCGATCTTCATCCTGGGCTCGCTCACCGACTGGGCGGACGGGGTCCTGGCCCGGCGCCGCAACCAGGTGACGACGCTGGGCACGCTGCTCGATCCCATCGCCGACAAGCTGCTGGTGGCCGCGGCCCTGGTGTCGCTGCTGCAGATCGGGAAGATCGCGGCCTGGATCGTGGTCGTCATCATCGGCCGCGAGCTGGCGGTGACCGGCCTGCGGGCGGTCGCCGCGGGGGTGGGCGTCATCGTGCCCGCGTCGAGGCTGGCCAAGTGGAAGACGGTCAGCCAGTACGTGGCCATCACCCTGCTCATCATCGAGAAGAGTGTGGGCGCGCCGGCCTTTCACCTCACGGCTACCGCCGTGCTGTGGGTGGCGCTGGCCTTGACGATCGTCTCCGGCGTCGATTACTTCTACCGGTTCTTCCGCAAGGCGGATTACCGCGCGATCGTGCCGGACGAAGAACGCTGGTCGTGACCCTCCTGGCCGGCGCGCTCGCGGCCTATCTTCTCGGTGCCATTCCCATCGGGTACCTGGTCGCCCGGGGGTTCGGTGTCGTCGATATCCGGAGCCACGGCAGCGGAAACATCGGCGCCGCCAACGTGCTGCGGACGGCCGGGCGCTGGCCGGGCCTGCTCACGCTCGGTGGCGACATCGCCAAGGGCTATGGGGCCGTCCTCGTCGGGACGGAGGTGGGCGGGGGTGACGCGATCGCGTCGGCGGTGGCGGCGGTGGCGTCCATCGCCGGTAACTGCTGGTCGGTGTATCTCCGCTTCCGCGGCGGTAAGGGGGTGGCCACCGGGCTGGGCGCGTTCCTGAACGTGGCGCCGTGGGCCACGGCGCCGGCGGCGCTGGTGTGGCTGGTCACCGCGATCACGTTCCGCTACGTCTCACTGGCCTCGCTGATGGCCGCCCTCTGCGTGCCGATCGGAGCCCTGGTGCTCGGCTATCCGCGGGAATCGGTGATTGCCTGCGCGGTGGCGGCGGCCATCATTGGCTATCGTCATCGCGACAACGTCGAGCGCCTGCTGGCCGGCACCGAGCGCAGGCTGGGACAGCGGCGACAGTCGGCATGACCATCGGAGTCATCGGCGGTGGGAGCTGGGGCACGGCGCTGACGATTCATCTGGCGCGGGCGGGGAACACCGTTCGGCTATGGGCCCGCGAGCCCGAGGTGGTCGAGGGGATCCGCACCGCGCGGCGCAATCCGTTCTACCTGAGCGACGTGGAGTGCCCGCCCGGCGTCTGGCCGACGACAGATCCAGCAGAAGCGCTTCGGGATGCGGCGATCGTCGTCATCGTCGTGCCCTCCGAATTCTTCAGGGCCACGCTGAAGGGCGTCGGCCGGCTCCCCGCCGGCGTCCCGATCCTCTCGGCCACGAAGGGCCTCGACCCCGAGCGGCACCTCCGGATGACCGAGCTCGTCGTCGAGCATTTCCCCCAGACCCCGGTGGCCGCGCTGTCCGGCCCGACGTTCGCCCGCGAGGTCGCTCTGGGACGGCCGACCGCCTGCGTGGTGGCGGCCCGCGACGACGCCCTCGCTCGGCGGCTGCAGGCCGTCCTCGGCACGCGGGAATTCCGGCTCTACACGAACCGGGACGTGGTGGGAGTCGAGGTCGGCGGCGCCCTCAAGAACGTGATCGCCATCGCCACCGGTCTGGCTGACGGCCTCGGCCTCGGGGAGAACGCGCGTGCCGCGCTGGTGACGCGCGGGCTCGCCGAGATCACGCGGCTGGCCGTAGCCCTGGGCGGCCAGGCGCGGACTTTGGCGGGGCTGGCCGGCCTGGGCGATCTGGTCTTGACCTGCACGGGCAGTCTCTCGCGCAACCGCGCGCTCGGCGTGGCCCTGGCCCGCGGGCAGACGCAGGCGGCCGTCGAGGGTGAGACAAGGATGATCGCCGAGGGCGCGCGCACCGTGGCCTCAGCGGTGGCGCTGGCCGAGCGCCACGGTGTGCCCCTGCCGATCTGCCAGGAGGTTGCGGCGGTGCTCTTCGAGGGCAAACCCCCGCGTGAAGCCCTGGTCTCACTCCTCAACCGCGCGGCCCGGCCCGAAGAGGAGCCATGAGGGCCGGGGGGCCACGTCGTGTCTGAGCTGCGCAAGGATCCTGTCGTTGGTCGCTGGGTGATCATCTCGGCCGAGCGGGGCCGCCGGCCCTCGGACTTCGGCCCCGAGCCTGCGCGGCCACGCCTGACGAGTTGCGTGTTCTGCCCCGGCCACGAGGACAAGACACCCCCCGAGCTCCTGGCCGGGCGTCCGCCCGGTCGGGCCCCCAACGGTCCAGACTGGACGTTCCGGGTCATCTCCAACAAGTTCCCGGCGCTGCGGATCGAGGGTGAGCTGGAGCCATCGGGAGAGGGGCCGTTCGATCGGATGAACGGCGTGGGGGCGCACGAGGTCGTCATCGAAGCGCCTCAGCACGACGCCTCGCTGGCCACGATGCCGGTCGACGCCGTGGCCGACGTGCTGCTGGCCTTTCGCGAGCGCATGCTCGACCTCAAGAAGGACGCGCGCTTCCAGTACATTCTGATCTTCAAGAATCATGGCGAGGCGGCCGGAGCCTCCCTCGAGCATCCCCACTCGCAGCTCATCGCCACCCCGATCATCCCCATCATGGTCACGGAAGAGCTGGTCGGGGCCGCCCAGTACTACGAGATCAAGGAGCGCTGCGTCTGGTGCGACGTGATCAGAGAGGAGCGCCGGCGCCGGCGCCGGGTGATCCTCGACACCGACGGTTTCGTCGCCCTTTCTCCGTTCGCCCCCCGGTTCCCGTTCGAGACCTGGATCCTGCCCTCGCGCCACGGCTCGGCCTACGAGGAGTCGGGGGTGGACGTGCTGCGCGCGCTGGCCGGCGTCCTGGGCAGCTTCCTGCGCCGGATGAATCACACCCTCAACGACCCGCCGTTCAACTTCATGCTCCACACCGCACCCCTGCACGAGCCCCACCGCGAGCACTTTCACTGGCACCTGGAGATCATCCCCAAGCTCACCCGAGTCGCGGGGTTCGAGTGGGGCAGCGGCTTCTTCATCAACGCCGTGGCCCCTGAGGATGCGGCAAATGCACTACGGGAGGCGGTGGGCTGAGCGGGGTGGCCGTCTCCGGCGGCGTGGTAGAATACACCGCTGTCACGGCAGGGGGGATGCGGGAATAGCTCAGTGGTAGAGCACGACCTTGCCAAGGTCGGGGTCGCGGGTTCGAATCCCGTTTCCCGCTCCAGCTGCAAGCCTTCCGTGGTTTCTCACCTCGGGGCGGCGTAGCCAAGTGGTTAAGGCGGAGGTCTGCAAAACCTCTATCCAGCGGTTCGAATCCGCTCGCCGCCTCCAACTTTCGCTCGCGGGTGATGTTGTCCTCGTGGGGGCGTGGCGAAACTCGCAAACGCGAAGGCCTTAAAAGCCTTTGTCCCTTATTGGGACTTGCAGGTTCAAATCCTGCCGCCCCTACCAGTCCCATACCGGCGGGATCCGCTGTCGTCTGACAACGCCGCTCGCATCGGCATCGTGACTCGCTGACGTGATCGCTGCGCCTGCCCTAGCGCCGGTCGTGCGTGGGCAGCGGGCGCCCCAGCCAGAAGTGGGCGATCGCCGCGAGCTCATAGAAGACTTTCTCCAACGACCGACTCGAGCTCCACCACCGGACCGCATCGAACTCGTCGAATGGCGTCGGATGCACCAGCGCCGGCAGTGCCGTCTGATAGCGGGCGTTCCAGATCATTCGGACTCGCCGGGTGTGCTGCGGCGAGGTGACCAGGATCACGCGGCGGAACCCCTGGGCCCGCGCATAGTCGAAGTCGACGCCGAGCTCCTCGTCCGTGTTCTCGACCACGCGGTCCAGCCGCGCAATGGCCTGGCCGGGCACCCCGGCGTGAACCAGCACGCGCAGGGCGCGCTCCTGGGGCGCCGGCTCACCGGCCAGCTCACGGGCCACCCTGACCGTATCGGGGGGCAGGCTGAGACCGATCACCGGGGCCAGGCCCTGGTGGTAGAGCGACGCTGCCTCGACCAGCCGCGTCGGCCCGGTGCCCGCGAGGACGAAGATCGCGTCGCTCCGTTCGAGCCGATCGGCAACGACGAGGTACGAGCCAGCCCGGCGGATGCCCAGGGCCAGAAGGAGGCAGACCAGCAGGCCGGCCAGCCCGAGGACGAGCATGGCTCGACGACGGCGGAAGAGGTTCATTGGACGAATCGTACCTGGCGGGCTATCTTACCTCCGATGTTCGCATCCCCCGGCGCCATCGCCATCCAGATCGGGCCCCTCGCCATCCGCTGGTACGGCATCCTTATGGCCATCGCGATCATCGTCGGGCTTTGGCTGGCATACCGTCAGGCGCTGCGGGGAGGTTTACCGGCTGACGATCTCATCAGCGCGGCTCAGTGGGGCATCCTCGCCGGTCTGGTCGGCGCGCGCCTGTACGAGGTGGCGTTCAACTGGCCCTACTATGGCCAGCACCCTATCAAGATCCTGTACGTCTGGGAGGGAGGGCTGGCCATCCACGGAGGGCTCATCGTCGGCCCGCTGGTGGGCGTGTGGCTGGCGCACCGCTGGCGGCTTCCGGTCCTGCCCAGCCTCGATATCGCGGCCCCGAGTCTGGCGTTGGGGCAGGCCATCGGTCGCTGGGGGAACTTCTTCAACGAGGAGGCGTTCGGGCGACCGACGAGCCTGCCCTGGAAGCTCTATATCTCGCCGCCCCATCGGCCGTCCGGGTACGGACAGTTCGAGTTCTTCCATCCGACGTTCCTCTACGAGTCCCTCTGGGATTTCGGCGTGTTCCTGGTACTCATCGCCTGGCTGCGGCCGAAGCTGCGCGTGCACCCCGGCGCCCTCTTCTTCGTCTACATCGGCCTCTACTCGGTCGGGCGCTTCGCGATCGAGGCGCTCCGGCTCGATAGCTTCTGGCTGGGCTCGATCCGCGTGCCCCAGCTCGCCAGCCTGGTCGGGGTCGTCGTGGCGCTGATCGGAGTGGCCTGGAGCCGTCGGCGGGTGACCCCGGCGCCAGCCGGCTAACGCCGCGCGCGGCCCCGCCAGCTTCTCACGCGCTGGGACCCGAGGGATAAGACTGGGTATGGTAGAGTGGCGTTCATGTCCTGGTCACTGAAGCAAAAAGCCCTTACCCTCCTCGCCCAGGAGGAGGGTACTGTCCGCAAGGACTGGGGCGGCAAGGTCGCGGTGGCTCTCGTGTACCCGAACACATATGCCGTGGGCATGTCGAACCTCGGCTTGCAAACGATCTATTGGCACCTCAACCAATTGCCCGACGTCGTGTGCGAGCGGGTGTTCCTGCCCGAGCCCGGGGATCTCGACGAGCTGCAGCGCACCGGCACTCGGCCGTTCTCCCTCGAGTCCCAGCGTCCGCTCTCGGACTTCCACCTGGTCGGCTTCTCCATCACCTACGAAGGCGACTACATCAACACCCTGCGGCTCCTGGCCCTGTCCGACATCCCCCTCCGCGCCGCGGAGCGGCGGTCGCGCGACCCCCTGGTCATGATGGGCGGCGTGTGCGCTTTCTCCAATCCCGAGCCGATGGCGCCGTTCATGGATTTCATCGTCGTCGGTGAGGGGGAGGAGCTGGTTGGTGAGCTGATCGCCGCGTACCGGGAAGGGGATCGCGATCGCGAAGCCTTCCTCGATCGGCTGGTCGCCCTGCCGGGTGTCTACGTCCCCGAGCGTTATGCGGTCACCTATCACCCCGAGGGCACGATCGCCGCGGTGCGGCCGCGCCAGGACGCGCCCGCGACTGTGGTCAAGCGGCGCCTGCGCGACGTCGACCGCTTCGAGACCCTCTCGCTGGTGAAGACCCCGCTGGCCGAGTACGGCCACATGGCGTTGCTCGAAGTCGGTAAGGGATGTGGCCGTGGCTGCCGGTTCTGTCTGGAAGGCCAGATCTACCGGCCGGTCCGCCACCGCTCGGTCCAGGCCCTGGCCGAGAGCGTGAGCCGGATCGCCGCCGATCCCACTAACCGGCGGATCGGGCTCGTGGGCGCTTGCGTGTCGGACTACCCCTGGCTCGGCGATCTTCTGAAGGTCGTGGAGGCCAACGGCCTCGAGCTTTCGATCTCATCGTTGCGCGCCGACAGTTTGACGCCCGAGCTGGTGGCGGCGCTGGCCCGGGGCGGTCACCGCACGCTCACGGTGGCGCCGGAGGCGGGCACGGTGCGACTGCGACGCGTGATCCGCAAGGCCATTACCGATGAACAGATCCTTGTCGCCTGCGACCTCGTCCGCCGTCACGGCATCCCCAACCTCAAGACGTATTTCATGATCGGTCAGCCTACCGAAACCCAGCACGACGTGGAGGCCATCGCCGACCTGGCCCACCGGATGCTCGACCGCCTGCGCGTGCTGGACGGGACCGGTCGGCCGTTCGGTCGGCTGACGCTGTCGATCTCGTCGTTCGTCCCCAAGCCGTGGACGCCCTTCCAGTGGGCGCCCTTCGACGGCGCGGAGTCGCTGCAGCAGAAGCTGGAGATCATCAAGCACGGCGTCCGTCGCTTCTCGAATGTCCGGGTGTTGCACGAGAATCCCCGGGAGGCGGCGCTACAGGCCCTGCTGGCCCGGGGCGACCGCCGCGTGGGCGATATGTTAGAGGTGGCGGCGCGGCTGGACGGTGACTGGCGCAAGGCACTGCGCCAGTGGGACGGCGACATCGGTTTCTACACGACGCGGGCCCGCGAGCTCGACGAGCAGTTGCCGTGGGACCATTTCGAGGTCGGAGTCAAGAAGACCGGACTGATCCGCGAGTGGGAGCGGGCCCTGTCGGAAATGGCCGCGCTTCCCGTCGCCTAGGAGGAGGACGGTGGAACACACCCCACCTGGCTTTTGCATGCTCTACACCTTCTTCACGGCGCGGCCCTCGTGGTCGGCCCTGGCCAAGGCGGAGAAGAGCCGGGCCATCGCCGAGTACCTGGCCACGATCGACGACTTCAAGAACCGGGTGACCATCCGGCCCTATTCGACCGTCGGGCTCCGGCGGGACACCGACTTCCTGCTCTGGCTGATCTCTCGCGAGCTGGAGCCGATTCGCGAGCTCACCCAGGGACTGCGGGGGACGACCCTGGCCCCATATCTGAAAAACACCTACACGTACCTGGCGGTGACCCGCGAGTCGCAGTACGTCAAGGCCCATTCCGACGACGAAACACCGGTCACCATGCAGCCCGGGCAATCGAAGTACCTCTTCGTGTACCCGTTCGTGAAGACCCGGGAGTGGTACCTGCTGCCTATGGAGGAGCGGCGCCGTATGATGGCCGAGCATATTAAAACGGGGCACCGCTTTCCAGCCATCCGTATCAACACCGCCTACTCCTTTGGCCTCGACGACCAGGACTTCGTGGTGGCCTTCGAGGGGGACGATCCCAAGGAGTTCGTGACCCTGCTCATGCAGCTCCGGGAGACAGAGGCCAGCCGGTACACGGTACGGGACACGCCCCAGCACACCTGCGCCCGGCAGCCCCTCGAGGAGATCCTCCAATCGCTGGGATGATCGGCGACACGCTCGGGCGCCCGCTCCGTAACCTCCGTCTGTCGGTGACGGATCGCTGCAACCTCCGCTGCCAGTACTGTATGCCCGAAGAGGACTACGTCTGGCTGCCCCGAGAGCAGCTCCTCAACTTCGAAGAGATCGGCCGGCTGGTCGACGTATTCCTGATGCTCGGGGTGGACAAGGTGCGCCTGACCGGCGGCGAGCCCCTGCTACGCCGCGATCTGGCCGCGCTGGTGGGCCTGCTCGCCGCCAAGCCCGGCCTACGCGATCTAGCCATCACCACCAACGGCATCCTGCTGGCCGGGCAGGCGGATGGCCTCAAGGCCGCCGGGCTGCACCGGGTGACGGTCAGCCTCGATACCCTGCGCCCCGAACGCTTTGCCGCCCTGACCCGCCGCGACACGCTGCCCCGGGTGCTGGAGGGCATCGCCGCGGTCTCCAGCGCGGGTTTCACCGGAACCAAGCTGGACACGGTCGTCATGCGCGGCGTCAACGATGACGAGATCGAGGACCTCATCGAGTTCGGCAAGCGCGCCGGCGCCGAGGTGCGCTTCATCGAGTATATGGACGTGGGTGGCGCGACCCGGTGGACGATGGACAAGGTGGCCTCCCGGGCCGAAATCCTCGACCGGCTGGCTCGTCGGTATGGTCGCATCGAGCCGGTGGTGGAGCCGGCCAGCACGGCTCCGGCGGAGCGCTTCCGAATTCCGGACGGCACCGTCTTCGGGATCATCGCCTCGACGACGGCGCCATTCTGTCGCTCCTGCGACCGCAGCCGGCTCACGGCCGACGGGATGTGGTACCTGTGTCTCTACGCGCTGGAGGGCACGGATCTTCGGGGCCCCCTGCGTCGCGGGGCGAGCTCGGAGGAACTCGCGGCGTTGATCGTCGGGCGCTGGCGTGATCGGGCCGATCGGGGCGCTGAGGAGCGGTTGGCCTCGCGCGAGCGGGGCCCCCTGGTCCAGATCGGGCGGCTCAAGCAGGATCCCCACCTCGAGATGCACACCCGCGGCGGTTAGACAGCTGAAGGAGGGCGGCCACTGCCCCCGTTCAGTGCCGAGTTATTTCAGCGGCGCGCCGACAGTCTTGAACAGGTTGTCCGTCGTCTGCAGCGGCGATCTCACTAGCCCGGGCGGGGATGACTGCCCGGGCCCGGCGTGCATGGGCGGAGAGCCTTGCGGCGAGGATTTGCCGGTCGTGCTCGACAAGCCCCCGGTGCCGGTGAGCGTCCCCGTCGTGGTGGTCAGCACTCCCGTGGTACCCGTGAGCAATCCCGTCGCCGTCCCGGTGGCCGTCGACTGAGACTGACTGTCGGTGCGAACGACCTGTGTTTCAGACGTGGTGTCCAGCAACGTCTCCCTCGTCTGATCGACGGCGCCGCCGGCGGGTGGGAGCAGCGCGGTGAGTTCCTCCCCAACCTGAGCCGCATGGGCCCGGCCGACCTCCACGCTCGTCTCCGGCGTCAGCCGGACCGGCACGGCGAAGCCCTGCGTCATGCGCTTGGCCTGCTCGGCCGAGATCGTGCTGACCTCGGGGAACCGGGTCCCCATCAGCTTCACGCGCTGCAGCGCTCCCAGGCGCAGGGGCGTGCCCACCGAGTGGGCCGCCAGGGGATCGATCTGGGTCACCTCGACCGTTCCTCTCAGGATGGTGAAGACGGTCGCGTCGTCGCTGCCATTGCGAGCCTGGCCAGGGACGAACTCGGCCACCACCACAGTCCCGCGGATGCCGATGATCGCGTTCCGCGTCTTGATGTCGATGGACTCGCCCGGCCGCATGGCGCCCTTGACGACGGCCAGGAGCAGCCGCCCGCCCTGGAGATCCAGGGTGGCGGCTCCGGGCACGGCGGTGATGGTCAGGGTCGAGCGCTCGCGCGCCGTCACCACGGCCTTGCCGCCGAGGAGGATTCGTGCCAGCGACCGCTCACCGGTCGTGACGCGGTCGTAGAGGAACACGTCGTCTTTGAACCGCAGGGGGCTGGTCTGGTTGTTTGTCGCCCGCGCAATGGTGGCGGTGCCGTGCACGGCGGTGACGATGCCCGCTGGGGCAGTCTGAGCCAGGGCCGGGGCCACAGCCAGGACGCTCGTGAGAGCGGCCATCGGCAGAAGGACAGGGGACAATGCTCGCATGTCGTCCTCCTCACTACTCGGGCTAGATGGCAGGAGAGCAAGGGGGGTGCCACCCGTAACTCGTTGAAACACGGGCCGCTCTGGTCCCCGGTGGTCAGCTTCTCCCAGGAATTCCCGGGGGCTGCGACTGCCGCCGGGCGGGCCGTCAGCTACGGAAGAGGAGCAGGCAGGTCGGACTTGCCCATCAGGTAACGGTCGACACCCCGGGCACACGAGCGTCCCTCAGCGATGGCCCACACGATGAGGGATTGGCCGCGTTGCATGTCGCCACAAGTGAAGACGCCGGGCGCGCTCGTCATCCACTCCTGATCGCGCCAGGCGTTGCCCCGCTCGGTGAGTCGGAGCCCGAGCTCCTCGATCGGTCCCGTGCGCTCGGGCCCCAGGAAGCCCATGGCCAGGAGCACGAGATCGACCTCCAGCGTGAACTCCGTGCCGGGGATGGGGCGGAACTCGATCCGGCCCCCTTCGCGCACCATCTCGACCTTGACGGCCTCCAGGGCGTGCACGCGACCCTGCTCGTCGCCCCGGAACCCCCGGGTCGACACCGAATACACCCGATCGCCGCCTTCTGCGTGGGCCGAGGACACGCGGAAGACGTTGGGCCACTGGGGCCAGGGATTGTCGGGAGCGCGGGTGTCGGGGGGGCGTGGAAGCACCTCAAACTGATGGACCGACCGGGCCCCTTGTCGGTGCACGGTGCCCAGACAGTCGGCGCCGGTG
>DATIAY010000096.1:0-75471 GCA_035457825.1 Candidatus Methylomirabilota bacterium
AGGCCGGCGGGTACTCGAAGACGACGATGGGCAGGTCGGCCCTGGCGGCGACCTCCGAGAAGTGGCGGATCACCATGTCAGGCTTGAGCTGGGCGCCCCACATGAAGAGGGTCGGGGGGAAGACGAGCACGCCGGCCGCGCCGAGGGCCTTGGCGTCCCGGGCCAGCTCGACTGCCTCCTGGGTTCCGTCGGAATAGACCCCGGCCACGACGGGGCAGGCGCTGCCCACCTCGTCCAGTGCGATGGCCAGCGCGCGCTTGCGCTCCTCGCGGGAGAGCGAAGAGACCTCGGCGGCATGACCGTTGGCGACGATACCCGTCACCCCGCGCGTGTCGGCCAGCCAGCGCAGGTGGCCGCGGTAGGCGGCCTCGTCGATGGAGAGGTCGGCCCGGAAGGGAAGGATGTTGGCCGGCATGATGCCCGAGAACCGCAGCGGCTCGCTCATGACCCGCTCCTCACCAGGCCGTGACCTGGTCGATGATCTCCTTGGAGGATACGACGCGGCCGTAGGCCCGGACAATGATGTCCAGGGTCGCCCGCTGGATCTCCGGCCAGAGCGTGGCCACCCCGTCCTCGACCACCGTGATCCGGTACTCCCGGTTGAAGGCGCCCGCCACGGTGGCCAGGACGCAGATGTCCGTCAGGGTGCCGGTGAGGACGAGCGAAGTCACCCCCCGGGCCCGCAGCGCGCCGTCGAGGGGAGTGCCGGCGAAGGCGTCGTACCAGTGTTTGCGCACGACCAGCTCGCCGGGACCCGGCGCCAGAGCCGGCACCGTCGACGCGCTCGGCGATCCCTCCAGGCAGTTGGAAGAGGGCAGCCCGAACCCGGTCCGGGCGCCCGGCGGGGCCGGCTTGTGCTCGGGGTGCAACTCGCCGACCAGCAGCGGAATCCGCTCGGAGTAGACGAACTCCGAGAAGATCACCGGCAACCCTTTGGACCGGAAGCAGGTTAGCAGCGCCTGGAGCGTCGGCACGATGTCGCGCGCAGCCGGTACTTCCAGCGCCTCGCCCCGGTCCAGGAAGCCCCGCTGCATGTCGACCACCAGGAGCGCCGTCCGCCCTGGATCCAGGGCGAGCACGCGTTCGAGGAGGGCGCGCCGGGCATTGGACAGGGCATGGGCGCCCGGGCTATCGCCCGCCCATGCCCCGCCGGAATGCCGGTGCGCGTTCACGAGATCACGTCGCTTGAGTCCCGCTCAGCGCGGGGATGATCTCTTTGGCGATCAGGGCGACCTGCTCCGGCTGATAGCGATAGGGGATCAGGATGATCCGATTCACTCCCGAGGCCATGTGGGCCCGGAGCTGCTCGACGCACTCGTCTACGTTCCCACGGATCGCGTGCTCGATGGTGGACTCGCTCCAGGCCGCCACGTCCCACTCCGTCTGCAGCCACTGGCGCATCGGGGCCTCGGTCTCGCCGCGCGAGCGGCCCACGTAGATGGCGAGCTGGTTGGTGCCGCTGAGCGTGGCAGGATCGCGACCGGCCTCACGAGCGTACCCCACGATCTTGGCCCAGGAGCGCTGGTAGCTTTCCGGAGTGTAGAAGTAGGTCAGCCAGCCGTCGGCCGTGGTGGCCACGCGCCGGAGCACGGCGTCCACGTAGCCACCGATCAGGATCGGTGGGCGGGGCTGCTGGACCGGCCGCGGGCGCATGACGGCGTCGCGTAGGTTGAGCTCGTCCGCCTTGAGCGTGACCCGATCCTGGGTCCACAATCGGGTGAGGATGTCGAGATTGCGCTCGAAGAGCCGTCCGCGCTGCTTGAAGGGCACGCCGACGGCGTCGAACTCGCGGGCGTACCAGCCGGCGGCCACGCCGAGGATCAGGCGCCCCTTGGAGACGACGTCGAGGGTGCCGAGGGCCTTCGCAGCGATCGTGGGGTTGCGCAGGGGCAAAACCAGGATGCCGGTGCCGAGCTTGATGCGTCGTGTGCGGGCGGCGATGGCGGTGAGCGTGCCGACGGCGTCGAGGATGGGGAACGCCGGCTCCACCCCCAGGATCACGTGGTCCCACGCCCACAGCGACTCGAACCCCAGCGCTTCGGCCCGCTCGGCGTAGGCCAGCACGGCATCGATGTCCGGCGTCTCGGCGGGTCCCACGAAGTTCTTCAGCGCGAGGCCCCATTGCATGGGCTAGCTCAGGAACCGCCGGTCGGGATCGAGCTCCCGGAGCAGCTCGAGCTCCTCGGACCCGGGAGGCTCGGTGGTGGCGACGCTGGCCGCCGTCAGCACCTCGAAGCCGGTGTTGTCCCGGACCTGGTCGAGGCTCACTCCGGGATGGAGCGCCTCCACCCGCATCCGGCGCGAGTCGGGGTCGAATCCGAAGAGCCCGAGCGTCGTGACGACGCGGGTCACGCCGCCGAACAGCAGCCCGGCCCGCTGCCGGCTCCCGTTGCCGTCGAGCCAGCCCGGGCTGGTCACGAAGTCCACCCGCTCGACGAAGCGTCGGCGCTCGTGGGGCGTGACGATGATGACTTCACGGCAGAGGGAGGCGATATCGTTGGCGCCGCCGGTACCGGGCAGGCGGACTTTCGGACGCGCGTACTCGCCCAGCACGCTGGTGTTGACGTTGCCGTGCGCGTCGATCTGGGCACCGCCCATGAATCCGACGTCCAGGAAGCCCCGCTGGGCGTAGAGGAAGATATCGGTGATGGCCGGCAGCATCTGGGCCCGGTGGGCGGCCCGCATCTCGTTCGTGGAGATTGGCAGGCGTCCGGGCTTGATCCGGGGACCGATGATCCCGCCCTCGATCACGATGGTCAGACGGGGCGCGTGGTGCTGCTGGGCGAGTGCGGCGGCCAGCAGGGGCACGCCGACGCCGGCGAAGACGGTGCTGTCGTCGCGCAGCTCGCGGGCGGCCATCACGGCCAAGAGCTCGGCGGTCGTGAGCGGCATGATTATTGGAGCGGGGGCCGCGAGCCCGGTTCGAGCCGAGGGTGGCCTGTTCCAGGAGCGGTGTGGTTGCGCTCGTTTTCCCGATTGATCATCTTGAAACATTTGCTCACTGCGTGAGCTCGATCGCCAGGCGGCGCTGCTGAGCCAGGCGCTCGCCGCCGAAAAGATCGAGATAGTCCGCGAAGCTGGGCGGGGCGTAGATGTAACGGTCCAGGTACTCCTCGACGGCCCGGTTCCCTGCGCTCTGGATGGCCGTCACGTAGGTGTCGAAGTGGGCGAAGTCCGCCTCGTAGAGGCCGTAGCACTCGTGGGGAAAGGACCCGAAGGGCACGTGGACCAGCGCGTCGACCACGAAACCGGGGATCACCGTCCGATCGGGGTGCCGGCGCGTCTCGTCCTCGGGGACGATTTCCTCGGCGGTCACCAGCACTGTGGCCGCCGCCCGTGCGATGTCGGCGTCCATGTGCGGATAGCCGTCGATCTGACAGTTGCCGAAGCGATCGGCGCGATGGACATGCAGGATGGCCACGTCGGGAAACAGCGCGGGCACGGCGGCCACCCCGGCCCCGGTGTACGGATCCACGACCGTCTTGAGGCCTGTGGTCGCAGCCAGGTCGGAGCCGAGCATGGTGAGCGCGGGCAGGAACGGCACGCCCATCGCGGCCGCGCGAAAGCGCAGCCCCAGGGCCAGGTGGCTCCACTCCTCGAAAGCCACCCGGCCGCCCTCTACGTAGTCCCGCATGATGCGCGACACACCCCAGGGCAGGCCGATGGACATCCAGGAGGTCATCACCCGGTCGAGCGTTCCTGCCACCATCATGAACTCGCCCTCGGTGCACATGAGATTGCGCGCCAGGGTGAGCCCGCGGCGACGCTGGCGCAGGATCTCGCGGACCAGAGCCAGAGGCGTGCGGGAGAAGAGGCAGCCGCCCACCGCGACGACGTCGCCGTCGCGGACCCGGGCGGCCGCGTCATCGACACTGGTGAGCTTCTCGCCCGCGGACTTGGACTTCGCCTCCAGCCGCCGACGGGCCGCGACGAAGTCCGGCGAGCCTATGTCAGGACCTCCCAGGTGGCCTGGTAGCGATCGAGCTCCCGCCGGGTCCGCTCGTCCAGCGGGTGCTCCCGCTCGGGTACGTCGACCTGCTTGGCTTCGCCGCACAGCGCCGTCGTGAAGTAGCGTTGCCCGGTGTCGTTGGCCATGGTGACGATGGGCGCGAGCCCGGGATGGCGGCGGGCCAGCTTGAGGGCCGCCGCCACGTTACTGCCCGTGGAGATGCCGCAGAAAATGCCTTCCTCCGCCGCCAGCCGTCGGGCCGTGCCGATGGCCTCCTCGGTGGTGATGGTGATCACCCCGCTGAGCAGGGAGACGTCGAGGTTCTCGGGAATGAACCCGTCGCCGATGCCCTCGATGCCGTGGGGCCCCCACGAGCGCCGGGCCAGCAGCGCGCACTCGTCGGGCTCCACGGCGTACAGGCGGATCCGGTCATCCTGTTCGCGGAGGTAGCGGCCGACGCCGGACAGCGTGCCACCGCTGCCCTGCGCGGCGACGAAGGCCCCGATGATGCCGCCGCACTGCTCCCAGATCTCGGGCCCGGTGGTGCGGTAGTGGGCCTCAACGTTGTCGGTGTTGGAGAATTGTCCCGGCACCCAGTACCCCGCGGGGTCGCCTGCGCGGATCTCGCCGAGCCGCTTCAGCGCCAGGTCGACGTCGCTCTCGCCCCCCGGCGTGAAGACGAGGTCGGCCCCGTAGGCCCGCATGATCTTCTTGCGCTCGTCGCTCATGCCCTCCGGCATGACGATGGTGCAGGCGTAGCCCTTGACGGCGGCGACGAAGGCGCAGGCGATGCCGGCGTTGCCCGTCGAGCACTCGAGAACCCGCATTCCCGGCCGCAGCTCGCCGCGTGCCTCGGCCCGCTCGAACATGTGCAGATAGATCCGGTCCTTGAGGCTTCCGCTGGGGCCGTACCACTCTAGCTTCACGTATACCGTCGGGACGATGCCCGCCGTCACCCGGCCCAGGCGCACGAGGGGCGTTCGGCCCACGGCCTGGGCGATCGACATCAGGGCGTTCCGGTGCGAGTCCCAGAGGATGGGCACGGCAGCGAATTGTACCTCAGGGCAGACGCAGGCGCCCTTCCAGCACCGGCACGACACCACCACCTACGCGGATGTCCGTGGCCGCGCTGCCGCGGGCCTGCAGGCGGATGTGGACGAAGCTCTGTCGCCCCATCTTCGTGCCTTGTTCGCTCACCAGGCTGAGCTCACCCGAGCCGCGCACGAGGCCGTGGCGGACGAGGTACGCACCCAGGGGCCCGCCGGCGGAACCTGTTGCGGGATCCTCGGGCACCCCCGAGTGGGGCGCGAACATCCGGGAGTACAGGCGACAGCCGTCGGCGTCATCGATCGCGAAGATGAACACCCCGAGGGCCGCGGCCACCTCGGGCAGCCCTCGCGGGTCGAGCGCAGCCCGGTCGACGGCGGAGCGGTCACGAAGCGGGACGAACAGGAAAGCGTTGCCGGTAGAGGCCGTGTGCACAGGCACGCCGGGCCGCAGGTCGTCCACCGCGACCCCGAGGGTCCGCGCGATCCCGGCCCGGTCGGGGATGTCGGGGCCGAACACCGCATCGTGTTGGCGCATCCACACGAAGCCGGGCTGGCCCGGGTCGCTTTCGAGCTCCACGGGCACCGCGCCGATCCCCTCCTCGAGCGTGAAGCAGCGGGTCCCACGCGGGACGAGCCCCTGGTTGGCGAGCACCCACGCCGTTCCCAGCGTAGGGTGGCCGGCGAACGGCACCTCGCGGCCGGGCGTGAAGATGCGCACGCGGGCGGCGCACTCGGGCTGCGTCGCGGGGAAGACAAACGTGGTTTCGGCGAGGTTCATCTCGCGGGCGACCGCCTGCATCTCCTCCACGGCCAGTCCCCGGCCGTCGAGGACCACGGCCAGCGCATTGCCGGCCAGGGGCCGGTCGGTGAAGACGTCGACCTGGACGAAAGCGTGCTCGCGACCCACAGGGCCCAGGATGTTGCCACCCACCGGCGAGGTCAAGTGAAGCCCGACGCGTCGAAGGCGGCGGGGATGTGACGAACCTCACCGGCGCCGTCATCCCCCATGGTCACGGTGACGACATCGAAGCGACATCGCGCCGCGGTCAGACCGCGCCACTTGAGATAGTGCTGGGCCAGGCGCACCAGGCGGCGCCGCTTCTGCCAGGAGATGGCGGCGCCGGGCGCCTCTCCCCAGCGCGCGTGCCGACACTTCACCTCGACGAAGATCCAGCGGTCGCCGTGCCGACACACGAGGTCGATCTCGCCTTCAGGAAGACGGACGTTGCGGGCGACGATGACGAGACCGCTCTGTTCCAGGAACGCCGCCGCGGTGGCCTCGGCAGCCTGTCCGAGGGCCCTTCGCTGGTCCACAATGCTGCGTGTACACCGGCGGCGAGTCGCTGAACAGCGTCGAAGATTTCCGACGGTCAGGCGCGCGCGGTCCCGGAGTCAGATCACTGGCAGCGGGCGGGCGGATTGCTCAGTGCGTGTCCAGGTCCGGGAACAGGGCCCATTGCTTCCACACGCCGGCGAAGGTCCGCCGATGGACGAGGCAGGGACCGTACCGGTCGAGCGCGGCCAGGTGGGCGGCCGTAGGGTAGCCCTTGTGGACGGCGAACCCGTAGCCGGGGAACTGCCGGTCCAACTCGACCATGAGCCGGTCGCGGGTCACCTTGGCCACGATGGAGGCGGCCGCCACCGTGGCGCAGCGGGCGTCGGCGTCCACCAGATTGCGCTGGGGGCAGGGCAGGCCGGGCAGGGCCACGAAGTCCGTGATGACGAAGTCCGGGGCCACGGTCAGCCCGCGGACGGCCTCGAGCATTGCCCGGCGCGTAGCCTCGAGGATATTCACCCGATCGATGGTCACGTGGTCGACGATGCCCACGCCCACGGCCAGCGCGCGCTCGTGGATCACGGCAAACAACTCTTCCCGCTGCTCGGGCCGGAGGAGCTTGGAATCGGCGAGCCGGGGGATGCGACGATCGGGAGCGATGATGACGGCGGCCGCCACGACCGGGCCGGCCAGCGGCGCCCGGCCGGCTTCGTCGACGCCGGCCACGCGCAACGCGCCGCTCCGCCAGGCCTGGCCTTCGTAGCGGTAGGGCGCCGACGGGGGCGGCGTCACGAGCGGGGCGGCTACTGCTCGGTGGTGGTGGGGACCTGGACGACGCGCTTCTCGCGCAGGCGGGCTGCCTTGCCAGCGAGCTGTCTCAAGTAGTAGAGCTTCGAGCGCCGGACGCGGCCACGTCGCGCCATCTCGACCCGTTCGATGCGAGGCGAGTGCAGGGGAAATGTCCGCTCCACCCCGACGCCGTATGAAATACGGCGGACGGTGAACGAGGCCTTCGCCCCTTCACCGCGCTTGCGGATCACCACGCCCTCGAAGATCTGGGTCCGCTCCTTCTCACCTTCCACGACCTTGACGTGCACGCGCACGGTGTCCCCCGGCTCGAAGCCGTTGCGGTCCTTCTTGATCTGCCCCGCTTCTACCAGCCCAATCGCATCCATGACCTCGTCCCTTCTCCCTTACTCCGGCTTCTCGCCGCGCCGGAAGGCGTCCAGCAGCCGGCGGTCTTCTTCATCGAGCGTCGCCCGCTCCAGCAAGTCGGGCCGGCAGCGCCACGTCCGGTACAGCGACTGCGTCCGCCGCCACCGGGCGATGCGAGCATGGTCGCCGGACAGAAGCACCGACGGCACCCGGGCGCCCCGGAACTCCTCGGGGCGCGTGTACTGCGGGGGCTCCAGCAATCCTCCGGCGAACGATTCTCGCTCGGCGGCGGCCTCGCCACCGAGGACACCGGGCCGGAGCCGGATGACGGCATCGGCGACCACCAGCGCCGGCAACTCGCCCCCCGTCAGCACGTAGTCACCGATCGACACCGCGTCATCGACCAGCAGGTCGTTCACGCGCTCGTCGACCCCCTCGTACCGGCCGGATAACAAGATAAGGTGCCTCGCCTCGGACAACTCCCACGCCATCTGCTGGGTGAGCAGCCGGCCGCGCGGGTCCATCAGGATCACCCGGGCCGTCGGGGTCCGGAGCGCCTCGACGGCGGCGAAGAGGGGCTCGGGCTTGAGCACCATGCCACCACCGCCGCCGAACGGGTAATCGTCGGTTGGTCGGTGCTTGCCCTCTGCGTAGTCTCGGAGATTCACCACCCGAATGTCAACGAGTCCGCGCTGGCGGGCGCGCCCGATCATCGACTGGGCCAGGGCCGGCTCCACCATGCCGGGGAAGAGCGTGACGATGTCGATCCGCATGTCTGGTGTCTAGAGGTCCAGGAGCCCCTCGGGCGGCCGGATCACCACCCGCCGGGCGGCCAGATCGACGTCGATGACGATAGCCGGGACGGCAGGAATCAGCCGCTCGCACCCCCCGGTGTCCACCACCCAGAGGTCGTGTCCCGGCGAAGGCTCGACCCGTACCACGTGGCCCACCTCCTCACCCGCCTCCGTCAGCACTCGACACCCCTCCAGCTGCCAGGGATAGAAGCGTCCGGGGCCGGGTGGCAGCGCCTCCGACGCCGGGATCGCGATCAGCCGGCCGACCAGCGCTCGGACGGCCTCCGGCGAGTCGTACCCGGCCAGCGAGAGCAGCACGGCGTCCCCCTGCCGGCGGGACGCGGTGATGCGGCAGGGTTGCCGCTCGTCCCTCGCGGGATCCCATACCACGCAGGCCCGGAGACGCTCGAACCGCCGGGGATCGTCCGTCAGGGGCGCCACCCGGATCTCTCCCCGGAGGCCGTGCGCCCGCACGATCTCACCGATCGCTACCAACTGCGAGGCTACGCCTCCCTGACCCTCTGCATCAGGCGCTTCACCGTGTTCGACGGCTGGGCGCCCTTGGAAATCCACGCCTGGGCCCGGGCCCGGTCGATCTTCACCGTCGGCGGGTCCGACAGGGGGTTGTAGTGTCCGATGATCTCGATGAACCTCCCGTCGCGCGGCGAGCGCGAGTCGGTCACGACGACGCGGTACGTTGGCCGCTTCGTGGTTCCGGTACGTCTCAGTCTGATGGAAACCGACACCTCGTCACCCCCTCAATGTGGGAAAGCCCGGGAGCTTCATGCCCGGCGCCTTGCCGGGCAGGCCTTTGAGCTGTTTCATCATCCGGCGCAGCTCCCCGAACTGCTTGAGCAGCCGGTTGACGTCCTGCACGGAAGTCCCGCTCCCCCGAGCGATGCGCTGGCGACGGCTCCCGTTGATGATCTCGGGATGACGGCGCTCGGCCGGGGTCATCGAGCCGATGATGGCGTCGAAGCGGGTCAGGTCGGCCTGCTCGGCATCCATCCCCTGGGGCGCGCCCCGTAGCTTCTTGCCGAAGGGCAGCATTCCCAGAATCTGGTCCAGCGAGCCGAGCTGTTGGACCTGTTTGAGCTGCTGGCGAAAGTCTTCGAGCGTGAACGCATCCTCGCGGAGCTTGCGCACCAGGCTTTCCGCGGTCTTCTGGTCCACCGCCTCCTGGGCCTTTTCCACCAGCGACAGCACGTCGCCCATGCCCAGGATCCGGGAGGCGACCCGGTCGGGATGGAACGGCTCCAGGGCATCGGCCTTCTCGCCGACGCCGACGAAGGCGATGGGGCGGCCGATGACGTGCCGTACGCTGAGGGCGGCACCGCCCCGGGAGTCGCCGTCCATCTTCGTCAGCACCACCGCGTCGATTCCTACCGCCTGGTTGAACCGGTCGGCCACGGTCACGGCATCCTGCCCGGTCATGGCGTCCACCACCAGGAGCACGTGGTGCGGTTTCACGGCGGCCCGAATGGCCCGCAGCTCGTCCAGCATCGCCTCGTCGATGTGCAATCGGCCCGCGGTGTCCAGGATGAGCGGGGTGAGCCCGCGCGTAGCCGCCTCCTCTCGCGCCATCTGGCAGATCTCGAGTGGCGACTGCCCCATCGCCCCCACCACGGGCACCTCGAGCTGCTGGCCGAGCGTGCGCAGCTGATCGATGGCCGCGGGCCGGTAGATGTCGGCCGCGGCCAAGAGCGGGTGCTGCCCCTGCTTGGTGTAGAGCCGGGCGAGCTTGGCGGCCGTTGTGGTCTTCCCCGAGCCCTGCAGCCCCATCAACATGACGATGGTCGGGGGGTGAGGGGCGGCGGCCAGGCGGTGACCGCTGCCGCCGAGGAGCTCGACGAGCTCGTCGTGGACGATCTTGACCACCTGCTGGGCCGGCGTGAGCGACGTCAGGACGTCCTGGCCGACGGCGCGCGTCTTGACGCGCTCGATGAAGCTGCGCACGACCTTGAAGTTGACGTCTGCCTCGAGGAGGGCCAGGCGGACCTCCCGGAGGGCTTCCTGGATGTTGTCCTCGGTCAGTCGGCCTCGACCACCCAGACCTTCCAGGACACTTTGCAGTCGCGTGCTCAGCGAGTCGAACATGGGAACACTACACTTTACGTAAGGACGTAGCGAATTTCAACTAGAACACTGTCGAAGCAACGACGTTGCGGCGGCTTTGCCGCCGCAGGCCTGTTCTGGGAGAGGTTTCGGAGGGGCCGTCGAGGGCCCCTCCGTCAAAACTACACGGCGCTGGCTGCGCTCCGCATCGCCTTAATGACCTCGGCCGGATGGGGCGCCCCGAAAATGGCTGAGCCGGCGACGAGCACGCTGGCCCCGTGGGCGGCCAGAGGGCCGGCGTGCTCGACTTTCACGCCGCCGTCCACCGACACCTCCACCGGGCGGGAGCCGAGGAGCGTGCGGACGTGACGGATCTTTGGATAGGCGGCGGGGATGAAGCGTTGGCCGCCGAACCCGGGGTTTACCGACATGACGAGGACGAGGGCGAGATCGTCGAGCACGTACTGCAGGGCCGTGGCCGGGGTCGAGGGGTTGAGGGCCACCCCCGGCTGAGCCCCCAGTTCGCGGATCTGGGCCAGGGCGCGCTGCAGGTGAGGGGTGGCTTCGGCGTGCACCGTGACCATCTCGGCTCCCGCTCGCACGAAGTCCCCGACGTAGCGCTCGGGCTCGACGATCATCAGATGCACATCGAGGGGCAATCGTGTGCGCTTGCGGATCGCCTCCACCACGATCGGCCCCACCGTGATGTTGGGGACGAACCGACCATCCATCACGTCGATGTGGAGCTGATCGGCGCCGGCCGCCTCGACGCGGGCGATGTCCTCGGCCAGGGCGGCGAAGTCCGCGGACAGGATCGAGGGGGCGATCTTCACCGCCTCACACTATACGGCGGAACCTCACCGCCGTGAACCCATCGGTGCCGTGGCGATGGGGCAGGCAGCGCAGCACGCCGTTGACCAGCGGCAGGGGGAAGGGCGACGGCGGATCGGGACGGAAGTCGGGGCGCGCCGTCAGCAGCGCCCGGGCCACATCGTCGTTCTCCTCGGGCTCCAGGGAGCAGGTGGCGTAGACGAGCCGCCCGCCGGGTCGCACCATCGTGGCCGCGGCGGCCAGGATCGTCTGCTGGCGGGCGGCCGCGGCCACGATGTCGGAGGGCTGGCGCCGCCATTTCACTTCCGGGTTGCGCCGCAGCACGCCCAGGTTCGAGCAGGGGGCATCGACGAGGACCGCGTCGCAGGCGTCAGCGAAACGGGGGGCCAGCGCCTCCGCCGTTCCCCCGCGCAGCTCGACGATCGTCACACCCAGCCGGGCGGCGGCGTCCCCGACCAGGTCCAGGCGCCGCGGCTGGGGGTCGAAGGCCAGGAGCCGTCCGCGGTTGTCCATGAGCTGCGCGAGCTGGGTCGTCTTCGTGCCCGGTGCCGCGCACACGTCGGCAACGGTCTCCCCCGCCGCGGGCTCGAGCAGCTGGGTCACGAGCATGGAGCCTTCGTCCTGAACGACGAAGGCACCCTCGGCGAAGGGGCCCCAGCCTCCCGGCGACCCGGCGTGATCGACGATCAGGCCGTCGGGCGCGTAGGCGGTGAGCCGGACCCGCAGCCCTTCGTCGCGTCGTAGCCGCTCGGCCAGGGCGTCCCGGTCGAGCCGCAGCGTGTTGGCCCGCAGCGTGAGGGGCGGTCGCTCGTTCATCGCGCGCATGAGCTCTTCGGCCTCGGCCTCGTAGCGCTCGACCCAGCGCGCGGCCAGCCACGTGGGAAAGGAGCAGCGGATGGCCAGCGCCTCGATCGGATCGGCTGGCGGCCGCGGTTCCCGTTCGCGCGCGCCCCGGCGGGCGAACGACCGGAGCACGGCGTTGACGAAGGCCGCGGCGCCGGGCCTGGCCTGACGGGCCAGGGTCACCGCGTCGTTGACGGCCGCGAAGGCGGGAACGCGCGTGAGGAAGGCGATCTGATAGGCGGTCAGGCGCAACAGGACGAGGGGCAGCGAGTCGAGCGAATCGAGCGGGCGTTTGGTGTGCGGAGCGAGAATCCAGTCCAGATACCGCTGCCAGCGCAGTGTGCCATAGACCAGCTCCGTCGCGAGGGCTCGATCGCGAGCCTGGAGGCGTCGGCGGTCCAGCTCGGCATCGAGCGCGAGGTCGGCAAAAGCGTTGTCCGTGGTGACGCGCTCGAGGACCCGGGCGGCCACCGTCCGGGCCGGCGAGGCCTTCCTCACGGCTCGGCGGGCGCGGGTCGGAGCAGGCGGTCGCCAGCGGCGAGCCGCGCCCCGCGGAGGAACTCGGCCCAGGCCATCGGCCGCTTGTTCTCTCCTTGCACCTCGAGGGGGAGCAGGGCGCCGTCCGAGGTCGGAATCACGAGGTGACCCTTGTGGTGAGCAAGCACGCCCGGTGGGCTCAAGTACCCTGACCCCACCGCTCGCGCCCGCCAGATCATCAGGCGGCCCGCGCGGCTGGTCGTGAGCGCCCCTGGCCACGGGTTGCATCCGCGCACGACATTGACCAGCTCTCGCGCCGGTCGATCCCAGTCGAGGAAGCCATCGCTCTTTTTGAGTCGAGGCGCCGACGTGGCTGCTTCGTTCCGCTGGGGTTGTGGCGTCAGCGTGTCCAGACGCATCAGGGTTTCGATCAGCAGCTCCGCTCCGATGGGGGCAAGCCGCGCCGCCAGCTCACCCGCGGCTTCCTCGGGCCCGATGGACACCGGAGGCGATTGCAGCAGGATGGGCCCGGTATCCATGCCTTCGTCCATCCGGAAGGTGGTGATTCCCGTCGTGGCTTCGCCGCGCATGATGGCCCGGGCGATGGGAGCCGCGCCCCGGTAACGGGGAAGCAGCGAGGCGTGAACGTTGATTGATCCTCGGGGGGGAACGTCGAGCACCGCCTTGGGGAGGATCTGCCCGAAGGCCACGACGACGGCGACGTCGGGGGCAAAGACGGCCAGCCGCTCGGGCCAGCCGGGGTCACGAAGTCGCGCCGGTTGGACCACGGGCAACCCTGCGGCCTCGGCGCGCATCTTGACGGGAGGCGGCGTCGACCGCTGGCCCCGATGGGCGGGACGGTCGGGCTGGGTGACGATGGCGACGACCTGGTGGTGGAAGAGCAGGGCCTCCAGTGTAGGGACGGCGAAGTCCGGGGTCCCGAAGAACAGCACCTTCATCGGCGCTGACCGCCGGGACGCGTCAGAGGGCGAAGGCGTGGTGACGACTGCCCTCGGCGAGACCTTCCTTTTTGATCTTCCGCTTGATCCGGTCGCGGGCCACGGGGTCGAGCCGGTCGATGAAGAGCACGCCGTCGATGTGGTCGATCTCGTGCTGCAGTACCCGGGCCAGCAGGTCTTGCCCCTCGATCGTCACCGGTTGTCCGTCGAGATCGCGAGCCTCGACGCGCACCCAGGCCGCCCGGCTCACGGGCGCAAAGATCCCGGGGATGGACAGACACCCTTCCTCGGCGGTCTGCTCCCCGCGGCGATCCACGATGACCGGGTTTACCAGCGGACGCACCTGGCGGGTCCTGTCGTCGGCGATGACGATGAGCCGCAGTGAGATCCCGACCTGCGGCGCCGCCAGCCCGATCCCTACCTCGTCGTACATGGTCTCGACCATGTCGTCGACGATCTTCCGGATCTCGGCGGTGATCTCGCCCACTTCGCTGGCGCGACGCCTCAGCGCGGGATCACCGTACCTCCGCACGCTCAGAACGGCCATTCGACCGGGTCCACCTCGATGTCAATGATACCGCGGTCCCGGGGGCCTCGCCTCGCCCGGACCTCCCGGAGCGCGACGTCCAGCTGATGCGGGAGATCGGGCCCACCCTTGACCACTACCCGGCGCGCCCGATTGCGTCGGTCACTCGTCGCCGGGTAGATGGTAAGTCCTGATTCGCCGGCCAGCGCCGCCGCCATCGTCTGCGCTGCCCGCTCGGCCGCCGCCGGCCCGGGCCCGCTGGCGGTGATGATGGCCAGTCGCCGGAAAGGTGGATAACCGAGCTCGGCGCGGAAGCGGAGCTCGGGCGCGTAGAACAGGTTCAGCTCCTGCCTGGCCACGGCCTCCAGCGCATAGTGCGTGGGGTTCTGGGACTGGATGACCAGGGCGCCATCGGGGCGCAGCCGCTCGGCGGCCGCCCAGAGCATGCCGAAGCTCCGCTCGGCGGCGCGGAAGTCGGGTATGCCGAGCATCTGGTCCGGCGACACGAAGCCTGCGAGGCCGAGCGAGGCCGGGCCGAACAGGCGCAGGGCGCCTCGGGTGCCGATGACGATGTCGGCGTTGAGGGCCGCCTCCCGTTGCGCTTCACCACGACGGCCGCGGCCGGCCTCGGGGTCGTAGCGGGCGATACGGGCCTGACTGAAGCGCCGGCGCACGGCGTGTTCCACTCGCTCCGCGCCCCAGCCGAACGGCGTGAGCCGGCGGCCCCGGCACGTGGGACACGCCTCGGGAAGCCCCACCCCGGTGGCGCAGAGTCGACAGGCTAGCGTGCGGCCGGCCGGCGAATAGGCCAACGCGATCGCGCACTCCGCGCACTTGAGGATGGTGCCGCACTCGTCGCAGCCGAGCATGGAGGCGAGCCGGCTGATACCGAGAAAGGCTCGGCGGCCCGCCGCCAGCGTCTCCCTGATCGCTCGGCTCAGCACGGGCGTGAGCGCCTCGCGCCGCGCGATGCCACGCGTGTCGGCGATGGTGACCGTCGGCCAGGGAGCCGGCGGTGACGCGTCGAGCCGGGCTCGCCCCACGCTCGCCCGCCACCACACCTCGACGCTCGGCGTGCCGGCGGTAAGGAGCGCCCGTACCCGGTCGCGCGCCGCCCGTTCAAGCGCCGCCTCGCGCGTGTGCATTCGGGGATGCCCCGGCGGCTTGTGCCCGATCTCGTGCTCGTCGATCACCGCCAGCCGGCCGCCCGGCGGCAGCGGAGCCAGGAGCGCTCCGCGGGTCCCCACGGCAAAGGTCGCGGCCCCGCTGGCCAGGGCGGCCCACGCCGCGGTGCGTTCGGCGTCCGACGAGCTCGAGTCCAGGCGGACGGCGTTCCCCAGCTTGGCCAGCCGTTGCGCCCAGCGCGCGACGGCGTCGAGATCGGGCGCCAGCACGAGCGCGGGGGAGCCGGAGCCGAGGAGCGCGAGCAGACGCGCCTCGCGTCCCGCCCCGACCAGGACGCTCGGCGTTGCATCCGCCGGGGGCATGAGCTCGGGACCGGCGGGCTGCGGGGATGGCCGGGGTCGGGCGCCGGCTGGCTCCGGCGGTGGCAGCAGCGCCAGACAGGTGGAGCCGAAGCTGGCCAGACTCTCCGCGGCGAGCCAGCGGACGAAATCGAGCTGCTCGGGGCCCAGGAGGGGCTGAGGGTCTACCGCCCGCAGCAGGGGCTTGAGCGCGGCGACGGACGCCTCGCGCAGCGCCACGACGATCCCGACGCGCGGGGCGCCCTTGAGCGGCGCCAGCACCCGCTGGCCGGGCGCTACCCGGCAATCCTCCGGCACGGCGTACGAGAAGGGATGGTCGAGGGGCGCGTCGAAGGCGACGTCGGCGATCACATCATCGGGACCGGCGCCGGTCGTACTCCCGTTTGGCGAGCTTCAGGTCCTCCCAGGCCATGCGCTTGTACTCCTGGCCGGGATTCCGGAGGAGAAACGCCGGATGGAACGTGGGGATCAGCACTGCGCCGCCGAACTGGTGCGTGCGGCCCCGGAGCTTGCCGATGGGATCCCGGGTGCGGAGCAGCGTCTGGGCCGCGACGCTACCCAGCGCGATGACGACCTTGGGCTGGAGCACGCCAAGCTGAGCGGCCAGCACCGGTGCGCAGGCCGCCAGCTCATCCGGCTCGGGATTGCGATTCCCCGGGGGCCGGCACTTTACCGCATTGCTTATGTACACTTCGTCGCGCGCGAGCTGGACCGACTCCAGCATCTTGGTGAGGAGCTGACCGGCGCGGCCGACGAAGGGCTTGCCCTGCGCGTCCTCGTCGGCCCCCGGGCCCTCACCGATGACGACCAGCTCGGCCCGAGGATTGCCGGCGCCGAACACGATGGTCGTTCGTCCTTCGCAGAGTTTGCACCGGCGGCAGCCCTGGAGCGCCTGCTCCTGGGCCCGCAGGGACTCGTCAGGGCCGAGGAGGTAGTCGCCGCCCAGCGGAAGGTGGGTGATTCCCAGGTTGCGATGGTGGCGGAGCGTCTCGCTGACCGCGCCCAGCGCCTCGGCCAGCGCCGCCCGGGGGTCGTCGGGCATACGGCTACCGCGGCACGCGGTTGGTCGTTCGAGCGGCCGCGGTCCGGAGCGCCAGGACGTGGCTCAGGATGGCGTCGGCCACCTCCGCTTTGGGCATGCGCGGCAGCGCGCGCTCGCCGCCCCAGCGGTCGATGAGGAGCACCTGGTTGTCCTCGGCGTCGAAGCCGATGCCCTGCTGGCTCACGTCGTTGGCGACGAGGAGGTCGATCCCCTTAACGGCGAGCTTCGCCCGGGCGTTCGCCGCCACCTCGTGGGTTTCCGCGGCGAAGCCGACGATGAAGGCGCCCGTCTGTCGGGCCGCGACCTCGGCGAGGATGTCGGGGTTGGGGACCAGCTCGAGACTCACCTCGTGCTTGCCCTTCATTTTCATGGGCTCGGCGCGCCTGGCGCGGTAGTCGGCCACGGCCGCCGCCTTGACGACGATGGTGGCGCCGGACAGGTGCTGCAGGACAGCTTCCCGCATCTCCTCGGCGGTCTGGACGGGCACGAAGACGACGCCGGCGGGCGGCGTGAGCGCGGTGGGCCCGGACACCAGCGTGACTACGGCGCCCCGGCGGCGAGCCGCGGTGGCCAGGCCGTAACCCATCTTTCCGGAGGAGCGGTTCGAGATGAACCGTACCGGATCAAGGGGCTCCCGGGTCGGCCCGGCCGTCACCAGCACATGATCGCCGGCCAGGTCCCGCTGGGGATGCAGTAGCCCGAGAAGGGCCTCGACGATGTGGTCGACCTCGGGCAGGCGACCCTTGCCGCTGAGTCCGGAGGCAAGCTCGCCCGCGTCGGGCTCGAGTACGGTGACCCCGCGCTCGCGCAGCCGCGCCACGTTGGCCGCCACCGCCGGGTGCTCCCACATCGCCCCGTCCATGGCCGGCGCCATCAGGACGGGACAGCGTGCGGCCAGCAGGAGCGTGGTGAGGAAATCGTCGGCCAATCCCCCAGCCGCCTTGGCCAGGAGGTTCGCGGTGGCCGGGGCGACCACGAGGACGTCGGCCCGTTCGGCGAGCGCGATGTGCTCGACGGCCTCGGCGCTCTGCGGGTCGAAGAGATCGCTCAGGACAGGACGCGCCGACAGCGTGCGGAAGGTCAGCGGACCCACGAACGCCCGGGCGTGCTCGGTCATGCACACCGTGACCCGGGCGCCGAGCCGCACCAGCTCCCGCAGCAGGTAGACTGCCTTGTAGGCGGCGATCGACCCGCTGACCCCGAGGATCAGCTCCTTGCCGGCGAGCGTCATCAGGCCTTGCTCTCGCCCTCGTCCTTCATGCGGTACTCGACCTTGGCCTGCGAGATCTCCTCCAGCGCCGTGCTGGTTGGTTTCTTGTACCTCGTCTCCACCCGCGCGGGGGCGCCCCGGTTGATCTGCCGTGCCCGCTTGGCGGAGAGCACGACCAGGAGATAGCGGTTGGAGACTTTGTTCAGGGCGTTCTCCAGAGAGGGAAAGGCCATCGTCAACGGTCCTCCATGGGAGTCAGGGTCACATCGGGCAGCGTCAGGGCCAGCCGGTTGGTGCGCGAGCGCTCGGCCACGATGATGGCGGTGAGCTGCTCCACGGCATCTTTGACGTCGCGGTTCACGATCAAATAGTCGTACTGGCGCCACATCTTGACTTCCTCGCGGGCGCGGTCCAGCCGCCGGGTGATCTCGCCGGCCGCGTCGGAGCGACGCTCGCGCAGCCGTTGCTCGAGCTCGGCCATCGAGGGGGCCATGATGAATACCAGCACCGCCTCCTGGTAGCGGCGCCGCAGCTGGGCCGCGCCCTGAGTATCGATGTCGAGCAGGATATCGCGTCCGTCTCCCAGCGCGGTCTCCAAAACGCTCGCGCGAGTGCCGTAGCGGTTGCCGTGCACGCTGGCCCACTCGGCGAACTCCCCCTGCTCCCTGAGCTTCTCGAACGTGGCCTCGCTGACGAAATGAAAGTCGGTGCCGGCGATCTCGCCGGGACGGGGAGGACGGGTGGTGTACGACACCGAGTAGGCGAGGTCGGGCAGGAGGTGGCGGGCCTCCCGGCACAGCGTCGTCTTGCCCGCCCCCGAGGGCGCCGACACCACGAAGAGCACGCCCCGGCGCTGGATCACCCCGCCCGCCGGTCATTCAAGATTCTGCACCTGCTCGCGCATTTTCTCCAGGAGCCCCTTGGCGGCGAGCGCGGCCTGAGACAGCTCGAGATCGTCGGCCTTGGCGGCCAGCGTGTTGACCTCGCGGTTCATCTCCTGGAGCAGGAAGTCGAGCCCGCGCCCCACCGGACCACCCTTGTCGAGCGCCAGCGCGAACTCGTCCAGGTGCACACGCAAACGTGCGATCTCTTCCGTCACGTCGGTCTTCTGAGCCCACACGGCGACCTCGGTGACGATCCGGGCCTCGTCGACCGGAATGTCGCCCAGCAGGGCCCGCAGCCGCTCGCGCAGCCGTTCCCCGCGGCGGGCGGCGGTGAGCGGAGCCCGCGCCGTCATCGTCGTCACGCGGCCCCCGAGCTCGGCCAGCAACGCCCGCAACTCGGCGGTCAGGGCTGCTCCCTCGGCCGCGCGCCGGGTCAGGAGCGCATCGAGCGCCTCACCCACGCCCCGGGCGAGCAGGGACCACAGGCGCTCGGGATCGGGCGCGGCGGCCTCCCGCAGCTCCACCACGCCCGGGCGCTCGAGGATCCAGCGGAGCAGGCCCTGATCATCGAGACCCAGGCTGTCGGCGAGGCTCCGCGCCTCGTCGTGGTAGCGGCGGGCCAGCGCCGCGTTGATCCTGACGTCCTGTGCCGGCATACCCGTGGTCGGTGCGAGCTGTGCGATGACGTCGATGCGACCGCGCTCGAGCCGGGCCTGGATGAGACGCCGGACTTCGAGCTCGAGCCCGGCCAGCCCTGCGGGCAGCCTGAGGGCGATGTCGAGATGACGGTGGTTGACGGAGCGTGCCTCGACGGTGATGACGCAGGACCCATCGCTGGCCTCGGCCCGACCGAACCCGGTCATGCTGCGGATCATTGAAAGGTCTCCGACGCGGGGGACGGAGCCGGATTCATCAGTGGATGATAGGCGGAATTTGCTTGTAGTGTCAATGTGTTGCGAATTGACACGCCGCGCGGCGGCGGCGTACACTCCGGCACCCCGAGGGGAGGAGGCGTGACCCGGGTCGCCGTCGGCGCTCTCATCGTGATCCTGCTGGCGGCCGCCGCCACCGTGGCCGTGGCCCGGATGCGGGGCAAGTCGGGCTCGCGGGCTTCGATCCTCCTGTCCGTCGTCGCCCACTGGTTGGCCGCCTACGCGCTCTGGACCCTGGGCGGCGCGCTGGGCCTTCACTGGGGCCTGCTGCACACGTACGAGGCGACCTGGTTCTGGGTGCTAGCCCTGGCGCTGGGTTTCTGGCAGTACCGCACGCGCGTGGGGACTGGCCCCGAGCCCGCGCTGGCCATTTTCGTGGGCGGGCAGCTCGCCTGGCTCCTGATCGTCGGTGCCCAGAACGGCCTGTTCACGCCATGAGGCCCGGGCGCACCCCGGGCAGGAGGAACGCGATGCAAGTCGTAGATGTGCACGCCCACCGCGGGCCGTTCTTCCGTGTGCTGCAGCAGACCGAGCGCAGCCAGAGCGCCGTCATGACCATCGCGCCCGGCGCCGATGCCGGCCCGGAGGAGCATCACCAGGGCGACCAGATCATCTACGTGATCGAGGGTGAAGCGGTGGTGCGGCTGGGCGCGGCCGAGCGCTCGGTCGGGCCGGGCTCGCTGGTCACGATCCCGGCCGGGCAACCCCATCACGTGCGCAACCGGGGCCGGTCACCGCTGTTCTTCCTCACGGTATACACGCCGCCCGAGTATTGAGGTGCGGCTCCTGTCGGCGCGCTCCCTCATTTGCCCTACCGCGCCGGCCTTGTCGCCGCCACGGACTTCGGTATTAGATTGGGGGGTGGGCGATGCACGGGACGGCGTCCGGCGTCTGGAGAGCACCCTGGGGCGGTGCATCCTCGGCAAACCCGAGGTCGTCCGGCTCGCCGTCGTCGGGCTCCTGGCTCGGGGTCACGTCCTCATCGAGGATGCTCCCGGCGTCGGCAAGACCACGCTGGCGGCCGCGCTGGCCCGCTCCATCGGCGGCCGCTTCCAACGCATCCAGTTCACCTCCGACATGCTGCCCTCCGACATCCTCGGCGTCAGCGTCTGGCAACCCGACCGGGGCCAGTTTCTGTTCAAGCCCGGGCCGGTCTTCGCCAACGTCGTTCTGGCCGACGAGATCAACCGGACCACACCGAAGACCCAGTCGAGCCTCCTCGAGGCCATGAACGAGTCTCAGGTCTCGATCGATCACGCCACGCACCCGCTGCCCCGGCCCTTCATGGTGCTGGCGACCCAGAACCCGCACGAGTACGAGGGCACCTATCCGCTGCCGGAATCCCAGCTCGACCGCTTCCTGCTGCGCATCCGCATCGGCTATCCCGAGGCCGTCGACGAGAAGGCGATCCTGCGCGGCCAGGCGGCGCCGCCCGAACTGGTAGAGCCGGTGCTGAGTGGACAGGAGGTCGCCTCCCTGCAGGGCGAGACGGAACAGGTGGAGATCGACGAATCCGTCCTCGACTACCTGATGGCGCTGGTCGCCGCCACGCGATCGTCGGCCCTGCTCACCCTGGGGGTGAGTCCGCGCGGATCCCGGGCCCTGCTGCGGGCCGCGCAGGCCTCCGCGCTCGCCGACGGGCGCGACTACGTGATCCCCGACGACGTCAAGCGGCTGGCCATTCCCGTGCTGGCGCACCGGGTGCTGCCCCGCGCCGGCGCCGTCGACGGCGACGCCGCCATCCGGACCATTGCCGAGGAGGTCGCCGTCCCGCGGTGACGCAGGCGCTCTGGTGGCCGCCGCGGTTCATCCGGCCTCACCGGGCGATCCATCCCACCCGCGAGGGTTGGTGGTGCCTGCTGGCCGCGGTGGGCCTGGGCCTCACCGCGGTGAACAGCGGTAACAACCTCCTCTACCTCCTCGAGTCCATGCTCCTGGGGCTGGTGATCGTCTCTGGCGTCCTCTCCGAGTACTCGATGCGTCGCCTCCGCCTCTCCCCCGTCCTGCCCGAGGACGTCTACGCCGGACGCCCCGCCGTGGTGGGCGCCCGCATCCTCAACACCAAGCGGCGCGTGCCGGCGCGCTCCATCACGCTGGAAACGGTTGGTACCGAGCGCACGGTCTCGGTGCCCCGGCTCGCCCCCGGGGCCGAACGGCTGGTGACGTGGGAGCACACCTTCGTGGCCCGCGGCCGGCAGCGTCTTCCCGGTGTGCGGGTGACCACGCGCTTTCCCTTCGGGCTCTTCGTCAAGGCCGGTCCGGTCGAGCTGGACACCGAAGTGCTCGTTTTTCCCGCGGTGACACCGATCACCGGTGAGCGTCCGGGCCCGGCCACAGGCGACGGGGTATCGGCAGCGCGCCGGCGTGGTCGGGGCTCCGACCTGCACAATCTTCGCGAATACCGCGACGGAGATGATCCGCGGCTCATCCACTGGCGCGTGACCGCCAAGACGGGCGCGACGATGGTCCGGGAGCTCGCGGCCGATATCACCGACGACGTGTGCGTGCTGCTGCGCGGACGGGGAGTGGCTTCCGCGCGGTTGGAGAGCGGGCTGAGCCGGGCTGCCTCGCTGGTCGTTCACTTCCTCAGGGCCGGCGCTGCCGTGTCCCTGGCGGGCCCCGGCGTCCGCGTGCCTCCCGGGCGCGGGCGTGAGCAAGCCCGCCGCGTCCTGACCGCGCTCGCCCTCTATGCGCCAGCCGCGACGCCGGACACCGCGAGCCCGATCGGCCCCGACGCCGAGCCGGCGGGACGCGTGGTGACCGTGGACCTCGACTGACGTGTCCGCCGAGCAGGCGCTCCGACTCACGGCATACGTCGTGGTGGCGGTGGGCATCGCCTCACTCGGCGTCGCCGACCTCATCGGCACTGCCGAGATGGTGCTGGCCGGCGTGGTCCTGGTGGCCGGCGGCTGGGTGCGCGACCGGATCGCGCGGGCCTCCACGCTGGACCCGGTGCTCACCGCGGCCGTGGCCGCATTCGCCGTGGTGGATGTGCTCTACCTCGCCGCGCGGGTGTTCGACGCGCTGGTGCGCTTCCTGGTGCTTCTCGTGCTCCTGCGTCTCCTTACGGCCCGGAACTCCCGTGAGTGCCGCGACGCCGGGCTCCTGGCGTTCTTCATGCCGGTGGCGTCGGCGGCGGCATCGCTCGGCGTCTGGTTCTCGTTTGTCTTCGTCGGCTTCCTCGTGGCCGGCACCATGTTGCTGGTCCTCGGCCACGAGCTCGCCGAGGCCGAGCGAAGCGGCGGCCCAGCCGCAGCGCGGGCCCTGCCCGCCAGCCGGGGCGTGCTGACTCTCGGCCTGGCCGCTGCGGGGGCCTCGCTGCTCGTCACGCTGGCTCTGTTCTTCGTCATCCCGCGCATCGGGGAGGCGACGCTGGCGCTGACCGCCCCCAGCCGTCGGATGATCGTGGGCTTCAGCGATCGCGTGGAGCTCGGCGCCATCGGCGAGCTCGAAACGGACAGCAGCGTGGCCATGCGGATTCGTGTCGGCGACGTGACCCTCACGCCGCACCTCATCAACGAGCTGCGGTGGCGCGGAGTGGTGCTCGACTATTTCGACGGTCACGCCTGGACGATCGCGCGGCGCCGTCGCGCGCCGCTGGGTCGCGCCGCCGTCAGCGAGGCGGAGCCGGGCGGGGTGCCCGGCGCCGGGCTGCTCCTGACCCAGGAAGTGTTCCTGGAGCCTATCGGGACCGACACGCTCTTCGCCGCCCCTCGCGTCCTACGCGTGCGCGTGCCGGTGGGCACCGCACTCGTCGACGACATGGGCGCGCTTTCGGTGTCGCACACGGCCAGCCGCCTGGAATACACGGTGGAATCGATCGTGGGTGGGCGGGCGCTGGAGCGACTCAGCCCGATTGCGCAGACGCGCCTCCTGCAGCTGCCACCGGTGGCCCCGCGGATCGCGACCCTGGCTCAGGAGGTGACGGCGAGCAGCGTGGGACCGGGGGCCGCGGCCCAGGCCCTGACCGAATACCTCCGGCGCGAATTCAAATACACGCTCAGCCTCCAGCGCACGACCACCCTCCCACCCCTCGAGGAGTTCCTGTTCGAGCGCCGGGCCGGCAACTGTGAATACTTCGCCTCGGCGCTGGCGGTGATGCTCCGCTCGCTCGGTATTCCCGCACGGGTCGTGACCGGCTTTCAGCGCGGAGAGTGGAATCCCTACGGCGAGTATTTCCTGGTACGCATGTCCGACGCCCACGCGTGGGTGGAGGCCTACATCCCCGGGTCGGGCTGGCTCACCCTCGATCCCTCACCCCGTGACGAGAGCGTCACCGCGGCGTGGGCGGGCGCCAGCCTCTTCCTGGACGCGCTACGCCTGCGCTGGCACCGCTACATCGTGAACTGGAGCAGTCATGACCAGCTCGCCGCCGCCGCGACGGTGCGGCAGGCCGCGGGAGCGTGGCGGAACTGGCGCGAGCACTGGCCGCGGTGGCCGCAGTTGTGGCCCTGGGCCGCGCTCGCCGCGATGGCGGTCGTGCTCGTGTGGTCGCTCCGGCGCCGCGGGTGGTCGCCCCGCTCGCGTGACCGACGCGCGCCCCACTTCTACCGGCGGGCGCTACGCACGCTGTCCCGGCGCGGTCTGCGTCCGCAACCCGGCGAGACCGCCCGCGAGTTTGCCGGCCGCGTCGGCGACGCCACCCCGGCCCACGCCCCGGGCTTTGCCCGGATCACCGCCGCCTACGAGGCCGTCCGCTTCGGTGCCCGCCGGCTCCCATCCGCCGAGCAGGCGGAGATCGAAGGGTGCGTGCGGGCACTCGCCCGGTGATTCAAACGACCTAATTCCGGTCGTCGTCCTCCGTCACCTGTTGTTGGTCTCCGGAGCCATCGGCTATAAGTGAAGGGTGACAGTGCACTCGCTCCTCTCCCGCATCGGCCACGTGCTCAAACAGCCGCTCTCCCGTGTGCAGGCGGTGATCGGTATCGCCGCCGGCCTCATCTCGATCAGCGGCGCCGTGTACTCCTCGATGCACGCGACGAACGCGCCACTGGCGCAGGGAGAGGTCGTGGCCATCGTCCACCAGGCGCGCTCGCTCAAACCCGTGGCCGGGGCCATCGTGGAGGTCTACACGCCCCGGGATGCCCTGGTTACCACGCTCAGCGCCCGGGAGGAGGGTCGGGTTCGCCACGCGCTCCGGGAAGGCGACTACAAGTTACGTGTGTTCCACCCGCGTTATGGCGTCGAGGTTCGTCAGGTGCAGGTGCAGGCACGACATGTCTCCGAGATCCGCATCGGCCTGATGCCCCGGGCCGCGGTTCCCACCCCCCCCAGGGCGGCCGCGGCTCCGAAGGTCGCGGCTGACGAGGGCCTCGTCAAGCAGTTCTTTCGCAAGCTCGGACTCGACTAGGTCGAGTCGCCCCCGCCGGCGCCCGCGGGCTATTCGAACAGCTGATTCGGCACGCTCACAGCGCGTCACCGCCTCTCATACCTCGACTTCAACCTCGTCTCCTTCGAGACGGTAGAACCCGACGACTTCGCCTGTGACAACACCGGTCGTCAAACCAGGCTCGGCAGCGAACCGCAGAGGGAACACAGCTTCAGGCGGCTTGCCCAGGGCGGCGTAGAACGCCTGTCGGTCCTGCGACGGCACACCAACGACGCCGCCCCAGAATCCGAAGCGGCGACCGCCGACGAATATCTGAGGCTGTTGGGTGCCGAGATCGTCCTCGTCAAGAGCGGGTGTGACGAATCCGGGCACCGCCGTGCCGTCCGCGAGTTGGACCGCGGCACGCACCAGCAGCATGCCTTCGGAGGGACCCGCGGGAAGGGGCCCATTCCACGGGCGAAACGTTTCTTCATCGGTCTCGTCGTACCACGGTTCGTCGTAGTCTGCCGTGTGGCATCCGATCCACACCGGGTGCCGCTCGAAGTCGCTTGGCACGAGGTCCCCGAATTGCTTCATTTCTGGCGTGTTCATCCCTTCGTGTATCCTTGGGCGCGCGCTTGCCGCGATACACCTCGACGGCAATCACCTGAGCCCGGAGCTAGCTCCGGCTTCCCGGCTTCACGGCCTGACTGCCGGTCCGGCACAGTGGACAGGCCTCCGGGGGCCAGGTGCTGGCGGTCACGCGCGCCAGCGCGACGTGGGGGACGGCGAACTGCGCAGTGCCGCTGCTCCGGTCGATCAGCATGCCGACACCCACGACGACGCCGCCGTGCGTATCCACGCACTCGATCACCTCGAGGGTGGAACCGCCGGTGGTGACCACGTCCTCGACGACGAGGCAACGCTCGCCCGGGCTCAGGGTGAAGCCCCGGCGCAGGCTCATGACCCCGTTGTCGCGCTCGGTGAACAGGGCCCGGGTCCCCAGCGCGCGGGCGACTTCGTACGCCACGAGGATGCCACCGATGGCGGGAGCCAGCACCACCCCCGCGCCGGAGTCCCGGAACGGTGCGGCCAGGGCCTGCCCGAGCGCGGCGGCAAACTCCGGGTGCTGCAGGACGAGCGCAGACTGCAGATAGACGTCCGAGTGGAGCCCGGACGTCAGGCGGAAATGGCCGCGCAGGAGTGCGCTGGTCTTCTCGTAGAGGGCGAGCGTCTCGCGTTCCGTCATGTTCCCGCGCACTCCTCGAGGATGGCGCGAGCGGCGGCAACCGGATCGGGGGCGCCGGTGATCGGACGGCCCACCACGAGGTAGTCGGCGCCAGCCCGAATGGCCGCCGCTGCCGTGGCCGTTCTCACCTGATCGTCGTTGGACTGGGGGGCCCCGAGATGGCCCCCCAGACCCCCCAGCTCGCGCGGCGGCGCGACACCGGCCCCCGGACCGGCCACCTCGCGTGGCGCTGGAACACCGGCCCCCGACCCGCGAATGCCCGGCGTCACGATCAGCCAGTCCCGGCCGAGGTTGAGCCGGAGCAGTCCGATCTCGCGCGGCGACGCGACGCAGCCGTCCAGCCCCGCCTGGCGGCAGAGTCGCGCCAGATGCAGCACCTGCGCGGGCACCGTGCTGGGCACGCCCAGCTCGACCTCGAGGGCGCGGCGGTCCAGGCTGGTGAGCACGGTGACGCCCAGGCAGAGCGGGCGCTTGGCACCGAACTCCTGGGCGGCCCGGGCCGCCGCCTCGGCAGCCGCGCGCATCATGCCGAGGCCGCCGCCGGCGTGAACGTTCAGCATGAAGACGCCCAGGCGCGTGGCCTCGCGCACCGCGCCCGTCACGGTGTTGGGAATGTCGTGGAACTTGAGATCGAGGAAGACGCGATACCCGCGCTTGCGAGCCGCCTCGATCGCCGCCGGCCCCGCGGCCGTGAAGAGCTGGTTGCCGATCTTGCAGCCGCTCAGGACGCCGTGCAGCCGGTCGAGGAGCGTGGTGGCGGCGGTCAGGCTTTCCACGTCGAGCGCCACCAGCACACGCTCGGCGGGATCGCGGGGGCGCGGGCTCATCGCGAGCGCGTCCCCGCGTGATACTCCTGCAGGCTGCGTACCTCGATCTCGCCCTTGAGCATCGCCTCGATGGCGCCGATGGCGGCCTGGATCCCGTCCACCGTCAGATGGTAGGGGATCTGCTGGCTCACCGCTGTGCGGCGAATGGCCGCCGAGTCTTTGCGCGCGCGGCCGTCCTCGGGCGTGTTGAACACCAGGGCGATCTCGCCGCGCTTCATGAGGTCGATCACGTTCGGCCGATAGACTTCGGCGATCTTGTGGACCAGCTCGACCGTCATGCCGTGGCGCTCCAGGACCCGCCCGGTCCCCACGGTGGCGACGAGCCCGAATCCCAGCTCGGCCAGGCGCCGGGCCAGCGTGGTGACCAGCCGCTTGTCCCGGTTCTTGACGCTGACGAAGACCTTGCCCGAGGTCGGTAGCGCCGAGCCGGCCGCAATCTGGGACTTGAGATAGGCCTTGCGAAAGTCGCCGTCGAGGCCCATTACCTCGCCGGTCGATTTCATCTCGGGCCCCAGCACGGCGTCCACCCCGGGGAACTTGATGAAGGGGAACACCGATTCCTTGACGGAGATGTGACCGGGCTCTCGCTCTTCCACCCACGCGATGTCGGCGATGGAGTGCCCGAGCAGGGCTCGGGTGGCGACCTTGGCCAGCGGCACCCCGATGGCCTTGGAGACGAAGGGCACCGTGCGGGAGGCCCGGGGGTTGACCTCGAGGACGAAGATCACGTCGTTACGGACGGCGAACTGGACGTTGATGAGGCCGACGACGCCGAGGGCCCGGGCCAGGAGCTTGGCCTGGGCTCGCAGGGCCCGCACCTGGTCCTCCCCCAGCGAGTAGGGCGGCAGCGCGCAGGCGGCGTCGCCGGAGTGGATGCCCGCCTTCTCGATGTGCTCCATGACGCCGCCCACCACCAGGCGCTCGCCGTCGGCGACGGCGTCCACGTCGATCTCGATGGCGTCCTCGAGGAATTTGTCGATGAGGATCGGATGCTCGGGACTGACGCTGACGGCCTGGGCCACGTAGTGGCTCAGGTCTTCGTGGTCATGGACGATCTGCATAGCGCGCCCGCCCAGGACGTAGGAGGGGCGGACCAGCACGGGATAGCCGATCTGAACGGCGATGGCCTGGGCCTCGGGCAGGGAGCGGGCGGTGGCCCCGGCGGCCTGGGTGAGCCCCAGCTCGGTCAGCAGGCTGCTGAAGCGCTGGCGGTCCTCGGCGCGGTCGATGGCATCCGGCGAGGTGCCGAGGATGGGTACGCCAGCCTGCTGCAGGGGGACGGCGAGCTTGAGCGGGGTCTGGCCGCCGAACTGGACGATGACGCCCTGCGGCCGCTCCCGGTCCACGATGTTGAGGACATCTTCCAGCGTGAGCGGCTCGAAGTAGAGCCGATCGGAGGTGTCGTAGTCGGTGGAGACGGTCTCGGGATTGCAGTTCACCATGATGGCCTCCACGCCGAGCTCACGGAGGGCGAAGGCGGCGTGGACGCAGCAGTAGTCGAACTCGATGCCCTGGCCGATGCGGTTGGGGCCGGAGCCGAGGATGACGACCTTGGGACGATCGGTGGGCGGCGCCTCGTCCTCGTCCTCATAGGTGGAGTAGAGATAGGGCGTGTAGGCCTCGAACTCGGCGGCGCACGTATCGACCGTCTTGAAGGTGGCCACGATGCCCTGGCGCTGGCGCAGGGCGCGGACCTCGGCTTCCGTGCTGTGGCAGAGCCGCGCGATGCGTCGGTCGGCGAATCCCAGCTGCTTGGCCCGGCGCAGCACCGCTGGCTCGGCAAGGGCGCGCGCCGCGATCGCCGGTTCCCAGGCCACGATCTCCCGCATATTTTCCAGGAACCAGGGGTCGATCTGGGTCAGCCGGTGGATCTCCGCCGTCCCCAGGCCGGCGCGATACGCGTCGCCGACGGCGAACATGCGGTCGGGCGTGGCCACGCTCAGGAGCCGGCGCAGCTCCTCCTCGCCCGCGGGTCGGTCCAGGGTAAGCCCCCAGCGGTCCTGCTCGAGGGAGCGGATGGCCTTCTGCAGGGCCTCCTTGAAGGTGCGCCCGATGGCCATGACCTCGCCCACCGACTTCATCTGGGTGGTCAGGGTGGGGTCGGCCTCGGGGAACTTCTCGAAGGCCCAGCGCGGGAACTTCACCACGCAATAATCCAGAACGGGCTCGAAGGAGGCTGGCGTCTCGCGGGTGATGTCGTTGCGGAGCTCATCGAGCGTGTAGCCGACGGCGAGCTTGGCGGCGATCTTGGCGATGGGGAAGCCGGTGGCCTTGGAGGCCAGGGCCGAGGAGCGGGAAACCCGAGGATTCATCTCGATGACGACCAGGCGGCCGTCCCTGGGATTGACGGCGAACTGGATGTTGGAGCCGCCGGTCTCGACGCCGATCTCGCGGATGATGGCGATGGCGGCGTCCCGCATGACCTGGTATTCCTTGTCGGTCAGAGTCTGGGCCGGCGCTACCGTGACGGAATCGCCGGTGTGGATCCCCATGGGATCGACGTTCTCGATCGAGCAGATGATGACGACGTTGTCGGCCAGGTCGCGCATCACCTCGAGCTCGAACTCCTTCCAGCCGATCACCGACTCTTCGACCAGCACGGCCCCGACCGGGGAGAGCTGCAGCCCCCAGCGCAGCGCATCCTCCAGCTCCTCGGGGTTGTAGGCGATGGACCCGCCGCTGCCGCCCAGGGTGAAGGAGGGACGAATGATCACGGGATAACCGATCTGGCGGACCGCGTCGCGGGCCTCGTCGAGGGAGCGGACCTGGCGGGAGCGGGGCAGGGCCAGGCCGATGCGCTGCATGGCCTGCTTGAACAGGTCGCGGTCCTCGGCCTTGCGAATGGCCTCGAGCTTGGCGCCGATGAGCTCGACCCCGAAGCGGGCCAGCGTACCGTCCTCCGCGAGGGCCACGGCGAGGTTGAGGCCGGTCTGGCCGCCCAGGGTCGGCAGCAAGGCCTGGGGGCGCTCGCGCGCGATGATCTTGGCGACGACCTCGGGGGTGAGGGGCTCGATGTAGGTGCGGTCGGCCATCTCGGGGTCGGTCATGATGGTGGCGGGATTGGAGTTGACCAGCACCACTTCGAAGCCTTCCTCGCGCAAGGCCTTGCAGGCCTGGGTGCCGGAGTAATCGAACTCGCAGGCCTGACCGATCACGATCGGGCCGGAGCCGATCAGCAGAATCTTGCGGAGATCCGTCCGTCTGGGCACTACTCCTCGACCAGCCCGTACACGATGGAGATCTCCGGCACGGCCTCTTCACGGCGATAGAGGACATCGTCGAGGCGTCCGTTGCCGGTGAATACGACCTCGCCGTTGCCCCACAGCTGCTCTCCGAACACGCTCATGCGCTTCTCCACCCGCTGGCGGATGGCGTGGGACTCGAGCGCGGTCTCGCTCCTCGTGGTGAAGGAGGCCCACTCGGGCTTCTGCCCCGTTCCTTCCGTCTTCCGGTAGGAAATGAGGTACAGCGGCATAGGGAAACTCAGCCTCCCTTCTGAACCATCAGGTCGGCAAAGCGGTGGAAGAGGTGGCTGGCGTCGTGCGGTCCCGGCGACGCCTCCGGGTGATATTGCACGGAGAACGCCGGCCAGTCATGGTGACGCAGCCCCTCACAGGTTGTGTCGTTGAGGTTGACGTGGGTGGCTATCCAGCCCGCGCGCTCCACCGAGGCCGGCTCCACGGCGAAGCCGTGGTTCTGCGCGGTGATCTCGACCCGGCCGGTGGCGAGATCCTTGACCGGGTGGTTCGCCCCGTGGTGGCCGAAGGGCAGCTTGTAGGTCCGACCCCCGGCGGCCAGGCCGAGGATCTGATGCCCCAGGCAGATGCCGAAGATTGGCACCCGTCCGAGCAGCGCGCGGACGGATTCGACGAGGTACACCACGGCTTCGGGATCGCCGGGACCGTTGGACAGGAAGACTCCATCGGGCTTGCGCTCCAGCACCGCCTCGGCCGGCGTGGTGGCGGGGACGACGGTCACCTCACACCCCACGCTGGCCAGTTGGCGCAGGATGTTCAGCTTGATGCCGGCGTCGTAGGCCACCACGCGGCACCGACGGGGCGCCGGCGCCAGATAGCCGCGCCCCAGATCCCAGCGGCCTTCGCTCCACGTGAACGGGGCCTCGCTGGTGACCTCCCGGACCAGGTCACGGCCGACGAGGCCGGGCAGGGCCCGGGCGCGCTCGCGCAGGCGGGACTCGTCGAGGTCGCCCGAGGCGATGATGCCGTCCTGGGCCCCGTGATCGCGCAGGTGGCGCGTGAGGGCCCGGGTATCGATCCCCTGGATGCCCACGATGCCGTGGCGCGTGAGATGGGCGTCGAGGGAAACCTCGGCCCTCCAGTTGGAGGACACGACCGAGGCCTCCTTCACGATGAACCCGTTGACCCAGGGGCGCCGCGACTCAGCGTCCTCGGCGTTCAGCCCGCAGTTGCCGATGAGCGGATAGGTCATGGCGACGATCTGCCCGCAGTAAGACGGATCGGTGAGGATCTCCTGGTAGCCCGACATGGCGGTGTTGAAGATGACCTCTCCCCAGGCCTCCCCGATGGCCCCCAGGGCCTCGCCGCGGAAGAGGCGGCCATCACGCAGCACGAGAAGCGCGGGGGTCACAGCGCCACGCGCTTTCCGCTCACGATCGTCATCCACGGGCCCCCCCGGAGCTGCCAGCCGGCGAATGGCGTGTTCCGGCTTCTCGACTGAAACCGCGGAGGATCCACGGTGAGTTCCCGTTCCAGATCGAGGATCGTGACGTCCGCCCGCGTGCCCGGCGCCAGCGTTCCCCCGGGCAGGTTGAGCAGCCGGGCGGGATCGCGAGACAGGCGCGCCACGAGGGTGGCGAGCGGCAGCAGCCCCGGCCGGACCAGCCGGTCCAGCAGCACGGCCACCGCCGTCTCCAGGCCCACCACGCCGAAGGCGGCCCGGTCGTATTCCCCCTCCTTCTCGCTGAGCGCGTGGGGGGCGTGGTCGGTGGCGATGCAGTCGATGGTTCCATCGGCAAGGGCTTCCAGGAGGGCCTCGGTATCGCGCTTGGTCCGCAGCGGAGGATTCATCTTCGTGTTGGCATCGAACGAGCGGACGGCTTCCTCGGTGAGCACCAGGTGGTGCGGAGTGACTTCGGCGGTCACCCGCACCCCGCGGGCCTTGGCGTCCCGAACCAGCCGCACTCCACCCGCCGTCGAGAGGTGGGCGATGTGGACGTGGGCCCCGGTCAGCTCGGCCAGGATGATGTCGCGGGCCACCATGGTTTCTTCGGCGGCCGCCGGGGCGCCGGGCAGGCCGAGCTCCGTGGAAACGACCCCCTCGTTGATCGCCCCGTCGCGCGACAGGGTGTGGTCCTCGGCGTGGCTGATCAGCGGCGTGCCGAAGGGCAGCGTGTACTCCATGGCCCGCCGGTAGAGGGCGGCGTTCATCACACAGCGGCCGTCGTCGGAGAAGGCCACGCAGCCGGACTCGGCCAGCTCGGCGAGCTCGGCCAGCTCCTCGCCGCGCAACCCTCGGGTGACGGCCCCGATCGGGTACACGTGAACCTTCCCCTCGGTCCGTGCGCGATCGAGGATGTACTCGGTGATGGAGCCGTTATCGTTCACGGGGTCGGTGTTGGCCATGCAGCACACGGCGGTGAAGCCGCCCGCGGCCGCGGCCCGGGTGCCGGTGGCCACCGTCTCCTTGTACTCGTATCCGGGCTCCCGGAGATGGGTGTGGATGTCGATGAACCCGGGGCAGACGACCTTGCCTGTGGCGTCGATGACCTCGGTCCCTTCGCCGGCGGCCAGACGGGGTCCGATCTGCTTGATGACGTCGCCATCGATGAGGACGTCGGCGGCGGTGTCCAGCTGATTGGTCGGGTCGATCACGCGCGCGTTCCGGATCAGCAGGCTCATGCCTGGTTCTCCGCGCCGCGGCTGCCGGCGAGCAGGAACAGGACCGCCATGCGCACGGCCACACCCTTGGCGACCTGGTCAAGGATGAGCGAGTAGGGTCCGTCGGCCACTTCGGGGCTGATCTCGATCCCCCGGTTCACGGGGCCGGGGTGCATGATCAGCACGTCGGGCCGGGCGTGGGCTCGCAGCTTGTCCAGGGTCAGGCCCCAGTAGCGCGAATACTCGCGCAGCGAGGGGATCAGGCCGGCCGTCATCCGCTCGTGCTGCAGCCGGAGCATCATGATGACGTCCACGTCGCGGATGGCGTCCTCCAGCCGATAGCTGACCTTGACCCCCAGCTCCTGCACGAAGGGCGGGATGAGCGTGGGCGGCCCGGCCACGGTGACCGCCATGCCCAGCTTGCGCATGCCGTGGATGTTGGAGCGGGCCACCCGGCTGTGCGCGATGTCCCCGATGATGGCTGCGTGCAGCCCCTCGAAGTGCTTCTTCTTCTCCCGGATGGTCAAGAGGTCGAGCAGCGCCTGGGTGGGATGCTCGTGGGCGCCGTCCCCGGCGTTGACGATAGAGCAGCGGAGCTCGCGGGCCAGCAGCTCGGCGGCGCCGGCCGAGGAGTGGCGGACCACCACCACGTCCGGGCTCATGGCCGCGATGTTCTTGGCGGTGTCGAGCATCGACTCGCCCTTGGCCACGCTGGAGCCGCTGGCCGCGAAGTTCACCACATCGGCGGAGAGCCACTTGCCGGCGATCTCGAAGGAGGTGCGGGTACGGGTGGACGGTTCGTAGAACAGGTTGATGATCGTCTTGCCCCGCAGCGCGGGCACCTTCTTGATCTCCCGCGAGGCGATCTCCTGCAGCGAGGCGGCGGTGTCGATGAGCAGCGTGATGTCACCGGCTTCGAGCGCCCGGATGGTCAAGAGGTCTTTGCGCGTCCAGGCCATGCTCATGGCTCCTCCGGTTCCTCGATGAGCACCCGATCCTCGCCGTCGTGCTCGCGCAGCCGGACGGCCACGCTCTCCCGGCGCGAGGTGGGCAGGTTCTTGCCGACGTAGTCGGGCCGAATCGGCAGCTCCCGGTGGCCGCGGTCGACGAGCACGGCGAGCTGGACCATCTTGGGGCGTCCCAGGTCGATCAGGGCGTCGAGGGCGGCCCGGATGGTGCGTCCGGTGAAGAGGACGTCGTCCACGAGGACGACGATCTTGTCCTTCATGGGGAAGGGGACATCGGTGCCGCGGACGACCGGGGCGCTGCGCAGGCCGAGGTCGTCGCGGTAGAGCGAGATGTCGAGCGTGCCCACCGCAAGCTGCACCCCGTCGATCCGGGCGATCTTCGCGGCCAGGCGCTGGGCCAGGGTCACCCCGCGGGTGCGCAGGCCGACGAAGGCGAGCTCATCGGGGCCGCCGTTGCGCTCCAGGATCTCGTGGGCGATGCGGGTCAGGGCCCGGTCGAGCCCGTGCTCGTCGAGGACCTGGGCCTTCTCTCGGAACCGCTGCGGGGGGCTCGTCATTGCCGCTCCTTGCTGGCCTCGCAGGGCCCGCTTAAAGGAGTTTGGGGTCGTCGTCACCTGGACTCTACACAGAAGGGTGGCCCGCTGTCAACCGCTGGGCCCCACCGGTGGGGTGGACCGGCCCGGCTCACGCCAGCGCTCGTGCAGGCGCCGCTCGTGCTCGACCGTCACCCGTCCCCGGCGCATGACCAGCACGCGCCCGGGCAAGGCCGCCACGACCTCCTCGACCCGCGTGCAGTCCCAGACGACGAGGTCGGCGTGCGCACCCGGGGCCAGGCCATAGTCGCGAAGGCCCAGGATGCGGGCGGGGTGTGTCGTCACCGTCTCCACGAGCTGGCGCAGCTCCGCGGGCGCGCCCATGTGAGCGGTCACCGCGGCCAGAAAGGCCATGTGCGAGAGGTCTGCCGTGCCCACCGTGGTGAAGGGGTTGCGGATGTTGTTCGAGGCCAGCGCCACCGGTACCCCGGCGGCCAGCAGGCGACGTACGGGGGTGAGGCCGCGCCGCGGGCTGATGTCATCGCCCCGGCCCATGAGATAGAGATCGGTGGCGGGCAGGCAGATCACGCCGATTCCGACGTCGCGCAGGTGCGCGATGATCTCGTCCTGCTGCGCGGGCGGCAGGGCCGCCAGCTCGGTGAGGTGACCGACCGCCACCCGCCCCTGCCAGCCGATGGTCCGCGTCCGCTCGATGATCTCGCGCACGTGCAGATGATCGGGCTCGTCGAAGAAGTCGACGTGAAAGTCGGCGGCGACGTCGAAGGCCTGGGCCAGCCGAAAGACGAGGTCGATGTGCAGGCGAGGATCCGTGTCGTTGTAGGGGCAGCCGCCCACCAGGTCCGCACCCATCTGCAACGCCCGGCGGAGCAGGGCCTCGGTGCCGGGCGCCTGGAGGATGCCTTCCTGGGCGAACGCGCAGAGCTGGAGCTCCAGGGCCGGCGCGTACTCGGCCTTCAGCGCCAGCATGGCTTCCATGCCCGTGAGCCCCACGATCGGATCGACCTCGACGTGGGCCCGCATCGCCGTAGTTCCCGCGGCGACCGCCAGATCGAGGACCCGGCGGGCCCGGGCGCTGATGTCAACGAGGGTGAAGCTCCGCTTGGCCTCGCCGACCTGCCGGATGGCCTCGCGCACCGAGGCGGTGGGAACGGTGAGGCGCTCGGACAGGAAGGCCTTGTCGAGGTGGATGTGGGCCTCCACCAGCCCCGGGGTGACGACGCGGCCACCCACGTCGATCGCCGCGTCCGTACGACGGCCGGACGCATCGTGGGTGACGATCGCGGCGATGCGGTCCTGACGGAGGTCGATGTCGACCAGGCCCTCCCGGTCGGGCACCCGGCACGCGCGCAGGAGCATGTCGGTCACGGATCTTCTCACGGCGGCCCCGTGAGAGCCGGTGTTTCGGCCCGGCTATGGCTGCTTCCGCTCCTCCAGGGCGCGCAGGATCCGCTGGGCCTGCTCGATGTTCCGCTTCGCCTCGGCGTGCTGGGGATCGTGCTCGAGCACCGCGTGCCAGTGCGCGATGGCCGCCTCGAGCTGCTCCTCCCGGGACAGCCGGATCCCCTCGTTGTAGTGGAGCTGGATGGTGCGGCTGCGGGCCTCCTCGAGCAGGCCGGAGCCGTCGCGGTAGGCGGGATCGAGGTGGGCCAGCTGGATGAGCGCGCGGTGGGCGTCGTCGTAACGGCCCTTGACGAGATCGTCCTTGCCCTGGGCATAGAGAATGGCCTTCTTGAGATCGAGCCACTCGCTGTTCCGAGGGTTGCCCTCGAGCAAGCGATCGACGGCGGCCAGGGCGGCCCCGTATTCGCCGCGCTCGAGCGCCTCGTGGGTGTCCGCCAGCAGCGGGTTGCCTTCGAGCAGGGGTTCCTCGGCCGGGCTCTCCTTGACGATCGGACCGCCGTTGTCCGGCGGCGGATCCGGAGCGCGCGGCAGGGCCACCCGTTGTAGCCCCGCCGTACGAGCGGCCAGGCCGGAGACTTCCGGGATCTTCAAACGCATCCCGGGGACCAGCCGTGGCTTGGGGGGCAGTCGGTTGGCTTCCCAGATCACCTCGGCGAGGGCCCGATCGCCGTAGTGCCGCTCGGCGATGGAGCCCAGGGTTTCACCCCGGGCCACGGTGTGGGTGGTGAAGTGAAGCTCGGGGACCTGTTCGCGAAGCGCCGTGAAGGCCGCGGCGCTGCTCGGGTCGAGGGCCAGGGCGGCGAGCAGGTGGCGGCGCGCTTCGAGGTGATTGCCCCGGCGGAGCGCCTGCTGCCCCAGCCGGAGTCGGCGAGCCACCGCGGCCTGCCGACGTCGGGCGAGCCTGGCCTGCTCCGCCCGCGCCGCGGCGTCGGTGGGATCGATCGTGAGCGCGATCTTCCACTCCTCGAGGGCGGCGCGCAGATCGCCGCTCCGCTCGTAGGCGAGCGCGCGCTGCCGGTGCTCGGCAGCGAGTCGGGCGGGCGGGGCCGGCGCGATACTGGCGCAGGCCGTCAGGCCCAGGCCGATCAGCAACCCGAGCGCCATCGTCCTCACCGGAGCAGCGGCTCTTCGTGGAAGACGGTCAGGTTGCGGGCGAATTCCCCGAGCGTCATGTCGGCGAAGATCTGGCTGCGCCGGATCCGCAGCGGGTGGACGAACGAGGGATTGCCTTCGCGCCGCACGGTGAGCGCCGCCAGGTATCCCTTGTTCCCGACCTGCTGCATCAGCTCGTCGTCGTAGCTGCCGTAGGGGTAGGCCAGGACCCGGGGCGTGCGCCCCAGGCGAGCCTGGAACAGCTGCAGCGGCACCACCAGCTCGGAGTGGACCCGGCGCGCGTAGGCCTCGGGCGACTCGTCGGCCCGGCGGCGCAGCTCGCTGTGGGTCTTGGAGTGAGCGCCCAGCCCGAAGCCTTCGTCGGCGAGGCGCCGCAGGTCGTCCCACCCCAGGGCGTTGCGGCCGAGGCCGACGTAGTCGGTATAGACGAAGAGCGTGGCCGTGAAGCCCAGCTTCTTGAGGACCGGGTAGGCGTGGCGGAGAAAGGACTGATAGCCGTCGTCGAAGGTCAGGACCACACTGCGGCGGGGTAGCTGGCGGCCCAGTTGCGTGTGCTCGATCAGATCGTCCAGGCTGACCGTGCGGTAGCCCCGCGCCTTGAGGTACCGCATCTGCTGCTCGAACATGCTGGCCGCCAGCACGAGCCGGCCTTGCGCGCGGGGGGCGATGTGGTGGTAGACGAGCACGGGGACGAGCTGATAGCCGGTGGTATAGATGCCGGCCGGATTCCCCGAGCGCCTGGGGATGACCACCTTCTGGCCCCAGGCAAATGTCCGGCGCCCGTTGTACTCCTCGATCATCCAGGCGCGGGAGGCGTCTCCCAGAAAGCGGGCGGCCAGCCGCTCGGCGTTGTCGCCGGCCCGGGCGAAGGTCACGATGTAGGCGTCGGACTCGAAGACATCGGGTTGGACCAAGCGCGCCGACAGTCCGGTCGGCGAGGCGCAGGCGACCAGGCTGAGGGCCGCCGCGAGGGCGAGCAGGCGCTGGCCCCTCATACCAGGTGCAAGACCTCGTACACCTCGATCTCTTCCTCTTTGCCTTTCACCCGCACCACGCCGAGCGGACGCGCCTTGACGGACTCCTTGACGGCCTCCCAGGTGCCCGCCGAGATCAGGATCTGCATGGGCTTGGCCGTGGACTCCAGCCGGGCGGCGACGTTGACGCTGTCGCCCACGACGGTGTACTCCATGCGGTCGTCGGTCCCCACCGTCCCCGCCACCGTCTCGCCGGTGCTGACGCCGATTCCCACCGAGAGCGGCTCCCCGCCCCGGCGGATGCGCCGTCGGCTCAGACGCTCGACGCCCTCCCGCATGGCCACCGCCGTGCGCACCGCCCGCAGCGCGTGATCGGGGTGGGCGATGGGCGCGCCGAACACCGCCATGACGGCATCGCCGAGAAACTTGTCGAGAGTGCCGCCGTTCCGGAAGGTGGCCTCGATCATGAGGTCGTAGAACTGGTTGAGGAGCAACACGACCTCCTCGGGGCCGAGGCGCTCGGAGAGCAGGGTGAAGCCGCGCAGGTCGCAGAAAATCACCGTGACCTCACGGCGTTCGCCCTCCAGGACCAGTTGCTCGGGGTCCTTGAGGAGCTCGTCGGCCACGTCCCGGTCCACATAGCGAGCGAAGGCCCGGGTGATCATCTCTTTCTCGCGCAAGCTCGTGGTCATCGTGTTGAAGGCCTCGGTGAGGATGCCGATCTCGTCGCGTGACGAGACCGCCAGATCCACGGTCAAATCGCCGGCGGCGACGCGCCGCGTGCCCTCCACGAGGCGGAGGATCGGATGGGCCAGGAGGGTGGCCAGCCCCAGCGCCAGGGCCAGTCCGATCATCACGATGACGATGCTGATCACGATGGTGTGGTTGCGGGCCGTGGCGATGGCCTCGTCGACGGACTTCTGGCTGATGCCCACGCGCACCATGCCGACCGTGACGCGGCGAAAGATCAGCGGGATGGTGAAGTCCAGGATCCGTCCCCGCTCGGCCGTGGTGTAGACATTCACCACCGGCTCGGTTCCCATCGACTCCAGCGCGACGGCATCTGGCCCGAGCCCGAGCCGACTCACATCGGTGTGGGCCACGACCTTGCCCTGATGGTCGGTGATGACCACGTACACCAGGTCGCCGTCCTTCATGGCGTCCTTCACCAGGAGATTCAGCGTGAGCTCGTCCTTGGTGAGCAGAGGATTGCGGGCGGCGTTGGCCAGATGCTGCGCGATCGTGTGACCGCGCTTGGTCGTCTCCGTGAGCAGGCTCTGCTCGGTGCTGTAGAGGAGGACGCCGCTGAGGAGCGCCACCGCGATCACCAGCAGGCCGGTGATGAGGAGGCCCAGCTTCAACTTCAGGGGCAGACGAACGCGGGTGACGGGGCTCCCGTCAGGTCGGTTCATGCTTCGTCTTCAGGGCGATGGGATCGGCACGACGTTTTGAATCTAGCAGATGGCCATCGGGCGGCCGCCCGGAAAAGCGGCCGACGGGCCGTGGCCCGAGTAGTGCGAATGATGGATGTGAGCGAGCCAGGCCGCCGGCGCCCGTCTGCTACAGAAGTCCGTCGGAGGAACCACCGCTCGAGCGCCGGCTTGGCCGGTGCAACCTGTCCTGGGGGAGGTTTCGGAGGGGGCCGTCGCGCCGGACGGGTGCGTCTGGGTGTCGCCCCCTCCGACTAGAGATAGTGGTCGAGGGGCTGGGGAGGCGGCGCGAACTTGCGGATTTTGGAGTGGGCCAGCTCCAGGCCCACCAGACTCTCGGCGACCTTGACCCCGACTGCCACCGGATCGAGCACGGGGACGCCGGCGCGCTGGCTCAGCTCGCGCTCGTAACCGCACAGCCCCGCGCAGGCGAGGATCACCACCTCGGCCCGGTCCTCGCGGACGGCCGCCAGGATCTGCTCGGTGAGCTCGGCCAGCGTCCGGTCGCGCTCCTTCACGCACTCCTCCACGTTGATGTTGATGGCGCGCACCGACGCGCACTTGGCCTCGAAGCCGAACAGGCGGACCAGGTCTTCTTGGTACGGGATGAACTGCTGGAGCATGGTCATGGTGGTGAAGCGGTGGCCGAGCAGACAGGCCACGGCCATCGAGGCCTCGGAGATCGAGACGACGGGCACGGAGAGCGCCTCCTTGAGGGCGTCGATGCCGACTCGCCCGAACCCGGCCAGGAGCACGGCGTCCGGGGTGTGGCGGCCGACGGCCTCCAGGCAGGTCCGGATCATCGCGGCGCCTGACAGGTAGTCACCGAAGGCGGAGTCGATGTTGCGGGTCCCCCCCTTGGTGGTGGCGCCGATCAGCGTCGTCCCCGGCGCTGCCGCCCGACGGGCCGATTCCATGATAGCTGCGGTCACCGTTTCCGAGCTGTTGGGGTTGATGACGAGAAGCTTCATGGCATGATCTCCCCGCCGTTGGGATGCAGCGTCTGACCGCAGAAGTACTGGCTCTCCTCGGAGGCCAGGAACACGAAGGCGCCGACGAGGTCGGACGGCGTCCCCAGCCGCCCGAGTGGCAGGCGGTCGGCGTGGGCGCGCTTGGTCTCTTCGGGGAGCGGGTCGAAGCCGGTGTCGATGAGTCCGGGAGCTACGGAGTTGACCAGGACTCCCCAGGGGGCGAGCTCCTGGGCCAGGGCCCGCATGAAGGTGAGCAGCCCCCCCTTGGCGGCCGAGTACGCCGTGTAGCGCGGGCGCCCGAGGTAGGCGAGCTGGGAGGTCACCAGGATGATGCGCCCGCTCCGCTGGGCCATCATCGTGGGAGCCACCGCCCGGCAGCAGAGGAACGCCCCGCGCATGTGCACGGCGATCATGCGGTCCCAGTCCTCGACGCTCGTCTCGGTGAGCGCCTGCGCTTTCTGGATCCCGGCGCTGCTCACGAGCACGTCGATGCGGCCCCACGCCTCGCTCACGGTCGCCACGAGCGCCTGCACGTCAGGCTCCCGGGTGACGTCGGTCCGCACGGCGAGGGCCCGGCGGCCACGCTTCTCGATCTCGCGCAGGGTCGCCTGGGCGTCGGGCTCTCGGGCGATCCAGGCGATGGCCACGTCGGCGCCCTCGTCGGCATAGGCCAGCGCCACGGCGCGGGCGATGCCGGTGTTGCCGCCGGTGATGATAGCCACCTTGCCTTGCAAGCGGTTCATGGTCCCTCCCGGCTGATGATCGTCCCCGCGGCTCCCCTTTCGACTGCGGCCAAACGGTCCAGCGAAGTGATCACGGCGGCCGCCCCGCCGGCTTCCACGAACTGCACGGCCGCCTCCACCTTTGGCCCCATGCTGCCCGGCGGGAACTCGCCGGCGGCGAGAAGGCGGCGCGCCTCGGCGAGGGTGAGGCGGTCGAGGAAACGCTGGGCCGGCGTGCCCCAGCCGACGGCGACACGGTCCACACCGGTGAGGAAGTAGACTCGATCGGCACCGAGATCGCGGGCCAGCACCGCCGTGGCGAAGTCCTTCTCGATCACGGCCTCGACACCCCGGAGGCCGGTCGGTGTCTCGAGCACAGGAATGCCGCCTCCCCCCACCGCGATGGGTACGATGCCTGCGCCCACGAGGGTCCGGACCAGCGGCGTCTCCACGACGCGCACGGGCCGCGGTGAGGGCACGACCCGGCGCCAGCCGCGCCCGCTGTCCTCCACCACGATCCAGCCATACTCTCGAGCGTGCCGGAGGGCCTCCGCCTTCTTGTAGAACGGCCCGATCGGCTTGGTCGGAGCTCGGAACGCGGGATCAGCACCATCGACGACGACCTGGGTGACCAGCGAGGCCACCCCGGCCACCAGCTGCCGACGCCGGAGCAGGTTGCCCAGCACCTGCTGAATGGCGTAGCCGAGGCTGCCCTCGGTCTCGGCCACGCAGAGGTCGAGGGTCAGGGCGGGCATCACGGGTCTGGCGATCTCCATGCGTAGCAGTTCCTCGCCCACCTGGGGTCCATTGCCATGGGTGAGGACGACGTGATGGCCGGCAGCGACCAGGTCCACCACCGGGGGAAGGGATACCGCCAGCGCATCGAACCATTCCGAGGGGGCGCCGACGCCGTCCTCGCTGCGCAGCGCATTGCCGCCGATGGCGACGACGATGAGGCTCATTTACTCGGAGGGGGGCTCCGCCCCCCTTCCGAAACCTCCCCCCGGGATCGATTGCGGCGGCGAAGCCGCTGCCCGAACCGGATCGTCAGCCAACGCGAGGAGCGCATGCGCGAAGCAGGCGAATGGCGCCCGCACGACGCCGGCTCCGACCTGACCCGTACCGGCCCGGCGCCCGGCGATGCCGGTGTTGATCAGCGGCGTCACGCCTGTCTCCACCACCAGTTGGACGTCGATTCCCACCGGCGCGCCACGCTCGTCGAGGGTGGCGATGCGAAAGTGGGGATGCTCGCCCAGGCAGATCTCGCCGATCTCCTCGGTGGCCGCGATCGCTTCCGCCATGCCTCCAGCGCCGACGAAGCGGGCGGCTGCGGGAGCCGCGGCCATGGCGCCCCCGCCCAGTCCCACCGTCTCCACGATGGCGCTGTCGCCCATGTCGGGATTGGCGTCGGCCGCCGAGAACCCCGGGAAGTACAGGCCAGTCGGATCGGGCGCGGGGGCGGTGAACCAGCGATCCCCGAGGCCGGACACCCGGATCCCGAACTCCGTGCCGTTACGGGCCATGGCCGTGACCAGCGTGCTGTGCGGGATGTTCGCCGCCGGGTCAGCCATGGCCTTGGCCGCGGCCATGGCGATATTGAGGAAGAACTGGTCGTTGCCGGCAATGAACTCGGCGAGCCGGGGCACGGCGCCGTGCCGGCCCCCCACCCGGGCGACGTGCGGCAGCAGGGCCCGCGCGAGCAGCGAGGAGGCGGCCAGGTTGCGCTGGTGCATCTCGTCGCCCATGCGCAGCGCCTGGGCCATCAGGGGCCGCAGCGGAATGCCCCCGGCCGCGCGTAGCGCGGCGCCCAGGAGCGGGCCCGCCTCGCTGGCGAGCCAGCGCAGGCGGGCGATGACGCTCTCGTCGTTGGCGCCGAAGCGCAGCACCTTGCCCAACCCCTCGTTGATGACCGCGTGCGCCCGGTTGCCGTGAATCCGGTTCGCCACCACGAACACCGGCATGGACGCGGTGATGATGCCGGTCATCGGGCCCACCGCGCCCCGGTGGTGGCACGGCGCGAGCGTCGCGTCGCCGCGCTCCACCATCGCCGCGGCGGCGTCGTCGTTGGCCGCCCAGCCCTCGTACCGGATGGCGCACTGCACGGCGGCGCGCATCGATTCGCCCATGCGCGCCCAGGGCAGCGGCGGGCCGGCATGCAGGATCGTGCGGGGCGGCAGCTCGAGAGTCTCCCCGGCTGGACGACAGTCGACCAGCGTCGGCTCGCCGCCGACCAGGCGCGCGAACGCCTCGGCATTGGCCCGCTCGACGAGCTCCCGCCGCGCTCCGAGCCGGGCCAACGCCGCGGTGAGCCGACTGTCGGCGCCCGCCGGAGGCCGCCAGTCCAGATGGGCGACCGACACGCCGAGACGCTCGAGCTCGGCGGCGAAAATCGAGAGCCCGAGGCTCAGAACCCGGGGCGGGCCGGCGAACAGCGGGCGGGCCGGCGCGCTCATGCCGGGGCGGCCAGCGCTTCCACGGCGGCCACGAAGCACCCCAGTGGCGCCTGGGTCAGGCCCGCGCCGATCTGGCCGACCCCGGCCTCGCGGTGGGCGATCCCCGTGTCGATGACGGGGACCATCCCCGTCTCGACCACCCGGCGGACGTCGATGCCGAGTGGCGTGCCCCGGAAATCTAGCGCCGGGATCCTGAACGTCTCGTGCTCGGCGAGCGTGATCTCGTACATGTCGAGCGTGGTGTCCAGCGCGAGCTGGGCCGAGCCACCGACGAGCTGCACGATGGCCGGGGCCGCGGCCAGGGCGAAAGCGCCGAGCCCCACCGTTTCGGTGATGGCCGAGTCGCCCATGTCGGGGTTGGCGTGCTCGGGCCCGTACCCCGGGAAATAGACCCCGCGCACCATGGGCGCCGGCGCCGTGAACCACCGATCGCCGGTTCCGCTGACGCGGATCCCGAACTCGGTGCCGTTGCGGGCCATGGTCGTCACCACGCTCGAGGCCGTCAGACCGTGGGCGGCGTCGAGCATGACCTTGGCGCCGGCCATGGCGATGTTGAGGAAGAAGGAATCGCTGGCTCCTACGAAGGCCAGCGCGCGCTGCCCATCGCCGGTTCGCGTGGCTGCCAGCCCCGGGGCCAGCGTGCGCACCAGGAGCGAGGTGGCGGCACGGCACCGGTTGTGGCATTCGTCACCCATGGCGAGGGCCTGGGCCATCAGGCTCTTGCCGTCCACGCCGCCGCTCCGGACGATGGCCTCGTCGAGGAGGCGAGCCAGCTCCCCGTTCATGTAGGCGAGCCGCTCGAGCACGGTGTCATCGTAAGCGCCCATTCTGAGCACTTTGCCCGGCCCCATATTAATGGTGGCGAAGGCCTCGGTGCCGAAGGTGGGATTCTGGACCACGAACACCGCCATCGACGCCGTCACGATGCCGGCCATCGGGCCTACGGCGCGGTGCTCGTGGCACGGGGCGAAGCGGAGCCGACCGCGTTCGGCAAGCTGCGTGGCCTCGGCCGGGGTGCGCGCCCAGCCCTCGAAGATGCTGGCGCCGATCACCGCACCTCGCATCGGCCCGCACATCCGCTCCCAGGACAGGGGAGGACCGGCGTGCAGCACGACGTACTCGCCGAGGCCGGGCACGACGTCGGCGGCCCGTCGCACGCCGACGAGCCGGGCCTCGCTGCGCTGGATACGGCGGAGAGCCTCCTGGTTGGCCGGCCGCACGCTGATCGTGCTCACCGGGCGCTCGCGCCTTCGATCCGGTTCGTCGCGATGACCTGCCCGCGCCGGATCACGAAGAGCTTCTCGACCTGGTCACCGATGGCTTCCGCCGCCGACCGGGCATCGAGGACCACCAGATCGGCCTGCTTGCCCACTGCCAGGGCGTCGCGTCCGGTGAGGCCCATGAGGGCGGCCGCCCGGGAGGTCACCATCTCCAACGCGGTATCCGGATCGTCCAGGTGCGTGGCCGTCGCTCCGAGCAACGCCTGCTCGAGCATGTCAGCGTTGCCGAAGGTCACGAACGCATCGCGGATGTTGTTGGAGGCGAAGACGACGTTGACGCCCGCTTCCAACAGGTCGACGACGCGGGGGACGCCGCGCCGGCTGTTCACCGGGTCGTCCATGCCCTGCCGGTACAGCTCGCTGGCCGTGAGCGCAGCCACGTGGACTCCGGCCTCGGCCAGCACCGCGGCGAGCTCACGAATCTGCTGACGCGTGAGCGTGCTCGACGCCGCGAAGTGCCCGATGGCAACCCGGCCAGCCAGCCCGGCTGCCCGGGCGTGGGCGGCGACGAGCGGCGCCTCCCACTCGCTCGGCGGGCGCAGCCGATCGATCCCGAGGTCGGCGTGAATGTCGACGGGCACGCCGAACTCGCGGGCCAGGGCGAAGGCCTGGGCGATGTGGGCCCGGTAATCCGCATCCAGCGGACCGCCGCCCACCAGATCGGCGCCGGCCTTGAGGGCCTGGCGCATCACATCGACGGCCCCAGGCCCGCCCAGCAGTCCCTCTTGAGGGAAGGCGACGATCTGCAGATCCAGGCGGTCGGCGAACTCGCGGCGGAGCGTGACCAGCGCGTCAAGGGCCAGCAGGCCGATGACGGGATCGACGTCGCACTGGGCCCGGATGCCGGTGGTTCCGTGCCGCAGGGCGCGAGCCAGCGTGAGACGGCCGCGGGAGAGCAGATCAGCGGTGGTGTACCGCGCTTTGATCGCGCGCATCGCCTCCACCGCCGCCGCCACCGACAGATTCGCCTCGCCCAGCGGGCAGGCGTCCATGACGAAGGCCTTGTCCACGTGCAGGTGGGCGTCGACGAAGGCCGGGGCGACGAGTCGGCCGGCGGCGACGATCTCGGTACCGTCCACCGCCCCGGCCTGCGGCGCGATCTCGCGGACCACACCGTCCACGGCGACGACGTCATGCCGGCCGGCGCGCCGGAGCAGCGTGGCTCCGCGGACGACGAGACGCTCGGGCCCCCGGACCGCGACCGTCTCGCTGTGGCGCGCTGCCTGGTAGACCAGGCGGCCCTGCTTGAACACGGCGATCTTTTCCGCGTGGTCCACGACCGCCCGCGCAAAGCTCGGCGCGTCCAGGACGACGAGATCGGCTTCGGTGCCCGGCTCGATCTGTCCGGGAGCGACCGTGACGCGCGCCTGCTCCAGCGCGGCGGGCGTGCCCAGGTGGCTCGCATAGGCGGCCAGCCACACCGCCGCCAGCGGGTCGAGCGCCGCGGCCTCTACGGATGCGCCGGAGCCAAGGCCGACGGTGACCCCGGCGGCCAGCAGCTCCCGCAGGCGGGGCAGGCCGCGCCGGCCGGCTGCCGCATCGTCGCGGCCCGCGCGCTGCAGCGTCTGCCGCGGACAGACGATGACCGGCACCGCGAGGGCGGCCAGCTCGCGGAGCAGCGACGCGGCATCGTCGCGATGCACCGCCGCCAGGGCGGTCGCGTGGAGCACGCGCACGGCAGGGCGGACGGCGAGGCGGCCGAGCGTCTCGACGACGTAGGTGAGGGCGAGCGCATCCGGCCCCACGCGGTCGGGTGGCAGCGCGGTGTCGAGGGCCAGATCGAGGCCGAGGCCGGTCTCCCCGAGACCGTCCAGGAGCGGGGCCAGCGCTCCCAGGGACCCCCGTTCCATCGCGACATCGACGCTGTCGGCCCCCGCCCGGCGCGCCGATTGAAGGAGCGCTGCCAGTCCGCGCGGCCGCCCCAGGACATCGGCGGTGGTGAGCCCGAGCGACAGCTCGATGGTGAGCTGCGGGGCCAACTGCGCCCGCAGCCGGGTGAGCAGGCGGAGCGGCATGAGCGGCTCGTCGATGTCGAGGGGAGCGCTGAGCCGGATCGCCGTGGTGCCGTGGCGGATGGCCGTCTCCAGCATCAAGGTGGCGCGGCCCTCGAGCTCGTGGGCCGGCGCCACGACTCCCGCGTGAGCGTTGCGAAAGCCGGGCAGCAGCAACCGCCCGTTCACGGCCAGCTCACGGCGTGCCGGCCCGTCCAGACGAGGGGCGACGGCGACGACCCGGCTCCCCGCGATGGCGAGATCGCGGGCGCCCTCGTGTTGGGGAAGCCGGCACTCGCGCAAGAGCCACTCGAAAGCCAAGGCGTCGCCGACGATAGCACAGCCGGACGGAGCCACGAGCTAGCGGCCCGGCATGTAGAATGCGGTCGGATCAGCGGCATGGCACGCATGTTCCTCCTCTCGCCGGCAAACTGCGCAGGCATCCGGGCCCAGATAGTGATGCGCGCCGGCGCCACGTTCGATCTGGCCCGTCGGCTGCGGGGCCGGGAGGGAGCCCCTCTCGGTGAAGTCTTCAGCTTCATGAGCGGGCTCTACTTCCGCGGCAAGCTCGCCTACGCCCGGGCCTTCGCCGCGGCCCCCGATCCCGGGTGCCGCCTGACCGGCGAAGGTGTGCTCGTGATCACGCCGGGCGCGGGCCTGCACAGCCCCTCGGCGGCGGTGACCCTCCGCACGCTGCAGGCGTTCGCCCGGGTCGAGGTGGATCCTGCCCGGTCCAGCTTTCGCCGACCGTTGCTGGCAGCGTGTCGCCAGGTACGCCGGCGAATCGGCCCGGCCTGCGACGTCGTGCTGCTGGGCAGCGTGGCGTCACCGAAGTACGTGGAGGTCCTCGCCACCGTGTTCGGCGACCGCCTCAAGTTCCCGCTCGACTTCGTGGGTCGGGGCGACATGAGCCGGGGTGGCCTCCTGCTCCGTTGCGTCGCCACCCGGCAGGAGCTCGAGTACGCTCCCGTGATCGGGGCCGTCGTTCACGGGCCGCGGCCGCCGCGGCTCGCACCGCTCCAGCATGGTCCGGCGGCAGCGCCCTGATGAGTCGAGTCGCCGCGCGCGGCCCTCATTCTCCCCGGGGCCCGGGAATCGGGCGCCGGGGGCCGGCTGGCCCGACGACGATTCCGCGTGACGGCGACAGCGTGGTGCTCGAGGCCGGCGGCCGTCAGGTGCGGCTCACGAATCTGAGGAAGCCGTTCTGGCCCGAGCTCGGGATCACCAAGGGCGACCTCCTGCAGTACTACGCCGACGTCGCCTCACTCCTGCTTCCCCACGTGCGCGACCGGGCCATGGTGATGCGCCGCTATCCCGACGGGGCGGCGGGGCCCTCGTTCTTCATGAAGCGGGCGCCGGTGCCGCGGCCCGACTGGATCCAGACGTGCGGCATCGCCCACGGCTCCGGCAGCGTTATCGACTTTCCGCTCATTCAGGATCTGCCGGCGCTGCTCTGGGTGGTCAACCTCGGGTGCATCGATCTCAACCCCTGGTACGCCCGCTGCGACGACGTGGACCGGCCGGACTGGCTGCACTTCGACCTCGACCCCGGCACGGCGTCTTTCCCCCAGGTGATCGAGACGGCTCTGGTCCTCCACGAGGTGCTCGGCTCTCTGGGCATGCCGACTTACGTCAAGACCACTGGCTCCAAGGGACTCCATGTCTACGTGCCCATCGTGCGGGGGCCGCGCCAAAAGGCCGTGTGGGAGGTGGCCAAAACGGTGGCCCGGGAGTTGGCGGGCCGGCACCCGAAGCTGATGACCGCCGAGTACCGGGTGGCCCGGCGCCCGGCCGGCCGGGTGCTGGTCGATTACAACCAGAACGCCTGGGGACGCACGCTGGCCTCCATCTACTCGGTGCGACCGCACCCGCGGGCCTGCGTGTCGACGCCCGTGACCTGGGACGAGCTCGCCTCCGGCGTGAGCACCGAGGACTTCCGCATCGACAACGTGCGGGCCCGGCTGGCCCGGGTCGGTGATCTGTGGGCTCCCGTTCTGGCCCGGCGGGGGCGCTTCGATCTGAGCCGACTTGGATGAGGCGGTCCGCCGAGCCCCGCGCGCCTGCCCGGTGGCCGGCGCTGAGCCTGCCTATCACGCCCCCGTACCCGCCGATGGAGGCGCGGCTGGTGGACGCCCTGCCCGCCACGGAGGGCTGGCTGTTCGAGCCCAAGTGGGATGGCTTCCGGTGTCTGGCGTATCGGGACGGCGAGACGGTGGCGCTGCAGTCCAAGGCTGGGCAGCCGCTGACCCGCTACTTCCCCGAGATCGTGGACGCGCTCCTCCGCCTGCCGGCCCGGCGTTTCCTGCTCGACGGCGAGCTCCTCGTGCCCGCTGACGGTGGGTTCTCCTTCGATGACCTGCTACAGCGTCTGCACCCCGCGGCGAGCCGGATCCAGCGTCTGGCCGCGGAGACCCCGGCCCTGCTCCTCGCCTTCGACCTCCTCGTGGACGAGAGCGGGGGGGCGCTGGTCGAGCTTCCCCTGACCGAGCGCCGGCGCCGCCTCGAGACGTTCGCCGAGAAGCACTTGGCGGCCGGGGGTACGGTCCGGCTTTCTCCCGCGACGGCCGATCGTGCGGTGGCCGAGGCGTGGTTGCGCGAGCCCGGCGCGCTGAAGCTGGACGGGGTGATCGCCAAGCGTGCCGCGGCCGCCTACGCGAGCGGCGAGCGCACAGCCATGCAGAAGATCAAGCGGATGCGCACCGCCGATTGCGTGGTCGGAGGCTTCCGCTACGCCGCCGGCGGGCGCCAGGTGGGTTCATTGCTGCTCGGGCTCTACGACGGCGAGGGCCGGCTCCACCACGTGGGCTTCACGTCGAGCTTCAGCGTGGCCCAGCGCGCCACGCTGCTGCCCAGGTTGCGCCCGTTCCTCGGTGGAGCAGGGTTCACCGGACACGCGCCGGGCGGGCCCAGCCGCTGGGCCACCGAGCGCTCGGGCCAGTGGGAGCCGCTGAAGCCCGCGCTCGTGTGCGAGGTGCGTTATGACCACTGGAGCGGCGACCGCTTCCGCCACGGCACGACGTTCCTGCGCTGGCGACCCGACAAGGCGCCGCTGACGGTGACCTTCGATTCGTTCCGGGAGTCGTCAGGTGAGCGCCATGCCGCCGATCAGGCGTGAGCGTTCGCTCAGTCCACCAGCTGGTCCAGCCGTCGCTCGAGAAACCGTCGCTCCGGTTCCTGCCGCGTGAGAACGAGGGCCCGCCCGTAGGAGGCTCGGGCTTCTGCCGTTCGCCCCAGGCGCCGGCACAGGTCCGCCCGCGCCGAGTGCGCCAGGTGATAGTCCCCCAGCTCGCCACGGCTCAGGATGGCGTCGATGAGGGCCAGACCCGCCAGCGGGCCATCACGCATCGCCACCGCCACGGCACGGTTCAGCTCGACCACGGGTGAGGGATCGGCCCGCACCAGCACGTCGTACAGCCCCACGATCTGGGCCCAGTCCGTCGCGGCGGCACGGGGCGCCTGGGCATGCACCGCCGCGATCGCCGCCTGCAGCGTATAGGAGCCGAATCGGCGCGACGCCAGCGCCCGGTCCACCAGGGCCAGGCCTTCAGCGATCTGAACCCGGTTCCAGAGCGAGCGGTCCTGGTCGCCGAGCAGGACCAGCTCGCCCCCGGGCGAGGTGCGCGCGGCCCGGCGCGATTCGTGCAACAGCATCAGCGCCAAGAGCCCCTGGGCCTCGGGCTCCGGCAGCAACTCGACGAGCAGCCGTCCCAGACGGATCGCCTCGCCCGACAGATCGTGCCGGGTCAACGACGAACCCGACGAGGCGGCGTAGCCCTCGTTGAACACGAGATAGATCACCTTCAAGACTGCGGCGAGCCGATCCGGCAATTCGGCGGGTTCGGGCACCTGATAGGGAATGCGGGTATCGCGGATCTTGGCCTTGGCCCGCACGATGCGCTGGGCGAGCGTGGGCGCCAGGGTGAGGAATGCGTGGGCGATCTCCTCGGTCGTGAGGCCGCACACCTCGCGCAACGTGAGGGCAACCTGGGCATCCGGCGACAGGGCCGGGTGGCAACAGGTGAAGATCAGGCGCAGGCGGTCATCCTCGACACTCCCGCCTTCCCGGGCCGTGAAGTCATCGGCAGTGTCGACGGGCTCGGCGAGGTCGTCCAGCGCCTCGAAGCGAGCGCGCCGGCGAACACCGTCGATGGCCTTGAAGCGTCCGGCCGACACCAGCCAGGCCCGGGGATTGGCCGGCACCCCGTCACGCGGCCACTGCTCCAGCGCGGCCCGGAAGGCCTCGTGCAGCGCCTCCTCGGCGAGATCGAAGTCGCCGAGGAGGCGAATCAGGGTGGCGAGGACGCGGCGGGAGTCGGTCTGGTAGACCGCGTCCACCGTCTCGCGCACACGTTCGGTCGCGTCCATCTCCGCTACTTCTTCCTTCGAGCCTCGCGCCAAGCGTACCCGAGCCGGGCATCGCCGACCAGCGATTGGACGGAGGACGTCGACCCCCGGCCGGGGGGGGATCTTTTTTCGCCGGCCATGTCGATAAGAGGTCGGCCCGCTCGACTACGGAGCAAAGGGAGGGGGTCAGTCCGGCGGGTCCACCGAGCGGTTTGGACTGCAGCGGTAGGATAGAGGGTACCTGGAGGTCAGGAGGCGTCGCGATGAAATACATGCTACTGATCTACGGTGACGAAAAGGCTCTGAGCGAGCCCGAGCGCGCGGCCTGTTACGTGGCGTCCACGCAACTCGCCCACGAGATCAAGTCGAGCGGGCAGTATCTGGCCGCCAACCCGTTGCACCCGACGGGAATGGCCACCAGTGTCCGGGTGCGCAACGGCAAGCGCCTCGTGACCGATGGGCCGTTCGCGGAGACGCGTGAGCAGCTGGGTGGCTACTTCCTCATCGACGCCAAGGATCTCGACCAGGCGATCGGAATCGCCGCCCGGATTCCCATGGCCCACAGGGGTACCGTCGAGATCCGTCCGGTGCTGGAGATCGCGGGCCTGCCTGCGGGGGACGGGAAGGCGTAACAACTGACGCGAAACTCAGGAAGGAGCAGGCGATGAGCAGCGTACGGGTGCTGGTTGGAACACGCAAGGGCGCCTTCGTGCTGACGTCGGACGGAACACGTGAGCGGTGGGATGTCAGTGGCCCCCACTTCGGAGGCTGGGAGATCTACCACCTCAAGGGGTCTCCGGCTGACCCGAGTCGGCTGTATGCATCGCAGTCCAGCGGCTGGTTCGGACAGCAGATCCAGCGCTCCAGCGATGGCGGCAAGACGTGGGAGCCGGTGGGGAACAAGTTCGTGTACGACGGCGCTACCGGCACCCACCAGTGGTACGACGGCACGCCGCACCCCTGGGAGTTCGCTCGGGTCTGGCACCTCGAGCCCGCGCTGACCGATCCCGATACCGTCTACGCCGGAGTGGAAGACGCCGCGTTGTTCCGCTCGATCGACGGCGGCCAGACCTGGCAGGAGCTCCCCGGACTGCGGGGCCATGGCTCGGCGTCCACCTGGCAGCCGGGAGCGGGTGGGATGTGCCTGCACACGATCCTCCTGGACCCGAGCCATCCCGGTCGGATCTTCATCGCCATCTCGGCGGCGGGCGTGTTCCGGAGCGACGACGTCGGCAAGACGTGGCGGCCAATGAATCGCGGCCTGCGGTCGGAGGGCATCCCCAATCCGACGGCCGAGGTCGGCCACTGCGTGCATCGCATCGCCATGCACCGGACGCGTCCAGGCGTGCTGTTCATGCAGAAACACTGGGATGTCATGCGCAGCGACGACGCCGGAGAGTCGTGGCGCGACGTGGGCGGGAGCTTGCCGAGCGATTTCGGTTTCCCCATCGACGTGCACACGCACGAGCCCGACACCATCTATGTCGTGCCGATCAAGAGCGATTCGGAGCACTATCCGCCCGACGGGAAGCTGCGTGTGTATCGCAGCCGGACGGGCGGCAACGAGTGGGAGGCGCTCACCCGAGGGCTGCCCCAGCGCGACTGCTACGTCAACGTGTTGCGCGATGCGATGGCCGTCGACGCGCTGGATCCCTGCGGAGTGTACTTCGGCACCACCGGGGGGCAGGTCTACGTGTCGGCCACCGCCGGGGACAGCTGGGCCCCCATCGTCCGGGATCTGCCATCGGTGGTGTCCATCGAGGTCCAGACGCTGCCATGATCCGGGTCGTGCTCCCGGCCCATCTCCGGACGCTCGCCCGCGTCGACGGCGAGGTGAAGCTCCACGTCGAAGGTCAGGCCACGCAGCGGTCGGTCCTCGACACGCTCGAGGCCTGCTATCCGATGCTGCGGGGGACGATTCGCGACCACGTCACGCACCAGCGCCGAGCGTTCGTGCGCTTCTTCGCCTGCGAGCAGGATCTGTCCCATGAAGCACCGGACGCCCCGCTGCCCGAGGCGGTCGCCAGGGGGGCCGAGCCGTTCCTGGTCGTGGGGGCCATGGCCGGCGGCTGAGTGGTGAGGTGGGCGAAGGACACACGACGTCGGTGGTGGAGGGGGACAGCGATCATGACCTATGCGCTGTGGGTCGTTCAGGGGCTGCTCGCGCTCCTGTTTCTGTTCGCCGGGGGTATGAAGCTGGTCCTGCCGCTCGAGGAACTGACAGGACCGATGCCGTTGCCCGGCCCCTTCATCCGGTTCATCGGCGTGGCCGAGGTGCTCGGCGCGCTCGGTCTCATCCTCCCCGGCCTGCTGGGTATTCGGCCGGGTCTGACCCCGCTGGCCGCGGCCGGGCTGGTGATCATCATGATCGGGGCGACGGCGATCACCCTGGCCGGTGGTGATGTCGCGCTGGCGCTGATCCCGTTGGCAGTGGGGCTCCTCGCCGCATTCGTCGTCTATGGTCGCTGGCGGCTGACACCGCACCGCGTATCCCCGGCTTCCCGTACCGCCGCTGGCGGTTGAACCCCCACGGGTGGCCGCTCGAAGTGACAGACAGACGCATTCGGCTCAGTCGAGGCGAGCGCCGGCGTCGATCCAGCGGCCGAGGAGCTGCCGCTCCTCGTCCGTCATGGCGGTCTTGTTGCCGGGCGGCATCGTCGGGGTCGTGACGGTCCGCAGCTTGATGATCTCCGCGCGCTGGCGAAGGCTGTCGGGGGCGTCGAAGGTCACGCCGTTGGGGGCGGTGCGGAACACGTCGTCGGTGGGGCGCGCGGAGTGGCAGCTCGCGCAGCGCAGGTGGACGATGCCGCGCGCCACCGAGAACGGCACGGCGGGCGTGAGACCAGCCCCGGGCGGCCCCGGCGGCCGGGTCGGCCAGGAGAGGTAGAGGAGCGTCAGGAACGAGGCGGCCACGGGCGCCCACGTCCAGTGGGCCGGCCGGCGGTGCTCCAGCGTGATCATGACGTGGCGGATCCCGCCCCCGACCACAATCATCAGGGCCAAAATGAGCCAGTTCAGCCGGTGGCCGTAGAGGCTCGGGTAGTGATTGCTCACCATCATGAAGATCACGGGGAAGGTCATGTAGCTGTTGTGCGCAGAGCGACGCTTGGCGTGCTGGCCGAGGCTCCAGTCCGGAGGGCGGCCGGCCCGGGTCGCGGCGATCATCTCCCGCTGAGCGGGCACGATGTGCATCCAGACGTTGGCGACCATCAGCGTGCCCAGCATCGCGCCGACGTGCAGGAAGGCGGCGCGGCCACTGAGCAGGCGCGTGGCGGCCCAGCCCGCGCCGACCAGGAGGAGATAGGAGAGCGCCGTCGCCGCGGCCGGGTGCTCGCGCGCGAGCGCCGAGCGCCAGAGCGGGTCGTAGACCAGCCAGCCGAGCACGAGCAGGCCGAGCCCGATGGCGGTCGCTGAGGCCGGCCCGGGGTGGCCCGGGCTGGGATCGACGAGGAACACGCCGCCGGTCAGGTAGTAGACGACAACGAGCAGGAGCACGCCGCTGATCCCGGTCAGCGCGGCCTCCCAGCGGAACCAGTGCAGGACCGGCGGCAACTCGCCGGGGCCGAGCCGTAGCTTCTCGACGCGATAAAAGCCGCCGCTGTGCACCATCCACAGCTCACCGTCCAGGCCGGGCCGCGCCGCCACCGGGGGCTCCAGCGCGGCATCGAGCCACATGAAGTAAAGCGAGGTGCCGATCCAGGCGATGGCCACCACGAGGTGGAACCAGCGCAGCGCGAGGTTGAGCCACTCCAGCAGGAAGGCGTCCACGGCTACTCGGCGTAGGCCCAGGCCGTCATCCGTCGCTCCACGACCGCGAAGATCCCGTAGAGCACGACGCCCAGAATCGCCAGCACGAAGAGCCCGCAGAAGGCCAGCCGGGTGTTGAAGTCCGAGGCGGCCACGGCCATGAGATAACCGATGCCCGCGTTCGAGGCCACCGTCTCCGAGATCACGGAGCCGACGAAGGCCGAGGACACGGCGACCTTGAGGGAGGCGAAGAAGAGCGGCATGGTGCGGGGGACACCCACCTTGCGGAAGATCTGCCAGCGCGAGGCGCCCAGCGCCCGCAGCACGTCGCGCAGCTCCACCTCCAGGGTGGCCAGCCCCACCGCCACGTTGACGGCCACCGGAAAGAAGGCGAGCAGGAAGGCCGTGAGAACGGCGGGCACCGCCCCCACGCCGAACCACATCACCAGCAGCGGCACCACGGCGGCCTTGGGGATGGAGTTGAACCCGACCAGCAAGGGGTAGAGGGCGTCGTGGAACAGGGAGAAGGCGCCGATGGCGAATCCCAGCAGCAGTCCCAACGCCACTGCCACGCCGAAGCCGATGAGGGTGGTCACCAGCGTGTGGCGCGCGTGGTAGGCGATGGGGCCAGCAGTCTGCACCATGGTCAGCGCGATCCCGCTCGGCGGGGGCAGCACGATCTGCTGGATGCCGAGCAGCGGCACCGCGGCCTCCCAGACCACGACCAGCAACACGAACACCCCCAGGGGCAGCGCGAATCGGCGGGCCGGCCAGGCGCTCATGCCAGGGCCCGCGGGGGCCGGATCTCGGCGCGCATCTGGCCGATCAGCTCGGTGGCGGTGTGGCCGTAGACGTCGGCCTGGACGCGAGGCCGGGGCAGGGCGACCTCGTGCACGTGACCGATGCGCCCCGGATCGCTCGCCATCACGTAGATCGTGTCGGCCACGAACACAGCCTCGCGCAGGTCATGGGTGACCAGCACGCTCGTGAACCTTTGCTCCGTCCGCAGGGCCTGGTGCAGCTCCCACATCTCCTCGCGCGTGAAGGCGTCGAGCGCGGCGAAGGGCTCGTCGAGCAGGAGCAGCTCGGGCTCGTGGATGAGGGCGCGACACAGGCTCACCCGCTGCCGCATGCCGCCCGACAGCTCGCGGGGCTGCTTGCTCTCGGCGCCGGCCAGCCCCACCGTGCGCAGGAGATCGAGCGCGCGCTTGCGCCACTGCGCCCGGTCCACGGCGCGGCGGTCCCCGTTTTCGCGAAGGATCTCCAGGGGCAGATAGAGGTTGTCGAGCACCGAACGCCAGGGCAGGAGCACCGGGTTCTGGAAGGCCATGCCGACGTTCTTGAGCGGGGCCACCACCGGCCGGCCGTCGACGGTGACGACGCCACGGGTCGCCGTGACCAGACCGGCGATGAGCTTGAGCAGCGTGGACTTGCCGCAGCCGCTAGCCCCCACGAAGGCCACGCTGGCCCCCCGGTCCACCCGGAGCGAGACTTCCTGGACCGCGCGCGTCCGGCGGCCCGTGGTGACGTATTCGAACCCGACGTCGCGCAGCTCGATCATCACGCCGGGCGCGGGGCCCGTGGCCCTCAGTCCAGACGGCGCACGGCGGCGGGGGGCAGGTAGGCGCCGGAGAAGACCTGCTCGACCGTTGGCTTGGCCGGCAACTCGAAGGCCTGCACGACCTGGTCGATCGCCCGCTGCATGCGGGCGGCGTCGATGGCGCCCAGACCGTTGCGCCGCACCTCGTCGTTGACCATGTTGGCGGTGATGGCGAGCCGCAGGCGCTTGAGCTCGGTGGCCTCGTTGGCGAGCGGCTCGGCCGTCTTGATATGGGCGATGGCGGTCTCCGGGTCCTTCAACGCCACCCGGAACCCCTGGGTGAGGGCGGCCAGGAACTTGCGCACCGTCGGCTCGTTCTTCTTGAGCCAGTCGGCCCGGACAACGACGGCGTTGCCATAGAGGTCGATCCCGTAGTCGCTGTACTTGAAGGCCACGACCTCGCTTTCGGGGACCTTGAGATTCTCGGTGAGGTTCAGGTAGCCCGTGAAGAAGAAGCCGGAGATCGCCTTCACGTCGCCCTTGACCAGGGCCGGTTCCCGAAGCGGCGGCGCCATGTTCGTCCAGGTCACGCTGTCGACGGGCACGCCGGCATTCTTGGCGAAGATCGGCCAGAGCCGGCGGGGCGCATCCCCGGCGGGCGCGCCGATGCTGGCCCCCTTGAGATCGCCGGGCTTGGCGATGCCGTAGCGCTTGAGCGAGAGCAGCGCGAAGGGCGGCGTATTCAGGATGATGTAGACGGCGATGAGCGGTTGCTGCGGGTTCTTGACGTTGTACTCGATCATCGAGTTGATGTCGCCGTACCCCATGTCGTAGGTCCCGGTGGCCACCTGCTCGATGGTCTTCTGCGAGCCGCTACCCCGGTCGATGGTGACCTCGAGGCCCTGGGAGGCGAACGCACCCATGGCCTTGGCCGAGATGAAGGGGGCCTGCGGCCCCTGGATCTGCCAGTCGAGCGCGAACTTCACCCGGGTCTGGGCGGGGACGGGCGTGGCCCCGATGACCAGCGTGAGAGCCAGGGCCACAAAGGATGTCAGACACTGCCGTAGCGCGCTGCCCATGGTCATGGTGGGTCTCCCTTCCCGTCGATCCGGCGCCTACGTTAGGGGCCCTGGCTTCTGTCGTCAACCGGGTTCCGCGCCGGTCGGCCGCCGCCGTTCCCCTATAATCGCGCCTGTTATGACGACCATCGGTGCTCCCCTCCGGCGCAAGGAGGGTCTCGCCAAGGTGACTGGCCGCGCGGTCTACCTGGACGACATCACCCGGCCCGGCCTGCTGTGGGGTCGCACCGTGCGCGCGGACGTTCCCGGCGGTCGGCTCGAGCGGATCGACTTCGCACCTGGACCCCCGTGGGACGAGATCGTCGTGGTAACCGCGCGCGACATCCCTGGCCGCAACGTCGTGCCCCTCATCGCTGACGACCAGCCGTGCCTGGTGGCGCGGGATATCCAGCATCGCGAAGAGCCCGTGGTACTGCTGGCCCACGCCGATCGGCAGGTACTGGCGCGCGCCGTGGCCGCGATACGGCTCGTCGTCACCCCGGCGCCGGCGGTGCTGAGCCTGGCCGCGGCCACCGACGTGCTCTCCGAGCTGACCCTCGAGCGCGGAGACCTCGCCGCGGGCCTGGCCGGGGCCGACCTGGTGGTAGACGGGACCTACGAGACCGGCGCTCAGGAGCATCTGTACATCGAGCCGCAGGCGATGCTGGCCGAGGTCGGCGAGGACGGCGCCCTCACGGTGTGGGGATCGCTCCAGTGCCCATACTACGTGCGGCCCGCCGTCGCCACCGTGCTGGGACTGCCCGAGGACCGGGTGCGGGTGATCCAGACCACGACGGGGGGTGGCTTCGGCGGCAAGGAGGAATACCCGTCGATGATCGCCTGTCACGCGGCCCTGCTCGCCGTCAAGGCGCGCCGTCCGGTCAAGATCGTCTACGAGCGCGGCGAGGACATGCGGGCGACGACGAAGCGGCATCCCTCGCGCACCCGTCACCGCGTCGGCGTCAGCCGGGACGGCCGGCTGCTGGCCCTGGAGACGGAGTTCGTGCTCGACGGCGGCGCCTATCTCACCCTGAGCCCGGTCGTGCTCTCCCGCGGGGTGATCCACGCGCCGGGCCCCTACCGCTGGCCGAATCTGAGAATCCGCGGCCGGGTGATGCGCACGAGCTACCCGCCGCACGGCGCCTTTCGCGGCTTCGGCGCGCCACAGGCGATCTTTGCCCTCGAGGTCCACCTCGATCGGGTCGCCCGGGCGCTGGGAATCGACCCGGTGGAGCTACGCCGGCGCAACCTGCTCCGGCCCGGTGACGTCATGGCCACCGGCCAGCCGGTGGAGCCGGGTGTCGACCCCCTCGCCGTGCTGGATCGGGCGCTCGACGCCAGCGGATTCGCGGCCCGCCGGGCGGCCTGCGATGCGAGTAACACCGGAGTCTCTGCCGTGAAGCGCGGCGTGGGGCTTGCCACCTTCTTCCACGGCGCCGGCTTCACCGGCGCGGGGGAGAGCAAGCTCGCCTCGGAGGCGGCGCTGCGGCTGGGCGCCGATGGCCGCGTCGAGATCCTGGCCTCCAGCGCCGAGATCGGTCAGGGCGCGGCCACCACGCACGCCCAGATCGTGAGCGAAGCGCTGAGTGTGCCATACGAGATGGTCTCTCCGGCCGTCGTGGATACGGCGGTGGTTCCCAACAGCGGACCGACGGTCGCCTCACGCACGGTGATGGTGGTCGGCGGCCTCCTCGCGCAGGCGGCGCGCGAGATGGTGGACCGCCTGCGCGCTCAGGCCGGGCTGCCACGCCCCCACACGCCCGCGGACTTCGCGGTGGCGGCTCGCGCGTATACCGACGCCCACGGCCCCCTCCTCACCCGGGCTCGCTACAGCGCTCCTGCCGGCTGGCAATGGGACGAACGAACGCTCACCGGCGAGGCATATGCGGCCTATGCCTGGGCCTGTTACGTGGCAGAAGTCGCCGTCGACACCCGTACGGGAGAGACCGAGGTCACCGATTTCGTCGCCGTGCAGGACGTCGGCCGCGTCGTCAATCCGGTGACGGCGCGCGGCCAGGTCCACGGCGGCGTCTGCCAGGGCCTCGGCTTCGCCCTCTACGAAGACGTCGTGTGGCAAGAGGGCGGCATGGCCAACGCGCGGATGACCAACTACATCGTGCCCACGAGCGCCGACACCCCGCCGATCGCCGTCGTGTTTTGCCAGGGGGAGGCGTCCCCGTCCAAGGGTCTGGGCGAGCTTCCCATGGACGGCACGGCGCCAGCCGTGGTGAACGCCCTCAACGCGGCGCTCGGCGCAGAGATCGCGCGAATCCCGGCCCTGCCCGAGCGCGTGCTGCAGGCGACGCTCCCGGCATGATCGTGCTGGACCTCACGATCAACGGTCGCTTGGTGCGCGTCCAGGTCGCGCCGCTCACCCGGCTCCTCGACTTCCTACGCGAGCACCAGAAGCTCACCGGGACGAAGGAGGGGTGCGGCGAGGGCGAGTGCGGCGCTTGCACGGTTCTCGTCGACGGTCTGCCCGTCGTGAGCTGTCTCGTGCCGATGGGCCAGCTCGATGGCGCCGCCGTCACGACGGTCGAGGGGCTCACGGCGGTGGGAGATCCAGGGCTGCAGCGCCTGCAGGAGGCTCTGCTCGATGCAGGCGGCACCCAGTGCGGGATCTGCACGCCGGGCATCGTCGTCACCGCCCATGCCCTGCTGGACGCCAGGTCCCGGCCCACGCTCGAGGAGATCCGCGACGCGCTGGCCGGCAACATCTGCCGCTGCACCGGCTACACCGCCATCTACGAGGCCGTGCGCCGCGCGGCGGAGCCAGTCCCGTGACCTCGCCCGTCCGCTGGACGCGGCCACAGAGCTTGCGCCACGCGCTGCAGGTGATGGCCGCGGAGCCCTCGGTGGTTCCGATCGCGGGCGGGACCGACCTCATGGTCCTGCTCGCCCTTGGTGACCTTCGCGCCGGGCACCTGCTGGACCTCTGGCCGCTCGGGGAGCTGCGGGGCATCGACGCGGCGCCAGATCAGACGGTGATCGGGGCGCTGACCACGTACCGGGAGCTCGCCACGCACCCCGCGGTCGTCGAACGTCACCCGGCCCTCGTCCAGGCAGCGCGTCTGAGTGGCGCCTGGGCCATCCAGAACCGGGGCACGCTCGGAGGCAATCTCGCCAACGCCTCGCCGGCCGCCGACTCACCGCCGGCGCTGCTCGCTTACGGGGCGAGGCTGGAGCTTGTGAGCGTGCGCGGCTCGCGTTGGGTGGACTACGCGGACTTCCATCTCGGTTACAAGCGCACCGCCCGGGCCGGGGACGAACTCATCGCCCGGATCGCGCTGGCCCAGCCACCCGGGCCGGCCACGCACTTCTACCGGAAGGTGGGAACCCGCAAGGCCCAGGCGATCAGCAAGGTGTGCCTGGCCGGTCTGGCGCCCCTGAGTGACGGCCGGCTCGGCGATGTGCGGCTCGCGCTCGGCGCGGTGGCGCCGACGGTCGTGCTGGCGCGGCAGACCGCGGCCTACCTCAACGGCAGGCGGGTGCCGGAGATCGACCGGGTGGCGGCCCGAGCGATCCTCGAAGCCGAGATCGCGCCCATCGACGACCTTCGCTCGTCGGCGTGGTACCGGCGGCGGGTGGCCGGAAACCTCTTCGAGCAATTCCTCGACGCGATTCAGCACCGTTGAGACAGCGACGGTAGTGGCACCTCGCGCGAATGGGGAGGTCTGGAGGGGGCGGTCTCCGCCCGGGGCACCGTTGAGACAGCGACGGTAGTGGCACCTCGCGCGAATGGGGAGGTCTGGAGGGGGCGGTCTCCGCCCCCTCCAGCTAATGATCAGTCTCGTGATCATCCGCTAGCGTGGCCAGCAGCCTGGCCAACCGGGGGTCACCATCGCCGGGCGGCCGCCAGTCCACGTGGACCACGGGCACCTCGAGTGAGAGGAGAGTGGTGGCGAACAGCTCGAGGCCGACGCTGACGACCCCCGGGGGCCGGGCGAGCAGGTCGCGCACGGTCGCGGCTCAGGCGCTCGCCGCGCGGGCGAGCCGCGTCGCCAGCCGGGCCGCCTGGGCGTTGGACGGCATCACGATCACACCGTGAGCGGCGAGCTTCGCCACCTGCGCAGCGCGACCCTGGGGATCGGTCTCCGTCCCTACGACGCTGGCGACGATGGCCAGACCGCGCCGCTGCCCACGGGCTCGCTCGAGGGCGGGTATCAGCTCACCGGCCGGATCCGGGTGAGCGCCGTAACCGAGGATGACGTCGAGGAGCAACACGGCGGTGCCCGGGTCGGCGGTCTCTCGAACGATCCACTCGCGACGGACGGTGCCGTCGATCATCGGATGGGGCCGGCCCACGGTGAACATGTCCTCCCCGAGATCGACCACGCGGTTCGCGCCGGCCCCGCCGGTCACGTCGGGCGCCACGTCGGGGAGGGCCGCCGCCAGGATAGACCGCGCCTCCCAGGCCAGCGTGCCGCCGGCATAGACGCCCCGGACGAAGCGCGGCGCCGGGCCGAGGCCGCGCCCGGCTTCGGCTACCAACCGGTCGACCTCGGTGGCCGGCAGCGTGAACTCGGTCGCCAGCGCCGGTACCTTCCGGGCCCGGGCCACCGCCGCTCGTGCACACTCTTCGAGCGATCCCGAGCCGGACCCGACGAAGTGCACCACGCACGGCTTCCCGAGCCGCTCGACCTCTCGCGTGAGCCGGGCGGCGACAGCCGGTCCGGGCGGCTTGCCGATCACGCAGATCACCTCGGTGGCCGGATCTTCGGCGAGAAGCGCCAGGGCCCGCGACATCATGAGTCCCCCGACGGCGTCGCTGAGGTCGCGCCCGCCCACCCCGATCCCGTGTGAGATGCCCTCGCCGTGGCGGGCCACCAGCGTGCTCACCTCTTGCAGCCCCGTCCCTGACGCCGCCGCGACGCCGATCCGGCCGCGGGGCACGGCGTTGGCGAATCCGAGCGGGATGCCGTCGATGAGGGCGGTGCCGCAGTCGGGGCCCATCACGATGAGCCCCCGGCTGAGGGCCAGGCGCTTGAGCTCGATCTCAGCTTCGACGGGAACGTTGTCGCTGAAGAGCATGACGTGGAGCCCGGCCCGCAGCGCCTTCATGGCCTCGGCGGCCGCGTAGAGTCCGGGGACGGAGATGAGAGCCAGGCTGGCGTCGGGGAGCGCGCGAAGCGCCGAGGCCAGCGTGCGAGGCCGGCGCGGGGAGGCGCCGGGCAACCCTGGCCGGGGTTCGGCCGGACGAGCGCGCAGCGCGGCGAGCACGGCCGCTTCGGCGCCGCGGGCCGCGGCCTCGTCGGCAGCGGCCACCGCGATCAGGAGGTCGGCCGGGGCCGTGTCCGCGCCCCCTTCGGCCAGGAGACCGGCGTCCGCGAGCAGGGCTCGGTTCTGGGGGGTCCCCATCATGGCGGCCGCCCGCTCGACGCCGGGCACCGCTTCCATGTCGCGCGTGAGCCGCATGAGCGTCACCGAATCGTGGTAGGCGCTCCGCCAGACGAAGTTCCAGACGGGCATGGGTCAGAAGGACAAGGCCGCGCCCGCCACCGCGGTCACCTGGGCGGCGTGATCCCGTACAGCTTGATCTTGCGGTACAGGTGACTGCGCTCGATGCCCAGCCGCTCCGCGGTGCGGGTCATGTTCCATTCGTTGGCTCGCAGCTCGCTGAGGATATAGGCACGCTCGAAGTTGTCGCGGGCTTCCCGGAGGGAGCGCTCGCGCGCCTCGACAACGGTCGGGGCCGTCTCCTTGGGCCTGAGCGGCGCCGGCAGGTCGTCCACGCCAATCACGTCGGTCGGGGCCATGATCACCAGCCGCTCCACCATGTTGCGCAGCTCGCGCACGTTGCCCGGCCAGTCGTAGGTCATGAAGTAGGCCAGCGCCTCCCCCGACAGCGTCTTGAGACGCTTGCCGTTCTCGACGCAGACGACACGGATGAAGTGGTCGATGAGGAGGGGGATATCTTGTTTGCGCACCCGCAGTGGCGGGACCTCGATCGGGATCACGTTGAGCCGGTAGAAGAGATCCTCGCGAAAACCGCCGCCCAGTAGCGTGCTCAGGTCGCGATTGGAGGCGGCGATGACACGGACATCGACCTTGATCGTTTCCCGTCCGCCCACGCGCTCGAAGGCCTGCTCCTCCAGAGCCCGCAGCACCTTGGCCTGGGTCTTGAGGCTCATGTCGCCGATCTCGTCCAGGAACAACGTCCCCCCATCGGCCATCTCGAAGCGGCCGCGGCGCCGGCTCAGCGCGCCGGTGAAGGCCCCCTTCTCGTGGCCGAACAGCTCGGACTCGATCAGCTCCTCGGGGATCGCCGCGCAGTTGACCTCCACGAACGGGCGGTCGTGGCGGGCCGACAGCGCGTGGATGGCCCGCGCCACCAGTTCCTTGCCGCTGCCGTTTTCGCCGTGGATGAGAACCCGGCCGTTGGTGGGCGCCGCGGTCGCGATCTGCTCGCGGAGCAGGCGGATGGCCGAACTCTCGCCGATGATCGTCCAGCGCTCTTCCAACCGCTCGCGCAGGGAGGCGTTTTCTCGCTCGAGCCGGGCATGCTCGAGAGCGCGGCTGACGATGAGCAGGGTTTTCTCCAGTGAGAGCGGCTTCTCGATGAAGTCGTAGGCGCCCAACCGCGTGGCCTTGACCGCGGTCTCGATTGTGCCGTGGCCGGAGATCATCACCACGGTCACCTCAGGGCGCAGCCGCTTGAGGTCGGCCAGCGTCTGCAGTCCGTCCTTGCCCGGCATCCAGATGTCCAGGAACACCAGGTCGGGGGACTCGTCGCCGACCACATTCAGGGCATCCGCGCCGCTGCCTACCGCGGTGACCCGGTAGCCTTCGTCCTCGAGGACGCCGCGCAGCGTCGACTGGATCGCCGGCTCGTCGTCGACGATGAGGATGTGCTCACCGGCCATAATCGCCTCGGAGAGCTACGCCTGAGTCTCGACTGCCGCGGGGATCCGTGCGACGGGCAGCTCGATGACGAAACGGCTGCCCCGGGGATGATTGTCCTCCACCCAGATGGCGCCGCCGTGCTCGGTGATGATCTCGTGGACGATGGGCAATCCCAGGCCCATCCCGGTAGTCTTGGTCGAGAAGTAGGGCAGGAAGAGCTTGTCCTTGTCCTCGGGCTTGATGCCAGGGCCCGAGTCGCTCACGATGAGCTGGACTCGGCCCAGCTCGGGCAGGTGTACGATCTCCATCTCCACGTCGCCGACGCCGCCCACCGCCTCCACGGCGTTGTCCACGAGGTTGAGAACCGCCCGCTTGATGTAGTCGGGATCGAACTCGAGCAGGGGCAGGTCGTCGGGGTACCGGGTGCTGAGCCGCAGCGTCGGGTGGGACTCGCGATAGAGGCTGGCCACGCCGTCCACCAGGGGACGCAAGTCACTGGGACGCGGAGTGAGCACGGGCATCCGGGCGAACCGTGAGAACTCGTCGACGAGGCGGCGCAGCCCGTTCACCTCCTGGATGATGATCCCGGTGCACTCGGTCACGAGCTCGTTCTCGCCGGCATTGCGGCTCAGCCGACGGCGCAGGCGCTGAGCCGAGAGCTGGATCGGTGTCAGGGGGTTCTTGATCTCGTGGGCGATGCGCTGGGCCACCTCGCGCCAGGCGGCCAGACGCTGGGCTTTGAGCAGCTCGGTGAGGTCGTCGAAGACCAGCACCGCCCCCGCGTACTCGCCGTCGTGTCCGCGCAGCGCGGTGGCCGAGGCCAGCAGCGACACGGTGGCTCCCTTGCGACGCAGGTGCAGCTCCTGGTCGACCGCGCCCGCCCGCAACCGGCGCACCCGCTGCACGAGGCCGATCACATCGGCCAGCTCGGCGCTCCCGAACACCTGCTCCACCGGCCGCCCCACGGCGGCCGTCCGCTGTAGCCCGAACATGGCCGCGGCCGCCCGGTTCAGCGTGGTGACGCAACCCTGGGGATCCAGAGAGACCACGCCGGTGGTGACCGCCTCCATGACCGTCTCGATGTAGCGCCGACGTTCCTCCAGCTCCGTGTGCTTGTCCTGGAGGTCGAGATAGGCTTCCTCCAGCTGGCGTTTGGAACGGCCCAGGTCGTCGGTCATGCGGTTGAACGAGTCCACGAGGACGCCCAGCTCATCGGCAGCGCGGGCCTGGACCTTGTAGCTGAGGTTGCCGGCCGCCACCTCGCGGGTGCCTTCGGCCAGCTCGGCGATGGGCCCGGTGATCCCGCGGGCCAGGTAAAGGCCGAACCAGGCGAAGGAGAACACCACGATCAGAGTCAGCAGCATGAAGAGCAGGATGTAGATGCCCTTGATGGGGTTCTTCACCAGCTTGAGCTGCTTGTACTCCTGAAAGGCCTGAGCGATGCCCCGAATCCGCTGCTCGAGCCGCTCGGTCACGTGGGTTCCCACGACCACCGTGCCCAGCACACGACGCTCGGGGCCGGAGGCCATCAGCACGGGGGCGATGGCTTCGATGAGATCACCGGAGGGCAGCTCGCGCACGGTGGTGACCTGCTGGCCGGCCAATCCCAGGCGTAACTGTCCCTCGTTGATGTCGCGGGTCGGCAGGTCGCCGAGGGCGGGGTCGTTGACGTGGACCAGTTCCTGACCGGTGGCGCTGAAGACCGTGATGGCGCTGAGACCGAGCTGTTCCTGCTGGTCGACCAGATAGGCGGCCAGCGCCTCGCGCCGCGTATTTTCGAGGAGCCGGTCGCGCTCGATGACGAGGGCGATGTGCCGGCCGTGACGGAGAGCCGCTGATTGGAGGTTCTGATAGTAGGCCTGGGCGACGGCCAGCGCCTGGTCCAGGGGTCGTTCGACCTGGGGCTTGAACCAGCCCTCGATCGACTTGTTGATGAAGTTGGAGGCGATCGTGAAGATGAGGATCGCCGGGGTCAGGGCCAGTGACAGGAACGCCAGCACCAGCTTCGTCTTGAAGCGCGAGCCCAGGAGCTTCTGCCTCCGCTCGAACCACAGCTTCACGAGGTTGCGGAGCAGGAGCACCAGCAGCAGCAGGAAGACGATCAGGTTCAGGTTGAACAGCGCGAAGACGACGATGTTGGAGGCCAGCGGGACCTCGGGCACCCGCATCTCGAAGTTCAACACGGTGGCCACGGTCAGGAAGGCCAGCAGCCCGCTGATGACCACGATGTTGCGGCGCCGGCGGCTGGGCTCGGTGAGCAAGGGCATTACTGTACCCGCCGGATCGTCCGATAATCGGATTGGAGGACTGTCTCTTCGGCGGTTCCCGCCATCCGGGCCACGAACGTGTTCTCCCCGTTCAGGGCGGCTTCCGCCCGGACGCGGACGTAGATCACCGTGTTGGGATCGAAGTCGCCGGCCGGGCTGAGCTTGGCGGCACGCACCTCGGAGATGACCCGCTGGGCGTCGCGAAGGCCACGGGTGGTGTAGACCGGGCGTGTCTCGCCCTTCAGGGAAGCGACCCGGTATTCCTTGCTCACGACGTTGTAGGTCAGTTGGCGTTCGATGACCCGGGTGGTGAGCAGGCGGTCGCGCCATCCGCGATTGAGCTGCCAGAGCTCGATCGTGAAGCGCAGGTGGGCGGGGATGCCGCTCTGGATCGGCTCATCGAAGGTGGGGGGCACCGCCCCTACCGCCACGACCTGCACGGTGAAGTCGTAGTCGTTGAGGTAGACGGCGAGATCGGTCAGGCGGAGCTCGCCCAGGGCGGACGCTGGAAAGGCGAGCCAAACGCCGGCCATGGCCACCAGGAGCCCCGGGCGCAAACCACCCATATGGTCGACACGACATTATAGCGTCGGGGCCCGGGGGCGGCCCGGGTTAGATCGCGGCGAGCCCGGAGGCGGCGGCGAGGCCGCCGCGCTGCACCGACTCCCGGAATTCCGAAGGAACGCCGGCCGGTCGGCGATCGAGGCCGAGGGCGCGCTGGATCGCGACCACGAGATCGAAGTTCAGGGCGTGACCGGCGTTGCGGGCGATCACGTAACCGACCACGGGCCGGCCGAGCAGGGCCAGGTCACCGATGAGGTCGAGGATCTTGTGGCGGACGAACTCGTCCCGATAACGTAGCCCGTTCAGCGCGCCCCGCTTGCCCACGCCGATCGCGTTCTCGAGCGACGCCCCCCGCGCCAGGCCGTTCCGGCGCATCTCCCCCAGGTCCTTGAGGAACCCGTAGGTCCGCGCCGGGGCGAACTCTTCGATGAACATTCGCTCGGTCGGCGCGCAGGTGATGGCCTGGACGCCGATCGCCGGGTGGTCATTGTCGAGCGTGTAGCTGATACGGAAGACGTCGGAGGGAAGGATCTGGATCCAGCGCCCGCCGCCGCCGACCTTGATCGGATGCCGAATGACGATCGGCCGCTTGGGAGCGGACTGCTCGACGCGTCCCGCAGAGGCCAGCAGGGCCACGAACGGCTTGGCGCTGCCGTCTCCAGCCGGAATCTCGGGTCCGTCCACCTCGATTAACAAATTGTCGAGCCCGAGTCCAGCGGCCGCGGCCATCAGGTGCTCGACCGTCTGGATCCGCGTGCCGTTGCGCCCGATCGTCGTCGCGTAGTGAGAGTTCATCACGCTCTCGGGCGCCGCCGGGATGAAATCGTGATCGGGCGGCCGGAAGGCGATCCCCGAGTTCGCAGGCGCCGGAGACACCCGGATCCTGACCGGCTTGCCGGAGTGCAAGCCAACTCCCTCGAACTCGACTGCTCGGCGGATTGTTCGCTGGTGCATAGCTGAGTTGATGCTGAGCAACCCTGGTGCCAGACACAACTAGAGACTCAAGCCCCTGGTTTTTCAGCTGTTCAGGCGCACATTGGCGGAATTACAATTAATAACGCGTTGCAGCGGTGCAACACGATTATGGGGATTTGTCTCATTTAGGAAACACGCCTAGACATCAAGGATCAAGTGGATCTCGATCCCACCCGGGCCTTCATGGACGCTGGCCTGCTGGGAGGTGGCGGCCTTCACGCCGGTCCCCGCTCGATGGCGCCGCGGATCGATCTCCTCGCCGTGGAGCAGTCCGTGCACGAGGCCCCCGGCGAACGTCGTCACCTCCACCCGGTGCGTCGCGAATCCCTCGACCTCGTGGACGTAAAGGCACTCGTTGACCCAGTTCACGAGGAGCGTCTCCGCCGTTTCGCCTTGCGCCCGTACTTCCCGCCGGTCGCGCTCCACGACCTCCTCGGGAGCGATGGCCAGCGCGAGCACGCCGCGGGCGACCTCGGCGAAGGCCACGGCGAGCGTCGATCCCCAGGCGCGAACCCCGACGTCAGCGGCAACCTTATAGTACTCGTAACCGGCCACCGTCATGGCCGCGTCGCGCCGAGGTCACCGAATCGGAACTGGAGAATGGCGATGACTGCGGGGCCCGCGGTTTCCGTTCTCAAGATTCGAGGGCCGAGCGATGCGGGTGACCACCCGCGGGCTCGCGCCCGTTCGACCTCCTCGCGCGTCAGGCCGCCTTCCGGTCCTACGAGCGCGAACGCGATGGCCGGGGCCCGGGTGAGGCCATCGCAGAGGTCGGCCAGGAGTGGTGCCTGTCCCTCCCAGAGGCAGAGGCGCAAGTCGGCGGAGCCGGTCAGCTCCAACCACTCTCCGAGCTGGCGTGGGTGTTCGACTTCGGGAATCACCGCCCGGCCGCACTGCTTGCTGGCCTCCTTGGCCACCCGTTGCCACCGTCGGGCCCGGTCGCGCCAGCGGCTTGGCTCGAGCCGCATGATCGTGCGCTCCGTGATCGCCGGCAGCACGCGCTGGACCCCCAGCTCCGTCGCGGCTCGCACGATCGTCTCCATCCTGTCCCCTTTGGGGATGCCCTGCACCAGCGTGATGGTGAGCGGGGGCTCGCTGGTGCTCGTGGCCACGCGGAGAATCGTGCCCACCGCCGTCTCGCCCACTGCCTCGAGGCGGACGGTATAGTCCTGGCCGCGCCCGTCCGCGGCGACGACGAGGTCGCCAGGAGCCAGCCGCAGCACGGCGGTCATGTGATGACTCTCGGTGCGGTCGAAGGTCACGCGGTCGCCACTGACCTGCCCGGGAGTCAGCGTGAACCGACGCGGGCCGCTCACCGTGCCCGCCGCAGTACCACGGTGCTCCAGCCGTCGGCAGAACGGATGGTGTCGGGGACGAAGCCGTGGCCGGCGACGGCCGCGTTCACGGCCGCCGCCTCGGCATCGAGGATGCCCCCGAGCACGAGGGCTCCGCCGGGCGCGACATACCGGGCATAGTCGGGACCTAGACGGAAGTGAGCGGACGCGAGCAGATTGGCGAGGACCAGGCCGACGGGGGGCGAGACCACCGCTCCGGCATCGCTCTCGAGGAGCCGGACGCCGTCGGCCATGCCGTTTCGGCCGGCGTTGGCGGTCGCGCAGGCCAGCGCGTCGGGGTCGTTGTCCACCGCCAGCACGGTGGCGACGCCCAGCCGAATGGCGGCGATGGCGAGGATCCCCGAGCCGGTGCCCAGGTCGATCGCCGAATGCGGTACCGCGCGCTCCACGATGTCCTCAAGGCTCTCGAGGCAGCCCACGGTGCTGGCGTGATGGCCGGTGCCAAAGGCCCGGCCGGGGTCGATCACGATCAGGGCGCGCGGGCCCGGCGCTGCGGCCTCCCAGGGAGGCGCGATGAGCAGACGCCGCCCCACCGGGAGCGGGCGGAAGTGGGCGCGCCAGGCCTCGGCCCAATCCACCTCGGCGAGACGGCTCAGGATGGGGCCGTGCGGAGCCGGCAGTCCCAGCGCGCGTAACCCGGCCACGTAATCAAGGAGTCGCGCGTCGAGGTCGGCCGCGGCGGCGGGAGGGAAGAAGGCACGCAGTCGCAGCTCCCGGTTCGAGGCCTCTTCGCCCACGACACCGAGGGCGCCCAGCTCCCAGAGAAAGTTGGTGAGCGCTTCCTCGACGATCTCGGATGCGCTGATCGCCAGTTCCCAGTACCCGCTCATCACCGGGGCGAGGCGGACGTCCGCGTCAGCCGATCAGCTTCTTCATGCGCTCGAGGAAGGCGCCCAGCAGCGGACCACTTTGCCCCCTGGACGCGGCGTCGAAGGCCTGCAACGCCTCGCGTTGCGCCGCGTTCAGCTTGTGGGGCACCTCGAGGAGGAGACGGTAACAGGCGTCGCCGTGGCCACGATCCCGCAGGCGGGGCATGCCCCGCCCCCGCAGCTTCAACACCTGATTCGGCTGGCTACCCGGCGGGATCTTCAGCGTGGCCGTCCCCGAGATCACGGGCACGCTCAACTCCGTCCCGAAGACCAGCTGAGGATAGGTCACGGGCAGGTCGCAGTAGAGATCGGCGCCGTCCCGGGCGAAGAGCTCGTGCTCGCGCACTCTCACCACGACGTACAGATCGCCCGCCGGCCCTCCGGCCTGGCCGCCGGCCCCCTCACCGGACATTCTCAGCTGCATGCCGTCCTCGATGCCGGCCGGGATCTTGACCGCCAGCAATCGCTCGGTCCGCTGGCGGCCCTCGCCACCGCAGGCGCGGCAGGGATTGCGGTTGAGCTCGCCCTCGCCGCGGCACTTGGGGCACGTGCGCGCCACCGTGAGGAAACCCTGGCTGAGACGCACCTCGCCGCGGCCGTGGCACGCGTCGCAAGTCGTGCGGCGGCTGCCGGGCTCGACGCCGCTACCGTCGCAGGGCGCGCAGCGATCCATGCGCGGCAGCTGGATCTTCGTTTCGACGCCGCTGGCGGCCTCCGCCAGCGTGATGGCAAGCTCATACTGTAGATCTTCGCCCCGGGCGGCCCGGCCGCGTCGCCCCGGACGCGCGCCGGCGAAGAAGCTCTCGAAGATGTCATCGAAGAGGGTTCCGAATCCCTGGTCGAAGCCTCCCGTCACGCCGACGGTCCCGAACCGGTCGTACTGGGCCCGCTTGTCCGGGTCCGACAGCACGGCGTAGGCCTCGTTCACCTCCTTGAACCGCTCCTCGGCCTGCTTATCGCTGGGATTCCGGTCCGGGTGGTATTGCAGGGCGAGTTGCCGGTAGGCCTTCTTGAGGTCGACGTCGGTGGCGGTGCGAGCGACGCCCAGCACCTCGTAGAAATCACGCGACGGCATTTACCGGCGCGAGGCCGACGTGAACCCGGTCACGCCGCGTCCTCGTCGGGAGCGGCGGCGACGGCGACCTGGGCGGGACGGAGGACCCGGCCGTGCAGCAGGTATCCGGGAGCCACCTCGGAGACAACCGTGCCCGGCTCCTGCGTGGCGCTGATCACCCGCGCGGTCGCTTCGTGGCGCGCGGGATCGAAGGCCTGCCCCAGCGCCGAGTACCGCGTGAGGCCGTGGCGCTCGAGAATGCGCAGGAGTTCCCGCTGGATCAGCTCCACGCCCTCCACGACACCCCGCGCGTCATCGGTGGCGCGCGCGGCGACGAGCGCGCGGTCCAGGTTGTCGAGCGCAGGTACCAGATCGCGAAGGAGCGTCTCGTTCGCGAAGCGGGTGTAGTCCTCGCGCTCACGCTGGGCCCGACGACGCATGTTGTCCGTTTCGGCCAGCGCGCGCAGCAACCGGTCCTGCTTGTCGTCGAGCTGGCGCTTGAGGTCGGCCAGCTCGGCCTCGGGCGTGGGCGCCCGGTTATCCCTGGTCTCGATAGAGTCGGCGTCGCTCATACAGATGAATTATAGCAGCCGTCCGGTGAACGGTGGTCGCACCTCGCGTGAATGGGGGAGGTATGGAGGGGGGCGTCGGTGGTCGCACCTCGCGTGAATGGGGGAGGTATGGAGGGGGGCGCGTCTCGTGCCCCCCTCCATGTTCAAGACGGCAGGTACAGGTCTTGACGCACGCGCGAGAGGGCCTCGGTGACATGGCGGGCCGTCTCGTTCACCACCGAGATGACCTCCGGATAGGGCAGACGCCGGGGACCCACGATGCCCAGAATCCCGAGGACCTGGTTACGGTACAGATAGGTGGAAGTGATGAGCGTGCACTCCCGCATCTCGGCGTAGGGATTCTCCTCACCGATGGTGACGTGCACGCCCTCATCCTGGGCCAGGCCAGCCATGAGGTTGGCCAGCCGCTCCTTCTGCTCGAAGGTCCGGAGCAGCTCGCGCGTCGTCTCCAGGTCCCAGAACTCGGGGTGGTCGAGCATGTTGATGGCGCCGCTGATGTAGAGCGTGCGACCGCGGAGCATGTCCAGGACCTGGTCGGTGATGGCCCGGGCCCGGGTGTGCAGCTCGTCCAGCGGATCGGCCGGTGCCGTTTCCATCTCCACGATGCTCGCCACCGTGCGGTCGCGGAACCTTCGCGTGAGCTCCCGACCGATCTTCCGCACTTCCTCGGCGGCGAGCGGCGTGTCGAGGGTGATGGCCCGCGCCGTGACCCACCCCGAGTCCGTCACCAGGACCGCCAGCGCCCGGTCCGGCTCGAGCGGGATCAGCTCGACCCGGCTGATCGTCGTATGCCGTAGCGGTGGAGCCAGCAGGAGTCCGGTCATCCGGGTGACCGTCGACAGATGCTCCGAGGTTCGCTCCATGAAGCCGTCGATTCCCGAGGCCCGGGTCGGGAGCGTGTCAGGGACCCGGGGGTTGGGGGACGGCTGGGGGAACGAATCGACGTACAGGCGGTAGGCCTTGTCGGTCGGCACCCGGCCGGCACTGGCGTGGGGCTGGCTCAAATAACCCATCTCCTCGAGGTCCGCCATCACGTTGCGGATGGTGGCCGGGGAGAGGTTACGAAAGTGTCGTTTGGCGAGCAGGCGGGAGCCGACCGCCTCCGCTGAGTCGACGTACTCGCGAATCAGCGCAATGAGGACCTCGCGATGACGCTGATCCATCTGAAGGTTTTGTAACAATCGGATACGGGCAAGTCAAGGTACGGCCCGGTACCCGTCTACAGCAACTCCACGAACAGGGCGTCGGAGAGGAGGAACCCGGACTCTGTGAGGAGGACCCGCCCGGGATCCCGCCGCAGCAGGCCGGCCTGTTCCCAGTCGGTTGCCAGACGCCCGAGCCGGGTGTCGTCGGCCACGCGCTCGTCCAGCCAGGCGCCGGGCACGCCGTCGGCCGTGCGAAGACCCAGGATGAGTCGCTCGGCCTGCCGCTGTCGGGGTGTCAGACGCTCCCAGGTGTCGAGCGGGAGGGTGCCCGAGGCGAGCGCGGCTGCGTAGCGCGGCACGGGCTTGTGGTTGCCGTACCGGACGTCGCCGACGAAGCCACAGGCACCCGGGCCGCCGGCCAGGTACTCAGCGGCCCGCCAGTAGATCTGGTTATGGCGTGAACGGAAGCCGGGACGCGCATAGTTCGAGATTTCGTAATGCTCGAATCCGCGGCCCTGCGCGCGGCGGGCCAACGCCCAGTACTGCTCGACGACCACGCCTTCCGAGGGCAGATCGGGAACACCCGCGGCCCCCCACAGGCTTCCCGCATCGAGCGTGAGCCCGTACGCGGACAGGTGATCGGGTTGCCAGTCGAGCACCTGCTCCATGGTGCGGACCCAGGCGGCGACGTCCACGCCGGGCAGACCGTACATCAGGTCGACGCTCACGTTATCGGCGCCGGCGGTCCGGGCCGCTTCGAACGCGGCGTGCGCGTCACGGGCCGAATGTAGCCGGCCCAGCCGGGCCAGCACGGCGTCGTCTAATGTCTGGACCCCGAGACTGAAGCGGGTGATGCCGGCGGCGCGATAGCCGGCGAACGTTTCCACCGACACGCTCTCGGGATTGCACTCGAGCGTGACTTCGACATCGCTGGCCACCCGAAAACGCGAGCCCAGCGCGCGCAAGAGAGCGGCCACGTCATCAGGGTGCAGCAGTGAGGGCGTGCCGCCCCCCAGGAACACGCTGACGATCGTGATCGCATCGGCCCAGGGCAGCGCGCCCAGCAGGGCGATCTCGCGGTGCGCGGCCTCCAGGTAGCGGGCCAGCGCCTCGCGGTCGAACGGTGCGGTGTTGAATGAGCAGAAGTGACACCGCGTCGCACAGAACGGCATGTGGAGGTAAAACCCGAGCTCGTTGCTGGTCGGCGACGTCCCGGCAAGAATGCCGTGGGGCGACTCGTGAAGTGCGTCCGGGAGGGATGTCCGGGCAGGGGGCGGGGGGACCCCTGTGAGATCGTTTTCTCTGGCGGCCGACGGCGCGGCGTCGTGGAGATGGAATCGCGACGACGCGTTCATCGCCGCCGCGCTCGTGGTCGAACAGGAATCCCCGCGCCCCCTGCCTGCCATCCACTCACGGGATGTATTTCCCGAGCCGCCACCACCGTAGCCAGTGCCGGTCGCCATCCCACGACCAGTAGATGAGGAACGCCTTGCCCTTGATCTTCTCCCGGCGGACGAACCCCCAGTAGCGGCTATCCTGAGAGTTATCGCGGTTGTCCCCCATCACGAAGTAGGAGCCGGCCGGCACCGCGGTAGCCTCGCACCCGTAGGCGTAACCGCAATAGTTCTGGCCCGTCTGACTGTGGGGCGGTGCGGTGTGCTTGACGAAGCCTTCCTGCAACCGCTGCCCGTTCACGTGCACGTCGTGGCCCCGGATGAGGATCTGATCGCCGGGGACGCCGATGATCCGCTTGATGAAATCGCGCTTCTCGTCCTGGGGGTACTTGAATACGACGATGTCGCCACGCTGGGGCTCCCGCAGGCCGGGCACCCGGAACTCGGTGAACGGGAGCTCCGGCCCGTACAGGAACTTGTTGACGAGGATGTAATCGCCTACCAGCAGCGTGTCCATCATCGAGCCCGAGGGAATCGTGAAGGCCTGGACCACCAGCGTCCGGATGATCAGGGCCAGGGCGATGGCGATGACGATCGCCTCGCCGTACTCACGGACGAGAGACTTGCGACGCACCTTCACGCCGGCACTCTCGGCCGCCCCGCCACTGCCGTCGGCCGACCCGGCTACCGGTATCCCTGCCTTCGTTCTGACCTCGACCTTCCGCTCGTCCATGGTCAGCTCTTGAGGACGGTGAGGAAGGCCTCCTGGGGCACCTCGACCTTGCCGACCTGCTTCATGCGCTTCTTGCCTTCCTTCTGTTTTTCCAACAGCTTGCGCTTGCGCGTGATGTCGCCGCCGTAGCACTTGGCGGTGACGTTCTTGCCCATGGCCTTGACCGTCTCCCGGGCGATCACCCGGCTGCCGATGGCCGCCTGGATGGCCACTTCGTAGAGCTGGCGGGGGATGACGCCCCGAAGTTTTTCCACCAGCGTCTTGCCCCGCTCATAGGCCTTGTCGCGGTGGACGATGATGCTGAGCGCATCGACGGGATCGCCGTTGAGGAGGATGTCGAGCTTCACCATGTCCGAGGGCCGGAACTCCAGGAAGTCGTAGTCGAACGAGGCGTACCCCTTCGACACCGACTTGAGCCGGTCGTAGAAGTCGACCAGGATCTCCGA
>DATIAY010000097.1:0-8556 GCA_035457825.1 Candidatus Methylomirabilota bacterium
GCCGACGTGCTGGCCCGCGAGGTCGTCGAGCCCGGGGCGCCGGCCCTCGACGAGATCGTGCGCGAGTTCGGGGCCGGCGTGCTCGGCGCCGATGGCCGGCTCGATCGGAAAGCCGTGGCCGCCGTAGTCTTCGCCGACGCCGATCGGCGCCGGCGGCTGGAGGCGATCACCCATCCACGGATCCGGGAACGGCTGACCAGCCGGCTTGCCGCGCTGACGCGGAGCGGCTTCGACGGGGTGGTGATCTTCGACGCCGCGGTCATCGTCGAGAGCGGGGGGTACCGCCAGATGGACCGCCTCGTCGTGGTCATCGCCGACGAGGCTACGCAGCTGGCCAGGCTCCGGGCCCGCGATGGCCTCACCGAGCAGGAGGCGCTCCAGCGGATCCGCAGCCAGATGCCGCTGGCGGAGAAGGTGAAGCTGGCCGATCACGTCATCGACAACTCCGGCGACCGAGCGGCTACCGAGGCCCAGGTGCGGCACGTGCACGCCGCCCTGCTGGCCGAGCAGCAGGCCCGGCCGCGCCCCTGAAGGGGGGCCTGAGTGGGCACGAAGCGGAGGGCCCTGGGCCAGCATTTCCTGCGCGATACCCGGATGGCGCGGGCCATCATCGACGTCGTGGCGCCCGGCCCGTGCGACCTGGTGGTCGAGATCGGGCCGGGCGAGGGCGCGCTGACGGCCGAGCTGGAGCGGCGGGCGGGACGGGTGATCGCGCTGGAGATCGATCCGGCGCTGGTGGCGCAACTCCGTGCGCGGTTCGCGAAGGTCGAAGTCATCGAAGCGGACGCTCGCCAGTGGAACTACCGGGCCTTGCCCAAGAGCCCGGGGGGTCGGGTCGTGGTGATCGGCAATCTCCCCTACAGTGTGGCCAAGCCCATACTCCAGTCCCTCGTCGAGGCCAGGACCGCGATCGACGAGATGGCCCTGATGCTGCAACGGGAGGTCGCGGATCGAGTGGCCGCGTCGCCGGGTGGGCGAATCTACGGAAGCCTCAGCGTCCTGACCCAGCTCTACTGCGACGTCCAGGTGGCCCTGCACGTGCCGCCCGGCGCCTTCCGGCCCCCGCCCCAGGTGGAATCGGCGGTGCTCCACCTCCGGGTTCTGCCTGGGCCCCGGGTTTCCGTCGAGAATGAGCGTCACTTCAGCACAGTCGTTCGCGGGGCCTTTGCCCACCGGCGCAAGACCCTGGCCAATGCCCTGGCCGGCAGCCTGGGCATCACTGCTGACCGCGTCCGTGCGGCGGCGGACGCAGCGGGGATCGATCCTGGTCGCCGGGCCGAAACCCTCACAATTCCTGAGTTTGCCGCCCTGGCCGCCCGGCTATCATAGGGGCGTATGTGGTCCCGGACCCGTCTGGCCCTGGCGGTCGTGGCTGTGCTCGCGGTCTTGAGCGCCGGGGCCCTCGCTTACCGGTGGCACGCTGCGCCCAGCGAGCCCGAGCCCACCGCCATCGCCGCGCCCGAACCGGCAACCCAAGCGCCGCGGCTGCGGATGCAGACCGTGAAACTCCGGCGGGGAGACACCCTGGTAAAGGCGCTGATCCGGGCCGGCATGGACACCGGGGTAGCTCACCAGGTCGGAACCGCGCTGGCCCGGGGCGGGCTCGACCTCAGGCGGCTACGGCCCCGGGATGCGATCGAGATTGTCTGGAGTCCGGCCGACACCCCCACGGCTGTCACCGTGCAGCCCAGCCCCTGGCTCGGCTACGTGGCGGTGGCCGAGGAGGAGGGCTGGACCGCCAAGCGCCTGGAGTCGACGCCCGACGTCAGGGTCGTCACGGTACAGGGGAAGGTCGAGCGGTCCCTGTTCGAGGCGATCGAGCAGGCCGGCGAGTCGGCCTCGCTGGTGCTGTCCGTGGTCAACATCTTCGAGTGGGACTTCGACTTCACCGCCGACACCCGGGTCGGCGATCGCTTCCGTTTGATCGTGGAGAAGCGTTACGCGGGCGACAGCTTCGTCAACTACGGTCGCGTGCTTGCCGCCCAGTATGCCAGCGACAAGAAAGTCCTCACCGGGATCGGCTGGACGCCAGCCAAGGATCGTTTTGCCTACTATGATCTCGATGGCCGGTCACTGCGCAAGAGCTTCCTCAAGTCGCCGCTCGAGTTCACCCGCATCACGTCGGGGTTCACCTGGGCGCGCCCGCACCCCGTCCTGGGCGGCGTCCGCCCGCATCTGGCCATCGACTACGGGGCGCCGGTCGGCACGCCGGTGCGCGCCGTGGCCGACGGCCTGGTGCTGAGGGCGGGCTGGAACGGCGGCAACGGCATCCAGGTTCACCTGCGACATCGCGCCGGGTACGAGACGATCTACAACCACCTGTCCCGGGTAGGAGCCCAGGTGAGGCGGGGCGCCCGCGTAAACCAGCGGCAGGTGATCGGCTACGTCGGCTCGACCGGCCTGTCCACAGGCCCCCACCTGGACTATCGGGTTGCCAAGCAGGGGACGTTCGTCAATCCCCTGGGCGAGAAGTTCATCCCCGGCGACCCCATCCCTGCCGCGGAGCGGGCCGAGTTCCAGCGCCATGCCCGCGACTTGACCGACCGCCTGGGGGCTGTCGCGCCGTTCTAGTTGGAGGGGGCATCATCAGACGCACCCCCATCCAGACCTGATCTTGAGCCTGGAGGGGGCACTCGGCGCGCCCCCTCCAGACCTCCCCGTTCGCGGAGGTGTGACCACCGACCCCTGAAATTCGGCCACCGGGGAGGTGGGTGCTACCATGATTGCCGCCCAGCGAAAGGAGTCCGCGTGCTCCCTCTGACCGAGCCCTCCGTCCGACTGATTCCCCTCGGCGGCCTGGGCGAGATCGGGCTCAACATGATGCTCGTCGAGTTCGGCGACGACCTCGTCGCCGTGGACTGCGGCCTCATGTTCCCCGATACCGAGGAGATGCCCGGGATCGACTACATCATCCCGGACTTCTCGTACGCCCTGGCCAAGCGGGAGGGCTTCCGGGCCGTAGTCCTCACCCACGGACACGAAGACCACGTGGGGGCGTTGCCCTACCTGCTGCGCCAGACCCGCCTGCCCGTGTACGGCACACCGCTGACACTGGCGCTGGTCGCCGACAAGCTGCGGGAGCACGACCTGCTGGCCACCGCCGATCTCCGCCCCATCCGGCCGCGCGATCGCATCGAGATCGGCCCGTTCAGGGTCGAGCCGATCCGGGTCACCCACTCCATCGTTGACGGCATCGGCCTGGCCATCGAGACGCCGGTCGGCACGATCGTCCATACAGGCGACTTCAAGCTCGACCCCACCCCCCTCGACGGCGAAGCGCCCGACTTTCGCCGGTTCACCGAGCTCGGGGAGCAGGGCGTGCTGCTCCTCTGCTCCGACTCCACGAACGTGGACCGCCCGGGCCATACTCCGTCCGAAGCGGAGGTGGGCGTGGCCCTCCGCGAGCGATTTCAGCGTGCGAGTGGACGCATCATCGTGGCCACCTTCGCCTCTCATATCCATCGTCTCCAGCAGGTGCTCGCCCTCGCCGCCGAGCACGGCCGGAGGGTGGCGTTGCTGGGCATGAGCATGCAGAGGAATGCGGCCATCGCCGCCGAGCGTGGCTATCTCAAGATCCCGGATGCCCTGCTGCTGCCGCTCGAAGACCTGGCCGCGCTCCCGCCGCGCCGACAGGTGATTCTCTCCACCGGCAGTCAGGGCGAGCCGCACTCGGCGCTGGCCCTCATGGCCGCGGGCGAGCACAAGGCCATCCAGGTGGAGCGGGGTGACCTCGTGATCATCTCGGCGCGGGTCATTCCCGGCCACGAGCGCACCATCGGCCGGGTGGTGAACGCGCTGCTCCGTCTGGGGGCAGAAGTCCTCTACGAGGACAATGCCTTCGTCCACGTCTCCGGCCACGCCAGCCAGGAAGACCTCAAGCACATGCTGAACCTGACCCGTCCCCGGTATTTCGTGCCCGTGCATGGTGAGTACCGCCACCTGCTCGGGCACGCGCGGCTGGCCGAAGACCTTGGGGTCGGACCCGACCGGGTCTTCCTGATCGAGGACGGCATGGGTCTGGAGGTGACCAAGACCGCCGCCCGCGTGGTCGGCCGCTACCCGGTGGGGCGGGTGCTGGTGGATGGCAAGGGCGTCGGCGATATCGGCGCGGTCGTGCTACGCGATCGCCAGCTCCTCGCCCAGGACGGGCTGGTCACGGTGGGGCTCGTCGTGGGACGGGACGGCGCGCTGCGGGCGGGGCCCGAGATCGCGTCGCGGGGAGTCGTCTACGTGAAGGAGAGTGAGCCGCTCCTCGACGAGCTGCGGGCGGCGATTGTCGCCGCTCTGGCGGGGCGCGAGCCCGCCGCCGCCGTCGACCGGGAGGCCATCGCCGGGCTCGTGCGGGTCACCGTTCGCTCCTTCATCAATCAGCGCTTCCAGCGCAAGCCGGTGGTGCTGCCGATGATTCTGGAGGTGTAATGGCGACCGCGCTCCCCGCCAGCGAGCGGTCGCGCCGGATTCGCCGGAGCCGGAAGGTCGGCCGGTGGCGGCGCGAGGTGAAGGGGATCGTCTTGCTGGTCATGGCCGGCTTCACGCTGATCGCGCTGCTCACCCTGGATCCCGGGGGACAGCGTGGACCGGCCGGCCCCGTCGGTATCTGGCTCGGCTGGGCGCTCTTTGGCGCGCTGGGCTATGCCGCCTTCCTCGTTCCCCTGGTGCTGGCCCTCGTCGGAATCCGGGCCTTCGTGCGCCCTCCCGTCAGCGGGGCCGGCTGGCTGCCCTTCGCCGGGCTCGGAGTCCTGCTGCTGAGTGCTACCGGTCTGCTCACCGAGGCCGCCCCCCTGTGGACTTCCCAGGAGGCCGGAGCGGGCGGGCTCCTGGGATGGGGTTTGGCCCAGATGCTCGACGCTGCCGTCGGCCGCGTGGGGGCCTGGCTCGTCCTCGTGGCCGGTGTCTCCATCGGCGTGCTGTGCGTGACCCAGATCTCCTATGGCGCGCTGTCCCGCGCTCTCGGCGCGCGGCTGACCGCCTGGAGGCGGCGTGGCCGGGCCAGGGCCCGGGACGATCGGGCGGTGAGCATCGAGGAGAGCGCTGCTGCCACCGCGCTCGCGTTGCCCGAGGTCCCCGCTGCCGGCGAGGGCGCCCAGCCGCCGGTCGTCGTCGAGCCGCGCCCCCGAGCGGCGGGGGGCCTGGCCTGGCAGGAGACCTTCGACTTCGGTCGGGACGGCGCGGCGGCATTTCAGCTGCCCCCGCTGGGACTGCTTCGGGTCCCGGACGCCGCCGAACACGCAGTGAGCCGCGAGGAACTGCAGGACAACGCCGAGACTCTGCGTCGCAAGCTCCTCGACTTCGAGGTCGAAGGGCGCATCGTGCAGGTGAGCCCCGGCCCGGTGATCACCTCCTACGAGTTCGAGCCGGCAGCCGGTGTCAAGATCAGCCGGGTAGTCAACCTGGCCGATGATCTGGCCCTGGCCCTCAAGGCCGCCGCGGTGAGAATCGTCGGACCCATCCCGGGGCGGGGCACGGTGGCCGTCGAAGTTCCCAACGCCGAGCCGGCACTCGTCTACTTGCGGGAGATCTTCGCCTCGTCGGAGTTCACCCAGTCCAAGCGACGCCTGCCCCTGGCGCTCGGCAAGGACGTGACAGGCGGGCCGGTGGTCTCCGACCTCACGGCGATGCCGCATCTGCTGATCGCCGGAGCCACGGGCACGGGCAAGTCCGTCGGTCTCAACGCGATGATCTGCTCGATCCTCTACAAGATGACGCCGGCCGACGTGCGCTTCCTCATGATCGACCCCAAGCGGCTCGAGCTCACGGTGTACGAGGGCATCCCGCATCTGCTGGCCCGCGTGGTCACGGACGCCAAGGAGGCCGCGGCCCGGCTACGCTGGATCGTGAGCAAGATGGACGAGCGGTACGCGTTGCTGCAGGCTCGCCAGGTGCGGAACATCGAGGGCTACAACAAGGCGGTGGAGGCAGCCGAGCGGCTGCCGTACTGGATCGTGGTGATCGATGAGCTGGCCGATCTCATGATGGTGTCGGCGGGCGACGTGCAGACCGCCCTCGTCCGGCTGGCCCAGATCGCTCGGGCCGTCGGCATCCACCTCATCGTCGCCACGCAGCGCCCCTCAGTGGACGTGGTCACCGGCCTCATCAAGGCGAACTTCCCGACCCGCATCGCCTTCCAGATGGCGTCCAAGGTCGATTCGCGCACCGTGCTCGACGCCAACGGCGCCGAGCAGCTGCTGGGGCGGGGCGACATGATCTTCATCCCCCCCGGAGCGGGCCGGAGCATGCGGGTGCACGGCGCCTGGGTGTCGGACGAGGAGGTCAAGGCCGTCTGCGAGTTCCTGCGCACGCAGGGCACGGCCGTGTACGAGGAGGTGAAGCTACCGGTCGACGGGGAGGGGGGCGGCGACGTCGGCGAGGCGGCCGAGCGCGACGACCTCTACTGGGACTGCGTTCGCCTCGTCATCGGCCAGCGCCAGGCCTCCATCTCGTTCCTGCAGCGGCGCATGGGCCTGGGCTATCCCAAAGCGGCGCGCTTCATCGACATGATGGAGCAGGACCGGATCATTGGTCCGGGTCAGGGCGCGAAGCCTCGAGAGATCCTGGTCGGTCCGGACTACCTCGCCAAGCTGGGCAAGTAGCGCTTCCCCGGTCACCGCGCCGGAATCGCGACAGGTCGTCTGTCCGTGCGGATTTCAGCGGCGCGGGGATGACCTCACCTCCCCGGGCTGTGAACGATCTTCGCGATCGGAGCCGCGCGGGGCGGGTGCGCCGACCGACGGTTGGGCATCCCTTCGTGGCGTCACCTCGGAACGCCCCCCGGGAAACAGGCGGTTCGCGGGCTCCCCCGGCAACGGCCGCACGTCCACGCGTGGCGCCGGCGTCGCCGCCCGGGGCGCGACGCCTGGCTGCGGGGGAGTGGTTCGCACCTCACGTTGCGGTGGCGACACCGGGCGGGGAGGCGGCACCGGCGACTCGACGCGGGGCGTCGGTTGAGACGTGGCTTGCGGCGGAGAAGCGCGCACCTCACGTTGCGGCGGCGAGACCGGGCGGGGAGGTGGTGCCGGCACGCCGGGACGCGACTCCGTGCCCGGCGGTGGTGTCGGTCGAGGCTTGGCTTCCGGCGTCGTGCGGGCCGGTCGCTCGGAAGTCGGCGCCGGGGTCGCGGCACGAGGCGCTGCCGGCGGCTGCCGCTCGAAGCCCGGTGGCCGTGGCGGCCGCGGGCGCTCGAGCGTGCTCGGACCGAATTCCGGGCGAGGGGCGGCCACTGTTGCATCGGGTTTCGCCGGTTTCGGCACCAACTGCGGCTTCGCCGGCGGCGCCGGCTCCGCGATCCCGTGAGGCTTCAGCCAGCGCGCCGGATCTTCGGGCGCGCGGGTGGTGACCACCGGCCGTTTGAGCGCCGCCTCCGGCGGGCGCGTGCCGCGGACCACGTCGGGCGAGAGGCTCGCGCGGACCGGGGCAAACCCGAGCGCTCCGCGCACGGGCTCGAGGCGACTCGGGTCGACCTTGGCGATTCGCACTGGCGTTACCGGCCCGCGGCCGAAGCGGTCGTGCGGGACGACCACCACCCCATCCCGCACGCCGATGTTCCGGTACACGGTGATGCCGCTGGCGGTCACGACGGTGGTGCGGGTGACCACTACGTTGTTGACGATCCGTGGCCCGCCCCAACCCGCCCACCACGGCACCCCGATGAAGCCGACCGGACCCCACCAGGGAATGAGCGGCTCACCCCAGCCGAGCGCGACCCAGCCCACGGCGGGGCCAACGACGCCGACGCTGACGCTGGGGCGGCCGCCGAAGAAGGCGACGAGCGCCGGCGCGTAGACCGGAGTGGCGAGGATCGGCCCGGGCGCCCACGCCCAGAACCCGCTGACGAAGACCCAGCGCCCATGGTGATAGGGTGCCCAGCCCCACGGGGCCGAGTCCACCCAGGTCCAGCCGAAGGTCGGGTACCACATCCAGGCTCCCGTGCTGTAGGGCGCCCAGCCAGCGGGTACCCGGTCGGGCACCCACACCGGGCCGTAGGGCTCGATGATCCGCCAGCTCCCGTAGTGGTCGAGGTCGTCGATACCGTAAATGCCGGGGGACAGATACCGCGCGCTCACGGAATCGATCAGCTGGTCGGTGCGTGCGTAGTTCCAGCGGTCCCACTCGTCGCGTGGCGGCGCCACGTACGTGGCGACCTGGGCGCCATCCGCGCCCTCCACGACGACCTCTTCGCTCGGGGCGATCGCGGCGCCGGTGCCGCTAGCGGGCGTGACGGTGGCGCGGCCACCCCGGCGGGTGATGAACGACGTCCGGCTCGCCGTGACGGTGACGCGGTAATAGCCGGCGCGCTCGATCGTGAAGGCCGCCTTCGGGGTATCGAGCTCGACGGTGTCCCCGGGCTCGAGCCGGCGGAGGTCGAGGGAGACGGTGCCCGCGGTGACCTTGAGCTGCAGGAAGTCCGGATCCAGGTTTGCCAGGCCGAGCTGGGTATTGGCCCACGCCCGCACGTAGGCGCGGGCTCCGATCTGGACTTCGAGGTTCCCGGGCGCTCCCGTGTAGAGCTCGTCGCCCGGGGCCAGCGCCGTGTTGACCCGCGCCGCCGCCCAATCTTCG